>JALVXC010000106.1 GCA_027038275.1 Campylobacteraceae bacterium | reverse complement strand
TAGAGCTTTTTAAACTCCTCTATCTTCTCTTGTGCATGTTTAATGGTCTGAATAACATCGGCTGTTTCGGTTCGCTGAATTGAGAGGGCTATCGCTTTTTTACCATTGCCATAGTAGGCAGAACGGTTCTCATAATGCCCAAAATAGACCTTTGCTACATCTAAAAGCCTTACGCTTGGCGTGAGTGGCATATTTTTTATATCGTTGATTTTATCTTTTTGTCCACCTGATTTGAGCAGATAAGAGGTCTGCAAATCACTCACAAAACCGATGGCGTACTCTTTGTTGTTCTTCTGAATGGTGGCGATTACTTGAGCTAAAGTTAAGTGATATTGGTCAAGTTTATCTTTGTCAACAATAATCTGCAACTCTTTCTCATACCCACCAAAGATGTCAACATTTGCTACCCCATCAGCTTTGATAAGCTTGTGTTTAATCTGCGTTGAGGCTAAGTCGCGAATATCCTCTAGGCTAATCGAGCTATCTTTAGGACTCATAGCAACCACACAAACAGGAGCAGTCGCAGAGGTTATTTTGATAATCTGTGGCTCTTTGATGTCACTTGGAAGTTTGGAGCGAATCTTAGAGAGAGCATTGGTCACATCATTGACGGCTGTGTCAATATCTTTGACATACTCAAACTCGGCACGAATAACTGTGACTTCATCAATGGTACTTGAATATGCACGGCGAATATTGTCAAGCGTATAAAGCTCCTCCTCCACAGGAACAGCAATATTTGAAGCCATACTCTTAGCACTCGCCCCTGCCTCAACTACCACAACAGCTACTTCTGGGTAGTTTGAGTCTGGAAAGAGATTTCTATGAATTTTACCATATCCAGTAATACCTGCCAAAATAAAAATGGCTAAAATTGAGATGATGAAATGGGGTTTTTTTAGGATTTTTTCTATTAGGGATAATTCTTCTTTGTTTTTGAGCATTGGGGCATCCTACTGTTTTTTTATTTTAGTAGGATACTGTTTTGGGGTTAACTGTGTGTGAATTTTGGGTGCTATGAGTCCTTTTTTTCACTAGAAGATAAATTTGAAAATTCTTTAGATATTTTTCTAAAACTTAAAGAAAATTCATTGGTTTTATTTAAAGATTTATAGTATGTATCTAAATAATTGAAATATTTTTGTATTTCTTTATTATGGTTAATATCTAAATATATTTCTTTAATAATTGAAAAATCTTCAATATTTAAAATTTTCCCATAATATTGTTTTGCTAAAAAATCTAATTCAAATAACAATTTATCTAATATTATCTCATCTTCTGAACCATGAAAATCATCAGTATATTTAAATGGATTAGGAGAATTGGAACTTATCAGTCTATATAACATTTGTGACAATTCTTTATCATGATAAATTTGATTTATTGTATTTGAAACAATTTTGATTCTTTCTTGAAAATTTGTTTTCTTTTGTTCTTTAGTATTGTAATATAAACCTATAATAGCTAATAATAAAGCACCTATTTGTAGCCAATCACCTACTTTTATACCTAATATAATTAATTCTGTACTTTCCATGCAATCCCTTTTTATTTTGCTCATTTTAACAGTTAATATATTTTTAAAACCTTAAAATAAAGAAGTTGTTTTTAGCTGAAATAGCCCTTCACACTTTCTTTTTTTTGGTTACTTTTATTTCTTTTGTTGTGAGACAAAGAAAAAAAAGTGACGGGGAAGACCAAGGTTTTATTTGACGGTGTTTTCAGGGGAAAACACCCTACGCGTCATCAAGCTTTTTCAAAAGCTCTAAACCTCTTGCTCTATCTGCTTTTGCTACCATCACATCAAAACGCGTTTTTGCATCAAATTGAGTCAATGCAATGGTGGCTAACTCATCAAAAAGCTTGTTAAGAGAAATCTCTTTACTCTTGGCATAGCTTTTTAATCGCTCATACTTACTATCAGGAATTCTTAGTGTCAATGTACTCATTTTCTATACCTCTCTATAAATTGTTTGGGGGTTAAGACCTCTATGTCAAACTTAAGCTCTCCACATTCAATATCTTTGATGTTATCGGTAACAATAACCGAACTGTTACTTGCTACAAAAAAGAGATTAATATCCAATCAACGCCAAAAACTCACTCTCCAATCTCATACCAACCCTAAAACCCTGCTCCTTAGCTTTATAAAAAACATCAAGAGTATCTTGTTTACTAAGCATCTTTTTTTTGAAGTTTAACACCAACAAACCAATAAACCCAAAAATATTAATACCCAAATTAGAAGCTATCTTTCGCCCTTTTTTCTCATCTATTATCAATGAGAGTTCCATCTCTTTGGCTAAAACAATGGCTTCACACTCTCCTGCATCTAAACTTTTAGAAAGAAGAGTGTAAAGGTGTTTATCACTTATCTCTTTTACTATA
>JALVXC010000105.1 GCA_027038275.1 Campylobacteraceae bacterium | reverse complement strand
ATGAGGGGGAGGTAACGGCTACAGAGGCACTGCAACGCTCACTAAATATTCCTGCTGTAGAGCTTGACCGACTACTTAAAAAAGAGTCTCTGTATGAGCTTTTAGATGAGGTGAACACTCGTTCTTTAGTGCATAAAAAGCCATATTATGGAGCTTCATTAGTACTTGGTGGGTGGGGTATTTCACTTAGAGAAAGTGCTGAACTCTTTGCTATGTTGGCTAATGGTGGACTCTTTCAAAGGGCTAGTTACCTAAAAGATATAAGCTACCCCAAACAGAGTGTTCTAATGCCACAAGCTTGTTGGCTCATCTCCACTATCTTAGCCGATGCACCTCGCCCCTCTTTTTCTGCTACTTGGGAGTATCTAAAAGATATGCCACGTATAGCCTTTAAGACAGGAACTTCTGCTCATGCTAAAGATATGCTAACCATTGGCTACACCCCTAACTATACCGTAGCTGTTTGGTTTGGGAACTTTTCAGGCTCTTCTAGCAGACCACACAATGGAGTCTACCCCTCTGGAATTAAGATAGCGTCACTTACTCTTTTTAAAATCTTTAAACTCTTAGGAAAACAGAGCTGGTTTGCCAAGCCAACAGGGATAGTTACAAAAACCATCTGTCAAGATGCCTTGCAGTTAGGAGAGTGTAAAGAGCAGATTAAAGACCAACTCATAGAAAGCGTTACTCTTAAAAATGAGTGTAAAACCATGAGAGCAGAGGTACTTTCCTATCTGCAAAAGCAAGGGGTTATTGACTCTATTGCAGAGCTAAAGTCTCACCCATGTTACAATGAGTGGAAGAGCTATAAACCACTTATAACTAGCCCTATTCATGATAAGACCTATACCTACAATCGTTTGTTACCTCGTGAGTTTAAAAAGACTAAGTTAGAGTGTTATTCGTTTGAGGAGAATCAAACGATTTATTGGTTAATAGATAATGATGAGCCTATTGTCAGTATATCTGGTAAGGCAATCTATCGTTATTTAAAGCCTAGTAGACATACTGTTCGTTGTTTAGACGAGGGGGCTAAGGTTCGGAGTATTGCTGTTTTTACTGAGGAGCTTTAGAACTCAGATTATTATCGAGTTCTCCTTTTGATTCTTCAGGTGTATCTCCATACGCACCAAGATTTACTTTTTTATGAAGTTTAGACTCACCTTTATCAATAAGTAAACTTGTTACGGAATCTTTTATCCACCCTTTTTTGCTACTCCAACGACCATATTTTGATTTAAGATGGAAATCTAGCTCTTCAGGATTTAATTCTCCTAGAGAGGAGATACTATGTCGTACTCCATTTCCATTTCCAAGTTCAAAATAGATACGATTTCCTTTAGCATATAACCAAATATGATTATTATTTTCTTCTGCTCCCTTATTAAAAATTGTCTGAATATCTTTATCTTCTATACTCTTTTTATCTCTATAAACCCACACTGAAATTGTTAAAGCTAAAGAGGGGGATAGCCTATTAGGGAAAAAAGTATGAGCATTTTTATTAAATAATCCCGAATAGTTTCCAACTTTAGCATTTGTTGTAAAAGTTGCTGTACTCCAATCTTGATTACTATTATAGTTATTTAAGGTATCAAGCCAATTATTTTCCATCTGCCAGTATGCTTCTAATCCTCTAGTTAAATTACTATCATCAACTCTTTTACCATCTCCATTATTCCAAAGACTTAACACCTCCTTAGAATTTAAAGCACGATTCCAAACAGCCATATCATCTAATAGACCATCTAATTGAAAATAGTTAAGTCCTCTATAGCTACCTATACTAATATCATTATTATTTGTACCTATTGTTCCAAAACCTAAAAACTTTTGATTTGCTCTCTCTGCTCCATCTACATATATTTTAAATCTCTCTGTAGAGCTATCATAGGTTGCAACAACATGATGCCAACCACTAGTTTCTTTTAACTTATGATGAGTATAAAGAGGTTCTATATTATAGTTATTAATATTATCATCACTCTTAACTCCATTATTAAAAAAATCATTATATTTAGAGTTAAAAGTATGTATATCTGGATTTAAGTTACTAATTGCTGAACCTATACAGTTTGAAATAATATTATTACGTACAATTGTTTTGTATCCAGTACCTCTTTTATCTTCTCTTCCATGTTCATCATAAACTATTCCATCTTTTTGACTACTATCAATAGTATTATATTCAATAAGTGTGTTATGAAAACCATTTATACGAATTGCTCCATTAAGATAACTATTACTATTATAATTAGCAATCTTATATAATATATTATGATGAATATGAACATCTTTTAAACTACTTTTAGAATCAAAACCACTTCTTGCTTCTAAAACAATTCCACCATTTTTACCATAGATATAGTTATTATAGATATCTGCCTTTCCTATAGGAGTAGGAGATGATGAACCAATAAGAATTCCAGCATACCCAGAGCTACGTTTTTTTAAACTATTACCTATAATATTCCCATAAATAGAAAAGTTACTACCTGTAGAGACTCTAATTCCCGAGTTAGTTCTAGTTGCATAAATTTTATTATTATATGCCTTTATATTATTTGGGTAGATAAAATAGATTCCCTCATGTCCAGAATTTTTTATTATGTTATTATAGACTTCTAAATCATGAGACTTTCCTACATTAGAACCATAAAAACGAATAATATCTCCCTTGGAATCATGAAGATTCATATCATGAATTTTTATAAAAGATGGGTCATAAAAGCTTATTAACATTACAAAATATTGCCCTGTAGGTTCTTTTTGAATACCTCCTGATAATTCAAATCCACTAATTTCCACATTTGATATAGTGCCACTACCATATTTACCTATTTTCCATGCAACTGTTCCATTTGGATTTTTTTGTCCAATCATAGGTTTATTGGGCATATTCCATTCAACATTATCTTTTAATTGAACTTTAACTGTTTTGTCTCCTCTTAATATTGTATTACTTGAAATTAAAATTGGTTCATCAATAACACAACTCATTGGACCTTTTAAATAAACTGTAGTTAGTGATTTATCTTTTGCAACTCTATCAAGTGCTCTATTTATCTCTATTTGGTCACTAATACCATCACAATAGTAACTTCCATTACCTTCTATATTTGTAATATAGAGAGTATCTTTATTTAATAAATCTTTCGTATCAATTTTACTTGTTGCTACACTATAACTAACTAAGAACATTATAAAAATTGCAATTTTATTTTTCATTTTTATTCCCTATTTCTTTAATAACTTATTTTTATAAGTTTCAGTTATTATATATCATTTCACCCAAAATACTTTTAAATGAAAGTTACTAATTATTAAATTAATATAATTTTAAAGAATATACTACTTGATTAACATTCTTTTTATACTATTTTTAGTTTTTCGTATTAGCCATATCTTATACCACTCTACATCTGTTCTTGCCCAGTGTTCAGGGTGAATATTTATCATTATTTTATTGGGCAATCTACTCTCTTTTAGTGCTTTTATAATATCTTTTGTATGTGTAAAAGAAAAGTTAAATTTTGTATCAACCCTATCTCTTAAATTAATTTCTCCATTATCCCATGCACGACCTGCATCGGTGGTATAAAAGAGTTCATTAAAATCTATGTCAAAATAGGGTTCAGAGAGTATGCCATACTTTTTATAGTCATACCTATCCCAAAGCAGACGACTATCCCATTTAGATGTTGGTCGTCCATGCATTGCAATATTTTTTATAGGATACAACTTGTTAAGTACTGCAAGATTTTTTTCAAAATCCTCTATAGCTTTTTTGTAGTCTCCATTGGTTTCAGCCAAAGACTCATAATGGTAACCTATCTCATGCCCTAAATCAGCAATAGCTTTTATAATATCTGGTTTTAGTGTTTGAGGAATAGTTCTAAAATAGTAAGTAGCTTTTACTCCCATGCTCTTTTCAAGCTTTGCCATCTCTAAAGAACGATTTGGGTATCTGTCAACATCATGACGTATCATGATAAAGGGTTTAGAGTCATCATAAATAGAGCTAAAATACTCCTCTACTGTAATAAATTGATTGTTTTGTTCCTTTAGCGTCTCTAATAGCTCTCTATATATATTATGTGTAAAATCTTTCACTATTTAAACCTTAACTGATAATCTGGGTCTTCTTTTGTTATCTTTAAACTCTTTGGGTAGTTCTCTACAAACCAAATGGTAAATGCAGTGACATCTATTTTATCGGCTAAGAGTTTCTCTTTTTTTGCTTGAAACTCCTCTTTTAAATCTTTTTGATTTAAAAGTTCTAATGCCTTTTCCAATACACCATTGGCATTACGATAGTCAAAAACCAGTCCATACGCCTCTTGTTCTTTAATAGTAAGTGGGTCTAAAGTGTTAACATAAATGCTAGGTGTTCCAAGCATAGCACACTCACTTGCCATTGTTGCACCCTCTCCTATAAATAGTGTAGCAAAGGCTAAAGCATCATGCATCTTTTCAGCAGGAATCTTAATTTGATACGGTTCTAAAGCTTTGGGAAGCTCTCCTTCAGATGATATAAAGAGTTTTATCTGTTTTGATAGAGTATTGATGATTTTTTCTTTATATTCTAGTGTTAGCCCTCCTTGTCCTGCATCATGAGAAGCGTCCCAAGATACAAAACGGATAATGACATAAGGCTCATTATCTTCTATATTTAAGAGCGAAAATATATCTCTATTTGGAGTAAATTGATGGGGATGTAGATAGGCTAACTCATGATAACCACTGTAGGTTCTTACATTTTTAGAGTTAAGAGGAGGATTTTTAAAGTTATTTACTAAAATTGCTTCTGTAAAAGGAGAGTAGAGCTTTACCTGTTCCATATTGAATGTATCTTCAAATGAGATATGTGGTTTTCTTACAACAGCAGAAGCATGTGCAGCATACATTGACCCATGACTTAAAAAAATATCAGGTTTAAACTGTAGGGCTGTTGCTATCATCTGCATATCAAAGTTTAAGAGTCCAAAGAGTTTTCCAATAAGTTTTTTATACTTTTTACCAAATGATTTATATTGAAATCCATACTTTTCAAGCAGATATATCTCAAACTCTTTATCTCGACAAGTAAAGAGTATCTCATGACCTTTTTTTTGCATCTCCCATGCAAAATTTTTAAAAAGATGGACATGACCAGGGTGTCCTATATCTATTAGTATTTTCATTATCTACCATACCTTATTTTTTTATATATCTTTTTTGCTTTTGATTTAGCATAGTTAAAAAAGTTATCGTTCCATATTCTCATATATGGGGTTAACTCTCCTCCAAATCTTCTATAGAACTGCTCAACTCCTAGCAACATAGAGCCTTCAAAATCATAATAGTCGCACCTATCATGAAAATATTTAATACTCTCATCTAACATATAGGTGTTAGCACCTCTTATCTGTTTTTCTATATCTATACCATTTAGTAAAAGGTATGATGATTTTTTATCATAAACAACTCCACAGACAGCGATGCAGACTCCATTTTTATCATAAGCACCAAATGATACAAAGGCTTTTTTCTCTTTTAATATTTTTATAAAATAGGATAATTTTTCTTTGTTAAATGGAGATTTACTTCCTTGCCTTATAAATGTTTTATTGATTACAACCCATAGTGTCTCAAATGGAATATCCTCTTTTATTTCTACTCTCTCTTTAATAGCATTCTTTATATCGTTTCTTATATTATAGTGAAATTGCTTTTTTATTTCATTAAGGGTATTTTTATGGTTTTCTATTCTATAGGTATATTTGGTTTGTTGAGTGAAGCCTTGCCAACTAAATGGAATCCAATTTCTAAAAGATGGATGAAAATAATAGTCAAATGATTTTATTTTCTTTAACTCTTTTGCTAAAGTCTCCATATATTTATACTGTTTTGAAATAATCTTTTGTTGATTTCCTTGCTCATCAAGAAACAGAACTCCTAGATACTTGTCGAGCATGGGGTTAGCATAGGTATTAATCTCATTTTTTGCTAGTACAATACCTGTTTTTATTATACTCTTATCTTCTATAATCAGTATCTCATAGTTTACTTGCAGTGCATCTAAGTACCATGTTTTTGAAAATATAGAACCTTGTTTAGATTTATCTACAAAATTGTTCCACTCTGTGTATCTATCTTTTGTAATTTTTTTAATATCTAACATATTATTTCATCTTCTCCCCATCTTTAAAATATGTCACTTATTATGGTCAGGTACTTAGATATTATGCGTAAAATCTTTCACTATTTAAACCTTAACTGATAATCTGGGTCTTTTTTCATTATCTCTACACTTTTTGGATAGTTCTCTATAAACCAAACTGTAAATGCAGTGACATCTATCTTCTTTTTAATATACTCCTCTTTTTTACTTATATAAGACTCTTTTGAGCTATTTTCAATAATATCAAGAGCTTTTGAAGTAGCTTTATCTACATCTGTAATTATATAAAAAAGTCCCTCTTGTTCTAGCTCTTTAAAGATACCTGCACCATTAAGAGTATTAACATATATTGCTGGTGTTCCTAACATAGCAGATTCCGATGCCATACTAGCACCCTCTCCAATATATAAGGATGAGAAGTATAGAGCATCATGCATCTTCTCTATTGGAATTGTAATTTGGTATTGTTCTAATTCTGGAGGAAGATTTATCTCTGAAGATATAAATACCTTTGTTTTTTCAGAAAGTTTTTTTACTAACTCAATCTTTTCATTGTATGAAAAACCTTTTTGACCAATATCATGATGAGCATCCCAAGAGACAAATCTTACAATTACATACTCTTCCTCTTTTTTAATTTTTAAAAAATCATAAATACTATCATCTGCTTTAAACCAGTTTGGATGAAGGTAAAAAAGTTCAATATTGCCCTTATATCTTATATGTTTATCTCCAAAATCCTTTTTAAATGAGGTTGCTGTAAGTATAGTATCTGTTAAAAAGCTAAAATTCAAGGACTTCTCTGTATCTGCTAGAGATATCTGTTTTATCTTAAAAATCTTACAAACCAATATAGAGTGAAGTGACATTCTGTTAATTACAATATTGGGTTTGAACTCTTTAACTATTTTATAAAATTCAAATATATCTTTCATTAAAAAAAGGATTTTTCGTAAAATACCTTTTTTATTTTTGCTAAGAATTATAAATGGAAGATTATACTTCTCTAGTAGCTCTACACAAATCTCTTTATCTTTTGTAACAAATAGACCCTCCCAACCTCTCTTCTTCAAATCCCAATATATATTTTTAAAATTATGAACTTGTGCAGGGTGTCCAATATCAAACAGTATCTTTTTCATCTTTTACCTCTTTATTATATTATATGGGAAGTAGATTAGCTCCCATATTGCAGGACCTATATCCTTTTTATCCCAAACAGCATATTGCACTTTATCTCTATCGTAAGATTTAGACTCTCTATACTCTTTATGTAGAATCATCATTATTGTATCTAGTAAAATATGTTTAAAGTAGCTCTCTTTATAGCTAACGGTTATTAGCTCTTTATTATTAATCATCTTCTCATATATAGATAAGAGAAAAGGAACATCTGCTTTTTCTGAAATAGAGTGCCACTTCCATGTTCTTGGATTGATTTCTAAAAGTTTATACTCTCTATCTCTAGTATCATATTTAAACTCAACCTCACAAAGTCCATTGTACCTTATCTCTTTAAGAATCTTCTCTGCTTTAATTTTGAGCTTCTCTATATCAACACTCTCTGCAAATGTTGTAGCATTTCCAAAATCTGTTGGATGTTGCCTTGCTCGACGAACAACAATATGATTATAGTTTTTTTCATTACTATAAAAGAGTCCAACTGAGTATTGATTGCTACTGTTACCTGGGATTATATCTTGAACTATAATTTCAGAGCTTGGAATAACTTCAGTTGCGTCTATATAATTATCTAAAAGTTCCTTCTCATTATTACAAACAAATACTTTCTTTTTAAACTTATCATAAAAAGTATGCATAACAGCAGGTTTAATAATACACGGATACTTAATATCTTTATTAGATATAAGCTCCTCTTTACTCTTAGGAAAAATTGTCCAAGGAATTGGAATTGATAGAGATTTTGCAATGGTGTAGGTCTCTATCTTGTTATAACATTTTTTTACCACAGACCACTCATCGGTAGATACAGTAAAGTACCTACCTAGCTCTTCTCTGTTTTGACTCAATATTTTAACTTGTAAATCATTTGTTGGCATAATCAACCAACCTCTATATTTTTCTAATGATTTAAGTTTTAATAGCATTTCTACTATATCACTATTTTCATACTTATAAAACTCATTACAATATTTAGAGTGTTTTCCTAAATTTAATCCATTATTATCTAAAAGTATAACTGGTATCCCTCTTTTACCATATATTCTAATAATATTTAGACCTTGAATATGTCCACCAAGAACAATGACACCTTTTTTCATAATATCTCCATTTTATTTTTCATTATTTTTCAACCATAAATCTAAATTTATCCATTTCCAAATATCTTTAGAGCAATTTATCTCTTTATTTAAATGTCTACCATACATCTCTAATGCTTTGTTTGTATCTATATATCTCTTAAGCTTATTGCTTGGATTATTTAATATATCTCTTATTAACTCTTGAAAAAACTCCTCTCTAAACCACTCATCTTCAGGAGTAGCAAACCCTAATTTATCATATCTCATTCTAATTTTTTCAGGAAGAATTGACTTCATGCTCTCTCTTAAAATATGTTTGGTAAGACCTTTTTTAATGTAACTATCATTTGTTAAAGATAGTGTCTGCTCAACAAGTCTATAGTCAAGAAAAGGAACACGAGATTCAATAGAAAACTTCATAGAGTTAAGGTCTGACCACTTTAAGAGGTGTTCAAGCTTATACTCAAAATGGTTAAGCAGAGACTCCTTAAGTGTCTTTGCTGCATATAAATCACCTGCTAATACACTATTTGTACTATGGTCTTTATAAAAATCATTTTGTATATATGAAGCTTGTTCAACTCTTAATCTAATTTTTAATTTTTCTGGAAGTAGAAAAAACAGAAGTGTCTTTACTCCAAAAAGTGATTTATGTTTTTTCAAATAGTGAAACATCTCAAAAGAGAACTTTCCTAGAGAAAGATTTGCCAAAAGCTCTTTAAAGTAGAAACCATAAAAATAGTGGTATCCAGCCAACTGCTCATCTGCCCCCTGTCCATCAATAGTAACAACAGCATGTTCTTTTGCTAACTTCATAACACTATATTGTGCATAGATACTAGTAGTAGGTACAGGTTCATCTAAATTGTAAACCATATCTTCAATATCATCATATAGTGACTTAGCTGTTGGTGTAGTATAGTTCATATTGTTTAAATATGGTTTCATCTCATCTATAAACTCACTCTCATCACCTCTTTGACCCTTTTTATATACAGCTGAGAAGCTCTTTATATCTTTAATATTTAATGTTTTAGATATAACAGAAGCTATACTTGAAGAGTCCAAGCCTCCACTTAAGCAGACTCCCACAGGTACATCTGAACGCATTCGTAGTTTAATTGAAGAGGTAAATAGTTCACGATATTTATCAGCATCAATAGGCTCTTTGTTACAGTTACTCTTTAGGTCATACCATCTCTTTAATTTAAAATTTTTATCTGCATCTATAGAGAAACTATGTCCATGTTGAACTTTATAAATTTCATTATAAAAAGTTCTATTGTTGTAGTCTGTTCTATTAAAAGATAGATAATCAAATACAGCTTGGTCATTAACAGAAAGAGAATTTTTTAATACAGAGCGTATGGCTTTTATCTCTGATGCAAAAATAAATGTTTCATTATCTTGATAGTAGTAAAAAGGTTTTACTCCAAATCTATCTCTTGCTCCAAAAATCTCTTTGGTCTCTTTATTATATATAACAAAAGCCCACATACCATTAAATTTATGCAGACAATCTTCTCCCCACTCTTCATAGGATTTTAAAAGAACTTCTGTATCTGTGTTACTTTTAAATGTATACCCTTTAGCTTTAAGCTCTTCTCTTAATTCTATATAGTTGTATATCTCCCCATTATAAATGAGTACCAACTTATTATCATCGCTCATCATAGGTTGATGTCCTGCTAATGATAAATCTAAAATACTTAAACGCACAAAACCGAGTCCAACTTCATTATCTATAAAGTAACCATTATCATCAGGACCTCTATGTTTTATTGTCTCCATCATTTGAGTAAGAGTCTCTGCCTCTACCTCTTTATTATTAAAGTTTATCTTTCCTACAATCCCACACATTATATCTCCTTGTATATATCAATTATTTTTTTAGCAATTGTTTTTGATTTTAAATGTACTATATCTTCTCTACCAGTAGTTCTTTCTCCAAAGTTTAGTGCTTTTTTTATCTTTGAAGCAAACTCTTTATAGTCAAAACTAGAGATATAACATCCTTCTGTTTTAGAGAGAACATCTTCTACATCGCCTACATTAGTAGATACAATAGGTATATTACAAGCCATAGCCTCTTTTATGGCATTTGGACTACCTTCCCATAAACTTGTTAAGATAACTACCGATGCTGAATTATAGTAATATGGGATTTTTTCATTTGGTATATCTATCAAGTAGTGTAATTCTAAATTTTCATCTTTTAAAAGATTAAATGCATCTTGAGCAAGTTTAAAATTTTTTTCAATTCGTTTTGGATTTGAAGTAAAAAGAATATGCTTTTTTGTTATATCCCATCCAGTCTCTTTTATAGCTATCTCTTTATCTATAGGTTTAAATCTATTCATATCTACACCATTTGGGATAATAGCAACATCTTTTTGTCCAAATGAGTTATACATGTCTTGTGACTTTACAATAGTTTTTGACCAAGATAGATGGTGAAAAAAATATATAATCCATCTAAACCAAGCTTTTGCTTTTACATCATCTCCCATTAATGAAACTACCATAGGTTTAGCACCAGCCAAAGAGGTAACAATAGCAGAGAGCCAATAGTGAGCATGTATTACATCATAAGAGTTGTTTTTTAAGTGTTCTCTTAGTTTAAAAATAGATTTAAGGTATCCTTTAACTCCTCCACCTTTTATTGTGAAATATTCTAAATTTGTTCCCTCCTGTTTTAAAGATTCACCCTGATTTTTTATAATTGGACTAATCCCATCTTTAGTATTTCCACTACTTACAAATAGTACTCTCATCTATGCTCCTTTATCTAAAGTTCCAGTAAAAAATCAATAATACAAATATAAACATTGAAAATTTAAAAAATTGGTTGAATCTTTTTCTTTTTTTAATTCTAAGAACTCTATTATCATACTTATCTAAAAACCAAAAAGCTATAACAAAAACAAATGGTATATGAGGCATAGATTTTCTTAATTCAAGTCCATCAAGAATAAATGCTAAAGAAGACATCTCCATAAGAACGAAAAATACCAATGGATATAACTTATAGTCTCTTGTTTTATAAATATAAAAAATAGCTAACCAAAATGGAAAAGCTAATAAAATTCTATAAATTAGACCAGGTGCATAAAACATTGTTAGAATTTTTTCAGAAGATATTAGTGTTGGAATTGGCCCGATAGCTTGAGATAAAATATGTACAATATAGGCAAAAGAGACACTACTACCTTTCATATCTCTTGCCTCTACAAGTGTATCCATTCCTCCAGTAGTGTAACTCTCTATCTCTGCAAGTATTGAATTGCTCATAGCTATTAAAAATAAAAATATTAAGAAAGCAAAGATTTTTTTACCAATACTTCCCTTATTTGATAATATAGAACTAAGTCCAATCACTCCAATAATCATTACTGCAAGAGCTGGTCTAAAAAAAAGTAGTGATATTATTGTAGACAAAAAAGCAATTGAACTACTTAGCTTTTTATTTAGACTATAATAGTATTTAAAAGATAATACAACTAACATTATCATAAAACTCTCTTTTAGTCCAGTGGCATTAAACAGCAAAACAAAAGAAGAGAGTGAGTAGGATAATGATGCTAAAAAAGCATATTTATCTGACATAAAGTTTTTAGCAAGTTCAAATATGCCAACTGTAGTAATAACTGTTACAAGTAAATAGAAGATGTTTAAAGTAATATTTGATGGATATATATGATAAATAGGATATAAAACCAATATCATTCCCAAATCATCAAAACCCATATGTGTTAAATATTGGTCTATTGCCTCTAGCAATGGTTTATTTAAAATCTCTATAGTTGACTTATGATAAGTAACAGCATCTGACATACTAAACATGAAAAAATTGTTAGAGTAAAAATAAGATATAGAGTTTTCCATAGCGACAAATAAGAGACTATATAAAAAAACTTCTGTACTTAAATATGTTTTTGTATAAGATTTAAGATTTATATCTATGTTAGTATATAGAACTGTAAAATAAGTTATAACACTAAGCATAACAAATAAGTTTATTAATATATACTCTCCAGAAATTTTTGGAGACAATATAAAATATAATATTACCGATACAAGTAAATATGCTTGGTTAATTGACTTAAGCATGAACTATAGACTCCGTTATATAGTTCTTATTCATAATGAAATACCTGATTTTTTTAACCACAATGAGAGGTTTAATAGCTTCCATAAAATCATTCCATTATCTTTTTTACCAGCTATATGCTCTTGCATTAAAAGTTCAATATCGTTGTTATATATTTCAGAACCTCTAATATTTTCAATCATAAAATCTTTCATAGATGTTTTTAACCAATATTGAAAAGGGACTCCAAAACCTTTTTTAGGACCATATAGTATTCTATCTGGAACAACTCCATCAAAGGCTTTCTTTAAAAGATACTTTTTCTCTTTTCCTCTAACTTTATACTTAGAGGGTAGACTCATTGCATACTCTACTAACTCATTATCTAAAAAGGGAACTCGAATCTCTAGGCTATTTGCCATTGTTGCTCTATCTACTTTTTCAAAATATAAATCGGGCAAAATAATATTCATATCTGTAAACAATGCTCTGTTTACAGGGTCTAACTTTTCAAATTTATTATAAAAATATTGATATCTTTGAAATGGATTTATTTTTTTTAGTCTATTTTTAACTTTAGAACTAAAATAGTCTGCTGGGTCTTCATCGAACATCTCTTGAGAGAGTATATACGCCATTTCTTTACTTGGGTCTTTTTGGTTCAAAGCAAAAAGGAATCTTAAACCTCTATATTTTGAGCTGCTTGTAGGAATGGCTTTCTGCATTAAAAAGAAAAACTTAGAGATAAACTTAAAAGATTTATAGTGATGTAGTCGAAGATACCTATGATAACCTGCAAAAAGCTCATCTCCTCCATCTCCTTGTAGTATTACTTTCTCTTTTCCTTTTAACTCTTTGGTCATAAGATAGAGAGGTATATTTGCCGCATCTCCAAAAGGTTGGTCAAAATAGTGATTAACCTCTTCTAAAATTTTTATTGTATTATCACCTGTAATACTCAACTCATGATGCTCTGTATCAAAATGCTCTGCAATAAACTTTGCATTTGGCAACTCATTATCACCTCCATCATAATCGAATCCAGCTGAAAATGTTTTTATTTTACCTTTATAATGTTTTGTGGCATAAGCAGTAATAGCAGTAGAATCAATACCACCACTTAAAAATATACCAACTGGGACATCAGAGACTAATTGCCTTTTTACTGAGGCTTCAAAAAGTTCTCTAATATTTTTTATCGCATCATCTAGGGAGTCTGTTGATTGAGTAACTTCATAATTTAATTTATATTTATCTATTGAATACTCTCTTTTATCAATAGAGTATTCAATGTAATATCCAGGCTCTAACTTTTTAATATTTTCATAAAAGGTTGTCTCTCCTAAAGTTGTAGCAAAATGTAAATACTCATATAGACCTTGATAATCTAACTTTTTTTCTACAATATTTGAAGCTAAAATAGCTTTTATCTCTGAACCAAAAATAAAATCATCACCGTAACTATAGTAGTAGAGTGGTTTAACTCCAAATCTATCTCTTACAATATAAATTTTATTTAACTCTTTATCATAAATAGAAAAAGCAAACATTCCATTTAACTTTTCAAAGAGGTCTCTACCCCACACTTCAAACCCCTCTAATACTACCTCTGTATCAGAGTGTCGGCTAAAAACAACACCTAGCTCCTCAAGCTCTTTTTTCAGCTCAATAAAGTTATATATCTCTCCATTATAGACAAGTACATATCTACCACTTCTACTTACCATTGGTTGATTTGACTCATCTCTTAAATCTAAAATAGATAATCTAGTATGACCTAGTCCTATATCTTTCTCTTTAAAAAATTCCTGATTATCTGGTCCTCTATGAGCAATTGAGTTGTTCATCTCTTCTATATTAATATTTTTTTCAGATACATATCCACATATTCCACACATTACAACGCTCCCTTTCCACTAAAAATAACCAATATAAAACTTAAAATACTTACTGATACAATTAACTTAAAACTATAATTAAAAGGATAGAGCCTTTCAGAGTAAAATGTATGAAAATATGTTTTAAGTATCCCTGCAATTAAAGTCCCTAAAATAACACCCTCTAATCCTATTAAATATCCAAATAGAAAACTAAATATATAGTTTATAGCCACTGCAAAAAATGTTATATACATAATATAATGAGTTTTTCTTTTTATAGAGTAACCAAATCCATTAGATTGACCACTTTGGACAAAAAGTATAGAGACTAATGCCATAGGGAATAGATAGGCAAACTCTACATAATTACTACCACCAAAAAGCTCTACAGCCCAATCAGCTAAAAGATAAGCTATAAAAAAAGCAATAGGTATAAATAGTAAATATAGGTGGAAAAAGTTTTTAATTAAACTCTTCCCATTTTCACTTTTATAGTTTCTAAACATAACAGGTACAAAACCTCCAGAGAGTGTACCTATAAGAACTTGTGGAATCATTGCCAATTTTGTTACAACAGCATAGATACCAAGCTCATATTTTCCAAATAACATTAAAATAACAACTCTGTCTGCCATCTGCATTAAGCTATTTCCTAAATAGTTAGGTACAAAAGGTAGAGATAGCTGAAATAACTCTTTGAGCAACTCTTTTGAATTGTCTAAAAGCTGAAATTTAAAAATATACTCTTTTGCTATATATAGTGCCACAATAGTACCTATAAATACACCAATTACAAGACCTTGTAGATAAGCTTCAATGCTCTTATCTAAATATAAAAAATATAACCCTATTAGCATTCCAGAGATATAAGAAAATAGAGTAACAAATGAGGCTTGTTTTGCTTTTCCTCTCCACCTCAAAAAGTTAAAGGTATGGTAACTTATCATAGTAAAAAGTACATATAGACCAATATATATCCAAATTTTACTACTCAATAAAAAGAGTTCATCAACATATAAAAAAATAAAAGAGAGAATGAGTGATACAATAAAAATTAGTGTTGAACTAATTAATAGTGTTGAGACATAAAGAAAAGAGAGAACTCTATTATCTTTAGATTCTGCCAATAAAATAGCTATTCCAGAGTCAATACCTAAAATAATCAAAATATTAAAAAAATTACTTATTACTAAAAAAAGGTCATAGGTAGCAAACTCCTTAACTCCAACAGTTTTAGCCAATA
This sequence comes from Campylobacteraceae bacterium, assembly GCA_027038275.1. GTDB lineage: Bacteria > Campylobacterota > Campylobacteria > Campylobacterales > Sulfurovaceae > UBA1140. The sequence goes on along the minus strand of JALVXC010000105.1, from coordinate 22,636 downwards.
TGGGTATTACCATAAATGCTAATGCTTTATTTCCTATACTTGCTATAAGATAGTAACCACTATCACTAAGCCCTTTTTTTAATAAACTCATTACACTTTTTCTCTATATAAATCTTCAATTACTTTTTTATACTCTTTTGCCAATCCAATACCTGCATATTTATCAAACCAAACTTGATTCTCTTTAGATTTTTGTGCAAAAAATTCTCTATTTTGTATAAACTCTTTTAGATGATGCTCTACATCTTTAGGAGAGTTTGCTCTCATAATAAAAGGGAGTTCATGTCCAATTTCATTATAGTACTCCTCATCTGTTTGAAGTAGATTATGCATTAAAATTTTACCACATGACAAAGCTTCAAATCCTACGCCTCCAATACTTGCATCAGATAAAGAGCCAATAACAATATCTGCTTCTTTCATTAGTAACAATATCTCTTTTCTTGGCATCAAAGGAAACCATTTAACATACTCTTCTATCTCTAATTGTTTGATTAACTCTTTTGATGCATCTACATCTACACCATATTCAAATAGAATAAGTATTGAGGTTGTATTTGGATTATTTTTTACAAATTGGCTGTACCCAATAATTAGCTTATTTACCCCTTTATCCCCATTTTTTCTTTTATCCTCTTCTCCTCTATCTTTCCAATGATGTCTTATATTAGAAAAGAGTACTAAATCTCTATCTTCTTTTAACTCTTTATGCTTAGTATCAATATTAGTCGCTTCTCTATAGACACTTAAGATATATGTTTTAACAAGTTTATCTTCTACATTTAATCTTTTAATACTATTTTTTGTTTTCTGTAAAATTGCAGAAGCTATAATTTTTTTTGTATTCTTGATACCTTTTATTTGTTTATCTACAGTGTACCTTCTAACAAAATATCTAAATATATCTTTTATTTGAAAATTGTCATAAGATGTTAATTCAACCTCGTCTGCATATGGCACAAAAATATCTAAACTATAACCAATTTTTTCAAATAGTGCAGGAGCAATACCACATCCAATAAAAATATCATAACCCTTCAGCTCCTCTTTTATTGTGTTGGTATTAGATAAAATCAATCCCTTTCCACTACTAGCTACAGATAAAGTATGGATAAACTCTTTATATTTATCAATTTTATAGGTATCATTCTCTGGTTTAAAATGGTCATATTCATTCTTGTACATAAATAGATGTGCATCAATATCTAAATCTCTAAGGTATCTCATACCTGTAAAAAATACATTATTCATATTTCCTATTAATGCTACTTTTATTTTTTTATTCATTTAAGTCCTTTAACTCTAATCTATATGTATTTCTGAACTTTCCAATTGACCCAAAACTCTCTTTAAATCTAAAAATATTATCTTTTCCTATCATATTTACAGAAGATGTACCAAAATCAAAATAGTTAAATCCATTCTCTTGAGATTTTTTTATCGTATCATAAACAAGTAAACTAAGTGCCTGAGTCTGTTGATAGTTACTATCAGAACATAAATAAAAACTCATATTAACCAAACTATTTATTTTAAATACACCCATACCTGCAATAGGAGTATTATCAAGATATGCTATATTAAAATATATATCTTTTGGAAATTTAGAGTTTAGATAACCTATCTCCTCTTTAGTATGTGTTGGAGATACGCCATGCTTATTAAAAGTTTTCTCCATGAGTATCCAAAAGTCATCTATAGAGGCATCATAAACTATATTTATATCTAATTTTTGTGCTTTTCTGACTACATTTCTCAATTTTGATGTAAATACTTCGGTTTCTAAATCCACATCTTTTAAAGGGACTACACTAGTAATATCAGAGTTAATAATCTTAAATCCCTGCTCTAGCATCGCAAAATTAAATGTATCACTAAAAACTTTATGATAAAAATCAAGAGAGGGAGTAATATAGGTTGTTTCAATATTATTGTTAGATAAAAACTCTTTAAATAGTATAGCAATCTCTTTAGATTCAGAATAACTCAATAATTTTTTAAAAACAAATCCACCATAACTTGCACCATAAGGTGATTTTGCTATCTTTTTACCATCTACTTCAACTAGAGCAAGAGGAATAATAGCAAATATATGTTCTCCTTTAAAAATAGCTAAATGGTACTCGTCAAATCTATCAAAGTGATAAGATAAAAAATCAGGATGGTGAAATATTGTCGCACCATCAACTTTTTCTAAAAAATTTACCCATTTTTTATAATCTTTTTCATCTCTTCTATTAATTTTTTGTATAGCAAACTTACTCATACTACCAATACCTTTTATCTTCAAAAGAGAGTCCACAATAGTTCTTCTCTACAAACTCCTTGTACTCAACACCTTTTAAACCTAACTCTTCTGCTCTTAGCATCCCTTGACTAACAAGTAAACTTCCTGTTTGTAAATCAATTAGAGCTTGACTGTCAATAAAGTCTGTTCTATAGCTCATAAACCCAAAAGGCTTAGGCTCTTTAGGCTTATGAGAAAAAACAACATTTTCAAAATCTACATTGCCACAAATATGAATAACTTTTTTATCTTTGTTTAACTTATTTTTATCTATATAAGCTTTATCATCACCTATGATATACTTTTTATTTTTATGCTCTGCAATTATAAAAATGTCTATGTCATAGTCTATAAAATCATCATCATAACTATTTATAACATAGATATCGTAACTGTTTTGTTTTAGTACTCGTTCAATAGGTTCAGTAAACTCTTCACTACCCAAAATTAAAATTTTATTTTTAGAGAAATGGCTAATTTTATAATCCAATAAAAGATAAAGTACAGTAATTCCTATATAGTCCATAGTCAGCAATCTACTATCATGCTCATTTGTTCCATAAACTTTAATACTATTTTTATACATTAGTTCAATGTCAATATCTGAACTCCTAAACTCCCATGGTTCATACATAAGAGTAATGACTGACTTACTATCTATATGCTTTAGCAACTCTTCTCCAATAGGTCTAACAAATCCACTATTGGTTACTATGTCAACCTTATCTTCTATTTCATCTAATGATTTTATAATTTGTATATTACTTTCTGAATAATTTTTAAAGTATGATTCAAAATTTTTTTCTATATCTTTAAAAGTTCCATAGGTTGTCTCTTTAGCAATAGCATATACTTTTTTTGCACCAGCTAAATCAGCAATAATAGGAGTACAAGAGTAAACTCCTGTAGATGCTTCTGTTAAAACAACTTTATTGTTTAAGTTTAGATTAAATTTAGACAAAGAGTACTTTATTTTATCTAGCACTATAGTTCCTTACTTTATCTACAATATACTCAATATCAACCCCATCATAACAAGGAAAAGTTATAGTATTCTCCTCTAAATATTGTGCATTTGGCTGAACATCGTTATATCTATTTTTATAGTAAGATGTTCCACTTAAACAGTAAGTTCCAAGGGTAGTCTCAATGCCATTTTCTCTAAGATATTTTACCAACTCATCACGGTTAATATCTTTAGGAACAACAAATACTAGTGATTGAACGTTATATACTACATCTTTAGATATAGATTGAGGAGTATAGCCTAAAGGAGTCAGCTCTTTTATATACTCATCTCTTATACTATTTCTGGATTTTACAATACTATCTAGCTTTTGAACCTGTTTTATACCCATAACAGATTGAAGTTCTGAGAGTCTATAGTTATATCCATAATCTACAAACTCAAATTTACCATTTTCTACTTTTGCACCGTGATTTAATTTTATATCAAAAAAATCTACATAGTCATCATTGTTAAAGGTTACTGCTCCACCTTCTCCTGTTGTCAAGAGCTTTCTAGGGTGAAAACTAAAACAAGTAACATCAGCAATACTTCCACATCTCACTCCAAGTTCACTACTTCCCATAGCACAAGCACCATCTTCTATTAATGGCAAATTGTGTTTTTGGCATATTTTTTTTATCTCATGTATACCTGTTGGGTTACCTAAAGCATCTACAAACATTACAGCTTTGGTCTTTTCTGTAATCTTACTCTCCAACTCCTCTGGAAGCATATTGAAAGTATCTAAAGAGACATCAACAAAAACAGGAGTAGCACCTAAATCCTCTATAACATTAGAGGATGCAGGAAATGAAAAGTCAGAAACTATAACTTCATCACCTGCCTTAATGTCAAATAGTTTTAATGCCATAGTAAGAGCTGTTGTTGCAGAAGTTGTTAAATAGGCATGTTTTGCACCTGTATATGACTTTATCTCCTCTCTAAACTCTTCTACAAACTTACCTTTTGTAAACCAAGCACTCTCAAAAATACCTTCAAATTCATCTTTTACTTCATCAAATGATATATAGGGTTTAATTAGTTTAATCATTATCTAATTTCCCCTCTTCTTTTAGCAACTAAATCTATATGATTCTTTCTCCACTCAATTAACTTTTCTAATCCCTCTTCTATCTCAATAGTATAGTTGAAGTTTAACTCTTTTGATGCCTTTGTAACATCTGCAATTCTACTTGAAACAAACATCTGTTCAGCCTCTTGATATACAATATCTAAATCACTTCCAGTAATTTCTAAAAGAATATTGGTCAAATCTTTTATACTTGTCTGTTTTCCTGTTGCAACATTATAAAAATCATTAGTTGCATCTGATTTCATTGCAGCAATATTTGCTTTTGCAATATCTGTAACATATATGAAATCGTATGCTTGTGAACCATCACCATAAACTATTGGAGGTAATCCCTTATCGATTCTATCTAAGATTTTCATGATAATTGCAATATATGTCCCTTTATAATCCTGTCTTGCACCATAGGCATTAAAGTATCTTAATCCTACATAGTTTAATCCATATCTATGATAGAAAGATTTACACATATGCTCTCCAGCTATTTTTGAAGCTCCATAAAATGTCTGATTATTGTAAGGATGCTCTTCTGTCATAGGAAGCTCAACAGCATTACCATAAACAGAAGCTGATGAAGAGTATATTAGCTTTTTAACATTATGTTTTACACACGCCTCTAGTACATTAAAAGTTCCTTCAATATTAACATGAAAAGCATTTCGTGGAAAATCATAACAGTGAAGAAGCCATAAAGCTGCTAAATGAAATACATAATCTTTCCCTTTTACTGCCTCATCTAAAATATCTGTTTGAAGAATATCTCCTCCTATATCAAATATTTTAACTCTTGGGTCTTTTAATGCTACTTCAAGATTTTCATGAGTACCTCTGGAAAAGTTATCATATATAACAATCTCATTAACATCCTCTTTTAATAACTCTTCTACAATATGAGAGCCGATAAATCCTGCTCCACCAATAACCAATATATTACTGTTTTTTATATCTATGTTCTTCATTATTACTTCCTTATTTATTTTATTTATTCATACTTTTATCTGCTTGATAGAGTATATTTAACAACCTAATAGCTTGATTTGGGCCAGAGATAGATTGTCTTTTTTCTTGAATACACTCTAAAAAATGGTCTAAACTATTATAGAGAGCATCCTCTTGAGGTATGTAAGGAATAAGTATGTCACCCTCTCTTATTTTTACTGCATAATCAAGATACTCTATACTCTCTCCCGATATTACATTTACTCCCTTATCATATATCATAAGTTTTTCACCTATTTTCATATCATCAAAAACAACCATTTTTTTAGTACCTGCAACAACTACTTTTCTCTCTTTTAATGGCGATACCCAACTAGATTGAATATGTCCAATAAACCCTTTATATCTAAGAGATAAAAAGACTAAACTCTCTTTTGGATTATAGATTTTCTCTCCAATGGCACTAATATAAAATGGCTCTTCTCCATCTGATAAATAGTCAATAATTGATAGGTCATGAACAGCTAAGTCCCACATGGCACTTACATCTTTTTTTATTTGACCAAGATTTAATCTAATGCCCTCAATGTATAATATTTCACCTAATTCACCTGAATCAATTAGTGATTTTATCTTTTGTATTATAGGGTGAAATATCATTATATGGTCTACATGAATAATCAATCCCAACTCTGAAGCCAAATCTCTTAGCTCTTTTGCCTCTTCTAAAGTAGATGTAAATGGTTTCTCTACATAGATATGTTTTCCTGCGAGTAGTGCATCTTTTGCTATCTTATAGTGTCCACTTGTCTCTACAGCTATTGCAATAGCATCAATATCTTTATTTTCCAATAAGACTTTATAATCTGATTCATAATTAACCTGTTTAATATAGATACTTTTTGCTTTTTCTAATCTACTGTTGTCATAATCACAAATAGTATCTAACTTATATTTTGGATTATTAAATAAGTTTTTTGCTACATTTGGTCCCCAATAACCAAACCCTATCAGTCCTATATTAATCATCTGATTTTCCTTCTACTTTATTTCCCATCTTATCAATATAATTATAGTGCTTTGCGGGGTTGCCCATAACCAAACTATAAGATTCTACATCTTTAGTTACAACGCTTCCTGCTGCTACCATTGCATATTCACCAATTGTTATACCACATACTATTGTAGAGTTTGCACCAATACTAACTCCTTTTTTTATTAACGTTGGTGTTATTTTCCACTCTGCATTAAAAGCTCTTGGGACTTTATCATTTGTAAAACAGACATTTGGTCCTACAAAAACATCATCTTCTATTGTTACACCATGATAGACAGAGACAGAATTTTGTATTTTACAGTTATTTCCAATTTTTACATGAGTATCTATATATGTATCTTTAGAGATAATGCAGTTACTACCTATTTGACTATCTTCTCTTATTTGAGAGTTTATCCATATTTTTGTACCCTCACCAATTTTACTTTCTGACGACACATTAGCTGTTTCATGTATAAAAGTTTTATTCATTTATAGCCTTTATAATATAATCTTGCTCTTCCTCTGTTAAAAATGCAGACATTGGTAGTGCCATAATATCTTTAGAGACCTTTTCTGTAACTGGAAAATCTCCCTCTTTATAATTAAGATATTTAAATACCTCTTGTAGATGTAGTGGAACAGGATAATAAACTCCAGTAGGAATATTTTTCTTAGCACATTTCTCTAGCATAGCTTCTCTATCTTTAACTCTTATACAATACTGTGCCCAAACCGATAAGTGATTCTTTTCTACAAATGGAGTTATAATATTTTTTAGACTATTATTGTATCTATTAGCAATACTCTGTCTCTTTTCAATCTCTTCGTTATAGTATTTTAACTTTGCATTTAATACACCTGCTTGAATTGAATCAAGTCTTCCATTAATTCCAATATGACTATGAATATATCTTTTACTTTGTCCATGATTTAAAAATATTCTAATCTTAGAAGCTATTTCATCATCATTTGTAAATATTGCTCCACCATCACCATAACAGCCTAAAGGCTTAGCAGGGAAAAAAGATGTAGTTGCTATATCAGATAAGTTACATGATTTTTTATTTTTATACTCTGCACCAAAACTTTGAGCAGCATCTTCTATAACTTTTAAGTTATGCTTTTTTGCTATTCTATTTATCTCATCCATATTTGCAACTTGACCAAATAGAGATACAGGCATAATAGCTTTTGTATTAGAGGTAATCTTTTCTTCTATCTTTGAAGCGTCTATATTATATGTTTTTTCATCAATATCTACAAATACTGGTTTTGCACCAACAAATGCTATCATTTCAGCTGTTGCTATAAAAGTAAAAGGAGTAGTTATCACCTCATCTCCACTCTTAATATCCAAAGCCATTAATGCTAAAAGAAGAGCATCTGTACCACTACTACATGCTATTGCATGTTTACTTCCTGAAAAGTTAGCTAAGTTTTCTTCAAGCTTAGTAACTTTATTACCACCTATATAGACAGATGTATCTAATACTTCATGTATCTCTTTATCTATCTCTTGTTTATATTTTTGGTACTGTCCTTGTAAGTTTATAAAGTTTATGTTCATTTCTTTTCCTGATTATTATAAATTTCGGTGACTACATACTCAGCAAAAGCAAAAGAGCATGTAAAAGCTGGACTAACGGCATTTAAGATATGTGTCGAGTTATTAGCATGTTCAACTACAAAATCTTGAATTAACTCATTTGTTGTTGTATCTAACAGTTGTGCTCTAATCCCTGCTGGAATAGGTTTAAAATTATTACCAATTCTATAAACCATATCTTTTGCTTTTTGTATAAAAATTTTTGAGTTATAGTTTTTCATTTCAGAAAAAGCCAAATTTCTAAAATTAAATGAGTTTAGTAGAAAGAGTTTACTTGCATAATAGAGAATCTCTATCATCTCATAAAAGTTAAAATTATCAACTCCCTTATAGTTCTCTCTCCAAAATGCAGGAATTGCAGTAGGACCAATTTTTATACTTCCATCAACTGTGATAGTATAATGAACTCCCAAAAATGGGTTAGCTAGATTTGGAACAGGATATATATTGGTTTTAATATCAGTTTTATTATCTAAATATTTAAGATAAATTCCTTTAAAAGGAAGCATTGTATACTCTTTTGCCAATCCAAATTTTTTTGCTATTTTATCAGCATACGCACCAGCTGAATTTATTAGATAACTATACTCTAACTTACAACTATCAAATGGTGTATTAAAATAAAAATCTACTCCATCTTTCTCTAATATCTCTTTAAGTTTAAAACATACCTCTTTAGGGTCAACACTTGCTGTATTTGGAGAGTAGAGTGCTTTTTGATATGTTTTTATATTGGAGTCTATTTTTTTAAGTTCATCTTCATTAATAACATAAGTTTCAACACCATTTACTTCTGCTCTTTTTTGAAGTTCATAAATACCTTTTAGCTCTTTTTCATCTTTTGCTACTACAACTTTTTTTGTATCATTAACAAATATTCCATATGTTTTACAAAATTGCTTCATCTTCTGATTTCCATCAACAGTAAACTTTGCTTTTAAACTATCTGCACTATAGTAAAATCCAGAATGAAGAACTCCACTATTTCGTCCACTAGCATGTTTGGCTACAACATCTTCTTTATCTATTATAGCTATGGTAATATTTGAGTTTCTTTTTTTTAGTTCATGAGCAATTGTCATACCTATGATACCTGCTCCAACTATTAGATAATCATATTTAGTTTTATTCATGAACTTCTAACTCCACTAAATATGGCTCTTAAAAATTTATAAAAATAGACTATATCTGTAATAAAACCATGCTCTTTATATTTTTCAATATATCTCTTCTCTGACTCAATAATTTCATCAAACCCATCAGGTCTATCTATATAATATGGAGGAATTAGACCTGGTTTATATCTATTTCTCTCTTCAACAAAATCTTTAGGATAGGTACTTAGCATTACATCACTTAAAGGTCTAAAGCCTATTAGTTTTAAATCACCTGTTAGCCAATTAATAAGCATAGGTAGTTCATCTAACCAATATTTTCTTAGAAATCTACCAAATTTAGTAATTCTAAAATCATTCTTTATAGTACCATCTTCATTAAGCCCATTTTTTTCAATAACAAAATCTTGTATATATTCTGAATATGGTTGCATTGTTCTAAATTTATAAACATAAATTCTTTTACCATTCTTTCCTGTGCGAGGCAATTTAATTAAATATGAGTACTTCTTTGCTTGAGTATTAGTAGTAGTACTATCTTTTATTAGCTGAACTACTGTTTTTCTACCCATCTCGATTGTATCTATTACTTTAAAACCATAGTAGACAAAAAAACCATAGTACAACTTATCATCTTTTTGTATTTTTAGTGTAATAGAGTCACCAATATTTAAGCCACTATTTACTTCTACTAAAAGCTTGTCTATACCTGATGAGTTACAATATATTGTAGGCATTATTTTTTTCCCTTTTTTAAATAATGTTTTTTACTATAAGTTAATCTAAGAATTAAAAATATAAATATTAGATATGTTAAGATATAATCTTACATAATTTAATCTAGTACTTTATGACAGAACGGATGGTAGTTTCCTTTTAGTCCAACTGCCTCAAGGTTTCTAATGGTTGAGACGGTACTAATAGAACCATAAGCCTCATCTAACCCAAACCCATTACCTTTTAATATCTCTTCATAACTTCTTGTATGTAAATCTGTAAAGCCACCACTAAACTCTATCTCTTCTCCATCTACTGTAATACTTCTATATGTTCTTTGACCAGCATCTCTAATCTCTTGAGGTATATAGTCATAATTAACACTTAAAAACCATCGTACATTAGCATTTTTAAGTCTAAATGAACCTGCATTACAGTCATCTGTTTTTACATGTACAACATTCTCTTCAACTTCACCAAATATCCACGTTAACATATCATAAAAATGAACTCCAATATTAGAAGCAATCCCACCAGATTTGGCTTGGTCTCCTTTCCATGAAACAAAATACCACTTCCCACGGCTTGTTAAATAGGTCAAATCAATATCATAAATTTTATTTGGATTTTCTTCTAACTCTTTAGCTACTTTATCTTTGAGTGCTATGATTGAGGGGTGCAGTCTAAGTTGTAAAATATTGTAGACTCTATGTCCTGTCTCCTCTTCAATTATCTTTAATTGGTCAATATTCCAAGGATTTAATACTAAAGGCTTCTCACAGATAGCATCTGCCCCACTCTTTAGTGCAAAACGTATATGAGAATCATGCAAATAGTTAGGAGAACATATTGAGACATAGTCTATCTTATTTCCTGTATCTCTTCTCCATTTATCGACAAATCTATCAAAGCGTTCAAACTCTGTAAAGAAGTCTGCTTGAGGGAAATGGCTATCCATAATTCCTATGCCATCATAAGGGTCAAGAGCTGCTACTAGCTCATTTCCTGTCTCTTTTATTGCTTTCATATGTCGTGGAGCAATGTAACCTGATGCTCCTATTAATGCAAAGTTTTTTTTATTCATTCTATATTTCCTCTAATTATCTTTTTATACTTATTTAAGAACCAATTTTTTATCTTAATTAAGAAGTTTACTATAAGTTTGTGTTAATAATAATCACATTTAATAATATTTATAATTTAAATTAAACTATTTTACTATAATACTATCAAATAAAAAATAAAATTGTTCTGAATAATACAAAACAAATATTGTTTTTTATTATGGTGTTTTTTAAACAAATATAAACTATAATTTCTCACAATTTTTTTTTAAAGTATCAAATTTGTAATATTAATAAATATATTTAATTTAAAAAGGCTAAAAATGTTTAAACTAATTATCTTACTCTCAACACTGTTTTTTTCAGCTTGTTCTGTTAAGGAGTATAGGTTGTTTCAAGATGAAAATAGTGTACCTATACCTCAAACACAAGAATTAAATATCTCCTATAGTTCTAAAATTGTTCCTAATGATGTACTAGAAATAGACATCTATAATATGAATAAAAAATCAAATATTATGATGTCTGACAAAGGAACAACTTCAATTCCCAATAATAAATATGTCGTTTATAGTGATGGAACAATTATTCTACCTCTTTTAAATATTGTAAAAGTAGAGGGTCTGACAATTAAAGAGTTAAATAGCTTTTTGGTAGATAGATATAGAGAATTTTTAAAATCTCCTTATGTAAAAGCAAGTATTAAAAATCATAAAGTTTATGTTCTAGGAGAAGTAGCAAAACAGGGAGCTATTCCTATGGAGGGGGAGACTATCTCTCTTATAGAGGTTATTGCTAAGGCAGGTGGTCTAACTGACTCTGCACTTCGTAATCGCATAAGAGTTATAAGCCAAGAGAGGGGTAAATATGTTATGAATACTTTAAATTTAAATAAATTTTCTACTTTAAATAGTGCTAATTTAATGTTGAAACATAATAGTATTGTCTATATAGAACCAAAAAGTACAAAAGCAATTCGTGTTGCTATTAATGATTATTTACCAATTGTAGAAGCTGCATCACGTATACTAAGTACATTTTTAACCATTGAAATTTTAAGAGATAGATAAGGAAATTTAATATGAATATAAATGAGATAGAAGAGGATGAAATAAATATAAGAAAGATAGTAAACTATTTAAAAAGAAATATAATAAGCATACTATTTATTACTTTTTTAGTTACATCAATGGCTTTTGCATATGCTTATTTTTTAAAACCAGTTTATTCTAGTTCAGTAAGTATCTCTTTCTCTGGTCAAAAGACATCAAAACTCTCTGTAGTTATTTCTAATAAGACATCAGAAGTAAAAGAGGATAAAAAATCTGAACTTGAAGCTGTTAAGTTAACTATTCAAACTAGAAAGTTTATTAATTCAGTCATTAAAGATATGCCTCTTTCTGAACGATATTACATTGAGCATAGATTCAAAAAAAGGGAGGTATATCGTTTTGAAAATTTAGATATTAAGTTAAATGTTAACAATAGTCTATATGGTGTTTTTTTTAAAATTGAACCTGTTGATGATAAGAGATATAGACTTAGTTGTGATAAATTAAAATATAGTAAAGTTCATCTATACAATAAGCTTGTAATTAATAAAGAATTTTCTATAAAAGTTTCTAAAAAAGGAGTTATTGAGAATGGTATTTATTTTATAAAAAGTGATGATAAGTCATTACTTGCCGATAATATTTTACAAAATTTAACTATAAATATACTCTCTGATAATATTTTACAAATTACTTTTAATGACTCTGTACCAAGAAGAGCCAAAGAGGTTGTTGAAGCTATAGCCAAAAAATTTATTAATTATACTTTAAATAAAAAAATAAATGAAATTTCACAAACATTAAATTTCTTAGATACTCAAATAGCTCAAGTAAAAGTCTCCCTTAAAAACAAGAGAAAAATGTTAAAAAAATACCAAGAGAAGAGTAATGCTTTTATGCCATTAGAGTCCAGTAAATTACTTATGGAGAGTATCTCAAAAAAAGAGGATGAACTAAAGATTCTAAATTTTCAATATGCTGAAGTAAAAAAATTCAAGAACGCTTTAAGCAGGAATCAACTCAATAGTGTTGCTCTATTAAATAGTGGCATAGATACCTCTTCTATTCAAAATCTTATTGAGCTTTTTAGGGAAGAGACTTTCAGGCTAAATGAGATGAATCTTCAATCTAAAAATATTGAAAAAGCTATTATAGATAATGAACAATTAACTATGCTAATTAACAATCTAAATGAAAAGAAGAAGCTCTTAGTAGATTTACAATTTAGCTTTACAGAAGGACACCCACAAGTTATACAGACGAGGAAAGAGATATCTCTGTTGGAAACAGAGATACATAATTATATTGCAACACATATTAAGAAATTAGAGATTAACAAAAAATTGACTAAAGACAAAATAGTTGATAATATTAAAACAATTGAAGAGAGTTTAAAAAGAAAAATAAAAGAGTTTAAAAAAGAGATAAGAAAACAACAAAGTAGCTTAGAAGCACTTCCAGAAAAGGATTTAACAACACAAGATTTAAAACGAAAATTTACTTTAAGTGAAAATATATATACTCTTTTACTAGAAAAAAAGATGGAGTTTGAAATCTCAAAAGCTTCAATTATTGCAAATACTCAAATTATTGAAGATGCTAGAGAAGAGTCTACTCCTATTAAACCTAATAAAAAATTGATTCTTATTATAGGATTTATCTTAGGATTGATACTCGGTATACTATTTAGCACTATACGTTCCATACTCGATACAAAGATACGTGATTCAGAAACAGTTGAAGCAATGACTAATATCCCAATATATGGTAGTTTACCAAATAAGGCTAATAGACTTTTCTTTAGAGAAGCACTAAGAAATATTAGAACTAATTTATATTTTACACTACCTAATGAGAAAAAATCTATAACGATACTAGTCTCTTCTACTGTAGCTAATGAGGGTAAAACAACCGTTGTAGCTAGTTTAGGAGAGATTATTGCACAAAACAATAAAAAGGTATTGCTTATTGATTTAGATTTACGTAAACCTAGACTTTATAAAAAAATTAAAAAAAGTAATGAAATTGGTATAACAAATTATTTAAGAGAAGACAAGAGTATTGAAGAGTTAATTCAACCTGTTACTAATAACTTAGATTTTATTGCTGCTGGTTTAGTTCCTACCAATCCTTCTGAACTATTAATGAGTAACAAATTTGATAAGTTAATAACTCAACTTAAAGAAGAGTATGATTATATTTTATTTGATACAGCACCTATTGGTATAGTACTTGATACATTGGTTATTTTAAAATATTCAGATATTACATTATTTATTCTTGAAGCAAATGTGTCTGAAAAAAGCTATTTAGAAAACTTTAATAGACTTCGACTAGAAAAAGATATTAAACATGCTGGTATTATTTTAAATAAAGTTAAATTCAGCAAAAATAAATCTTATGGATATGAGTATGGTTATAGATATGGAGATACTCCTCATAAAGATAGTTAGGAGACGAAAGCTTTAGTTTTGTATTGTTCTAAACTAAAGTTACCGACTTCTATTAAGATGAGATAAATATATCTCAATTCTCCCAAAAATTTACAAAAAACACGTTAAAATAAACAAAAAGAGTCTACCCATGTTAAAATACCTTCTTCCTCTTATTTTTAGCTCCCTGCTTTTTTCTTCAAGTCTCTCAACTACAAAAGAGAGAGTTCCTCTTAACCAACCATTTTTGGTAACCGATTCACAAGGTGGATTTGACAACTCCATAACCTATACACACCAAAAGCTACTAAACTGCTCTCCTAGCCTTGATGCTGTCTATAAGGTGGAGTCCGAAAAGCAACTTAAAGTGATTTCTAAAGAGTCACTACAAGCAGGTACTACCTATAGCTGTACCTACAATAAACGGAGATTCTCTTTTAAAAGTGTCAATTTTGCTCTACTTGGGGCTACCTACTTTAAACGCGAAAAGATGTTTCGTTTGGAGTTTAACAATCCCATTGACCAAAAGAGCATAAACAGAGGCATAACAGTTACTAAACTAAATAAACTTACTAAAACCAAACTAAAATATAGCGTAACTCAAAGTGATTCTCGCCATATTTTACTTAAAATCAATGAACCTCTCAATCAACATGCTGTTCGTTTAGAGATTAATAGTCAGTTTAAAAGTGCTTATGGAAAAAGCCTAGCCAAGAGCTATAGTGAACTCTACAATAGACCAACAGATGATATAGAGTTAGACTCTAACAAAAAGAGACTTACTTTTAAAGATAAACCTATAATGGTAGCACTTGACAATGGAGAGTTTGCTCTTCGTATCTTTACAAATGATGACCTTACAGAGAAGTCAAAAAATGCCATTGAGATTGAGGGGATTGAGAACTTTGATGTAAGTGAGTCTAAATATATTGACTACGATTTACGTCAAAAATATAATATTGAAGATACCTACTACTACCATGATGTAACCTCTAAAGAGTTTAAACCCAACCATAGCTACCATATTACACTCAAAAAGGGGTTAGGTACATACTATCGTGAACTAAAAGAGCCACTTGAGTATAACTTAAAAACAGGCGACCGACAAAAGAGTATTTTGTTTGATGCTAACAAACCTTACATCTCAAATAGTGGAGAGCTAAGTTTCTCATCGGTCAATGTTCAAAAGGCTACTTTAATAGTTGAGCGTATTTTAGATGACAACTTACGCTACTTTCTAAACTTTGACAATGCAAATGAAGAGCAGATAGACCCACTAGTCAAAGAGGTTTTTAGAAAAGATTTAAGCTTAAACCAAAAGAGAAATATACTACTCAAACAGAAATTTAAACTCTCTAATCTTAGCAAAAAAGCGTTACCTGTAGGAGTCTATAAGGTCTCTTTGCACTTTACAATACCAAGCGAAGATGAAGAAGAGCCACAAGAGAGAGTAGCCTCTAAGGTATTGTTTCTATCAAATCTTGGAATCTCTGCCAATCTTGCCAAAGATGAGGCATTTGTAACTGTACTATCTTTAGATACAGCTCAACCTGTCGAAAATGCAAAAGTAGAGATTTATGCCAAAAACAATGAGCTAATAGCTACAGGTCAAACTAACAAAGATGGTATGGTTTTGATTAAAAAGTCTAAACTTATAGAGCAGAACCCTGTAGGGATTATTGTCCAAACTAAGAGTGATAGAAACTTTTTAGCTCTAAATGCATCTATTGGCTCACCAACTCTAAAAGAGATACTACAAAAGCCTCAACGGTTTAAATCTTATGTATATTTCCAATCAAACATTGTACGACCTGCCTCTAAAGTTCATGCTCTTATTAGTGTAAAAGACCGAGATTTTATATCTGCTTCTAAACTGCCTGTAAAGGTTGTATTTAAAGAGATGTATGGAAAGAAACTACATGAAAAAATCTACCATACAGACGAGTATGGGCTTATTGACTTTAGTTACCAACTTGACAACAATGACAAAACAGGAAACTACCTTCTTCAAGTCTTTATGGGAGATGAGAATATTGGCTCTAAAAAGCTTAAAGTAGAAGCCTTTATGCCTCCAAAGATTGAAAACACTATTAAGACCAACAAGCAAATTTACTATATTGACGACTTGATGGAGGTGAACATTAGTTCATCTTACCTTTTTGGTGCTCCATCATCTAACCTACAAGGTAAAGTCTCACTCAATGCTCGTCCTATAGATTATGTAAACAGAGCCTACAAAAACTACAACTTTGTCAACCAACGTTTAGCCAAAGAGAACATTACCTCATATCTTGACTATCATGAAGATATTGTTTTAGATGAAAAGGGTAAATTTTCGATGGTTATTAAAAATCATCTTACTCAACAAGTACCATCTATTTTAGAGGCGATGATTGGTGCGACTATTATGGACGACTCTCAACCTGTCTCTACCTATAAAAAGGTAAAGATTTACCCTTACAAGGCTATGGTAGGGCTTAAGCTAAATGCAGACTCTTTTGAAAAGGGTGAGGAGTTAAAGGGAAAAGCCGTACTAATTGACCCAATAACAAGCAAAGAGATTATGCGACCTCTATATGTGCAGATTAAGCGTGTGCGTTGGCATTATGATTATCGTTCAGGTAACTACCATTGGGAGAAAGAGATAAGTGTGGTTGACAGCTTTACTATAACATCAGGTGAAGAGTTTAGTAGAAAAGTTCTTGAAAATGGAGACTATATTATAGAGGTGAGTGACCGTTTAGGAGGACACTCTGTTAGTTCTAACTTTGATGTGTGGTGGTGGAGCTATAGCAATATCTCTCCAAACAACGACCTAAAGTCAGTTACTATTAATTTTGAAGATAAACTCTATAGCAGAGGTGATAACATAGAGGTCAAGATAAAATCACCTATTTTAGAGGGGCAACTCCTGCTTATTTTAGAGGGTGAGAGATTTGACAACTACAAACGTGTAGCTATTCACAAAGGGGTGGCTAAAACATCTATTGAGATTAAAAATGATATAGGAAGAGGGTTGTACCTTCATGCTATAGCCATTAGAGATAGTAAGAGTGACTCTAAACTTATTCCATTTAGAGCAATGGGCTATAAGTTTGTAAAACCAAATAGAGATGCCCATAAAATCAAAGTAGAGCTTACTCTTCCAAAGGTAACCAAATCTAAGGTAAAACTACCAATTAGAGTAAAAACCTCTAAGCCATCAAAGGTGCTTATTAGCATTGTAGATAGAGGGATTTTACAGCTAGTTGACCAAAAACAGCCAAAAATCTTTGACTATTTTAATGAAAAGCCATCAGCTAAAGTCTCATACTATGACCTCTATGACCAACTCTTAGCCTATATTGCCAAAGGAAAGTTAGTCGATTTTGGTGCAGGAGACTCATTGAGTAAAAAACAAAAACACCTTGCTCCAGATTTGGGAAAACGCATTAAACCATTTATGATTTGGTCTGGTATTGTAGATGTTAAAGAGGGTGAGACAACTCTAAATATAGATATTCCAGAGTTTAACGGACGTGCTTCTGTGGTTGCCATAGCTATAAATCAAGATAGCATTGGAGTTAGTGGTCAAGACATCTCTGTAAAAGATGATATAATGATAAAACCATCATATCCAAGATTTTCACTTGTGGGTGATGAGATTTTAGTGCCTATTCGTATCTTCAATACTACTAAAAGCGATAAGAGTGTAACGTTAAGTGTTAAGAGTTCTAATAATTTGGTGTTGGAGTTAAAAGAGAGTGAGTTGAGTGTTCCTGCCAACTCTTCTAAAAAAATCATGGCTAAGTTGTCTCCATCTGCTAAAGGAAAAGGAGAGATTACCTTAACTGCCAAATATGACCAAACAGCAGTAACCAAAAGTGTTGAGCTTCCTATCTTTAGCCCTTATGCACTAAGTACAAAAACATTTAAAGGTATTGCAAACAGACCACAAAGCTTTACTATTCCAAAAGAGTACAAAGATGCAAAGGTCTACATTACACTCTCAGACAATCTTATTGGTGCGTTACGTGACGATTTGCGTTATTTGGTGCAGTACCCTTATGGTTGTGCTGAACAGACCTCTTCTAAACTCTCGGCTATGAACTTTGCTAAACCATTTTTAAAAAATGACAAGCTAGTAAAAGAGAGTGACCACTTTATCTTACAAGGGGTTAAAAAGCTTGACAATATGCAAAACTACTATGGTGAGTTTAACTATTGGGAGGGTGGAAGCCATGTTCACGCTTACGCTTCACTCTACGCGGCTCAAACTCTACTTGACATAGAAGAAGCAGGTGGCCCTGTTAAAGCAGATTTTAAAAAGAAGATTGTAAAAATGCTTAACAGTGTAGCTACAGCTAACGGTAAGTATGATGCCTCTTATAGTGATTTTCATCGTATCTATGCTGGTTATATTTTAGCTGAACACCATCTGCTTTCAAAAAGCACAGCCAATATGCTCTATGAGAAAAAAATCTACAAAGGGCATTTTTTAGCAACATTCTATATGTCAGCAATTTTAAAAGAGCAAGGAGAGAGCGACAAAGCAAACAAACTCTTTTATGACAACACCTATGAACTCTCACGTTATGCCTACAAGACCTATGGAAACCGAACAGGTAACTTTGAGTCAAACGTACGTGATATGATGCTACACTTTATTGTCAAGACAAAATACTTTAACAAAGATGCAAAAGATTTAGTAGCGATTCAAAAAGAGTTCTCTAACCTCTACTCCACCCAAACAAAAGCAGTAGCTCTTAAAGCCATTAGTACCTATCTTGGACACCCTACAAGCTCTAAACTAAATGTTACAGTAGATATAAATGGACAAAAAAGCAACTACAAAAAACCTAAGCTTATTGTAGTAGAGAAAGTAGAGAGTCCAACTATTGAGCTTAACCCTAATGGTTTAGCTATGAGTTATAGTATTGAGTTGGTTAAAAATACTCCTCATGCTTTATCAAACGAACTAGATGAAGACAAAGAGTTGAGTATTAAACGCCAATTTATAGATGAAAATGGAGATAAAGTAGACCTAAACAACCTTACCCAAGGCGACAAAATCTTCTCTAGGGTTACTGTTTCAAATTATGGAAAGATTAACCAAGTGGTTATCAATCAACGCATTCCTGCCTGTTTTGAGATTGTAAATAACAATATCAAAGAGAAAAAAGCAAGATTTGAAGATGAAAATATGAACATAGAACACAAAGAGATAAGAGATGACCGTATTTTACACTTTGTAAATCTTCCTAAAAAGAGTGTATGGAACACATCTCTTAGAAAAGATGAAATTATACAAAACATAGGTAGTTTCTACTCCGAATTTGTAGCAAGTTCTATTGGTGAGTGTAAACTCCCTGCTGTCATTACCGAAGCGATGTACGATGCACGTATTAACGACTATGCAAAAGAGGCAAACAAGGTGGTTGTAAAACCTAAGCTCAATACCAAAAAGCACAAAGTAGTAAAACCAAAACCAACTGTTGTAACTCCTGTTAAAAAAGAGGTAAAAAAAGAGCCTAAAAAGGAGAGTTTAGCCGAAAAGGCAAAAGCCTTAGTCAAAGAGATTTACACAAGAGAGATGCACAGCAACAACCCACTAGAGTTTGTAGAGTTCTTCTCTTTCCCACTAGACATCTATTTTAGAACCAAAGATTTCAAAAAAGATGAACTCATAGCCGACAAGAGAAAATATTTTAAAGATTGGTCAAAACGTGTCTATACTCACATAAAGACTACTATAGAGAGTGAAGACAAACAGAAAAAAGAGTTTAAGGTCAAAGTTACCTTTAACTATAAAATCTATAATGGTAAAAAGGTCTTAAAAGGAGTTAGTAACCATCTTTTGACTGTTGTGCAAAAAGACAATAAAATGGTAGTTGTGGCTGTGGAGCTTTGGAAGAAGAAAAAGTAGGCTAGTGGGCTAGTGGGAGACAGGTGAACGTAATCGTACGATTGCGTTCACCTGTCCCCACTTGCCCCAAAAATAAATAGAAGGAATTAAAAAATGAAAATTGTTAAAAAAATGTTAATAGTATCACTACTCTCAGTAGTCTCATTAAGTGCTAAAGATATAAAATCTACCATAGATGTTAATAGTACAATCTCTACAAAAGAGATGAAAACGGTATTTTTTCCTATAAAGCATTATCATTCTGCTGTTATACGCACAAAGATTAGACCACTTTTAGGTAGGGAAGCAAAAGTTATCTCTTTTAAGTTTAATAATATGTTAGTAGTTAGAGCATATCCACAGAGTATAAAGAGAG
The DNA here is from genome assembly GCA_027038275.1 of Campylobacteraceae bacterium. Lineage (GTDB taxonomy): Bacteria > Campylobacterota > Campylobacteria > Campylobacterales > Sulfurovaceae > UBA1140. The sequence goes on along the minus strand of JALVXC010000105.1, from coordinate 2,026 downwards.
TTCAAGAGGTAATTAAGAAGATAGATTCAGTAAAACCATTAGATACAACAGTTGTGAAATTTAAAAAAACTCCTGTACAAGATGTTTATCAAGAGATAAAAGCAATGTCCAAAGCTCTATTTCATCAAGAGATTATAGGTGAACAGGTAAAAGTTATTGATAGCAATGCAACAAATAGTCTAATTCTTGTTGGTAAAAAAGAGAATATGGATAGATTAGTTAAATATATTGAGCTTCTTGATATTGATGGAGGGGTTGTATCTAAGAGTATAGATTAGATAACATGCTATTGGTGGAGTTGGTTTATAGGGAAAAACTAGGTAAAATACACAAAAAATACCTAGGACTCCCTATATGTCACAAACCTCACTCTCAGCCCTAATCTGGTCAACTGCCGACCTGCTTCGTGGAGACTATAAACAGTCGAGTGCAACCGAAACCCCTACACTAAAAAAATAAACAGAAGTTTAGGGAGAAGTTTAGGGGACAGGTGAACGTAATCGTACGATTACGTTCACCTGTCCCCTTAGCCTCGTCCCCTTAGCCTCCCTTAGCCTGTTAGCCTTAAAAAAATGAGAAACCATTTCTCTGTAGGGGGTGGAATTGTCAAAAAATAGGTATAATGATTGACTTTATTCTCAAATTATTAAGGAAAAATTTATATGGAACATATATGGATATGGTTAGCAGTAGGATTGCTTTTATGGCAAGGTATGACACTGTTACAATTTTTAATGTTTTTATACTATAAATTTCGTTTTCCAGAGTATCAACTATGTCAGAAAGATGAAATAGATGCACAGGTACAAAAAATACTATTGCCGTATGAGAGGCATCTTTTAGAGAATCACTTTGAATTTAAATATATTGTAAAATATAAAAGTATGATAGTAGGTTCTGATTTAGTTGTATATAAGATGTATTACTATAATCCAACAGAAGGTATACATGCCATTTTAGAAACTACACCATATAAAGGTTCTCTTCAACCTGTTAAACTATCGTATGATACTATTTATGAGAGTAAGAGAGTAGCTACTACTGAAAATGGTATGAAGCATTTTATTCCAGTTATTCCAAAAGAAGTTTATTTTTTTGACCATTATCTACCTTTATGGGAAAATATTTTTAAAGCACATCTGAAAGATAGAATAATAGATGATGAAAAAATCATTAGACAATCTTTTGATAGGGAGGGTTGGTTGGCATATATGCAATATCGTGAACATCTTTATACATATGCCAATGTACAGTATGGTATTGCTATTAAAACAGAGGAGGGTTACCGATATAGAGCTTCAGTGGCTTTATGGAATTTTGCAAAGGAGACAACTAGAGGATATAAGAAGTTTTCTAAAATCTTAAAAATGGGTACAACAGAAACTTCTACACAAAACAGTATACAGAGTCAGACCCAAGGGCTTATATCTCAAATGGAACAGATAGATAAAAGAGTAGGTAAGAGTAGCAGTAAGATGAGGTTGTTTATTCTATCTATCATTGCATTTGTTGCTCTGTTTTCACTTTTTGGACTCTCAGTTGCAGATATATTTATATTGGTTATTGTACTTTTTGTACATGAGTTAGGACATTTTTTTGCAATGCGTTATTTTGGTTATACCGATACCAATATATTTTTTCTTCCCTTTGGTGCTGTCACTACTGGAAATAAAAAGAGACGTAGTGCTTATGAAGAGTTTATTGTCTCTTTGATGGGACCTCTGCCTGGTATTGTTATAGGTATTACTCTTCTTGTATTGGTTACGCAAAATGGTGTAGAACCATTTAACAACTCATTTATAAACAGTTATGCCATCATGAGTATTATTATAAACTATATCAATCTGCTTCCAATTTACCCTCTTGATGGGGGTAGAATTCTTCAAACACTACTTCTCTCACGTTATCCTAAAGGACAATTTTATTTTTATATTATAGGTCTTACCATACTAACTGTAGCAATGGTTTGGATGAGAGACCCATTTTTACTTATATTTGTAGTTTTAATAGCACTTGGATTAAAAAA
>JALVXC010000104.1 GCA_027038275.1 Campylobacteraceae bacterium | reverse complement strand
TTGAAGGGGTGTTTGATGGGAAACGTTATGAGATGCAACTCAAAGGTGGAGGTAGAACCCCATATTGTCGTGGGGCTGATGGTCGTGCTGTTTTACGTTCAAGTGTGCGTGAGTTTTTGGCTCAAGAGCATATGTATGCACTTGGCATTCCTACCTCACGCTCTTTGACACTTTATACCTCCCAAACAGAGAGGGTTCAGCGTCCATGGTTTCACAATGGCTCATACTCTAAAGACCCTGAGTTGATGATAGAGGAGGCTGTGGCAATTACTACACGTGTTGCTCCCTCTTTTTTACGTGTAGGGCAAGTTGAACTCTTTGGTCGTCGTGCTAGAAAAGATGAACACCTCAATGCACTTAAAGAGCTTGAAGAGATTGTATTGCACATTATAGAGCGTGAGTATGGCGATGAGATTGATGAAGCTTTACCCTTAGAAGAGAAAGTACTTCTACTAGCTAAAGCCTTTAGAGACCGACTCACTTCACTCATTGCTAATTGGATTAGAGTAGGATATTGTCAAGGAAACTTCAACAGTGACAACACAGCAGTTGGTGGATATACACTAGATTATGGTCCTTTTGGGTTTATGGATAGGTTTGACCCACACTATCAGCCGTGGACAGGTGGAGGTGTTCACTTCTCATTTTTGAACCAACCCCAAGCAGGAGAGCGTAACTTTGGTATGTTCTGTGTAGCACTAAAACCTTTGTTAGCTTCAAACAAAGAGGCTCAAAAGCATTTAGAAAAAATTAAAGATGAGTTCCCAAGAGTCATGCAACAAGCGATGATAAAGGTGTGGACAGCGAAACTAGGCTTACAAAGATTTGATGCAACTCTCTTTAATGAGCTAATAAAACTTATGATAGAAACCTCTGTAGACTACACCATTTTCTTTCGTGAACTCTCCTATTTGCCAACAGAGATTGACCCACTTACCAAGAGCTTTTATAATGAAAATATTGATAAAGCGTTAATGGATAGATGGTCAGAGTGGCTTCAAAAATGGCAAGAGGCTATTAAAACCACTTCATTAGAAGAGCGTGAAGCACTCTCTAAACAGATGAAAAGTGTTAACCCAAAATATACTCTTCGTGAATGGTTTTTAGTCCCTGCCTATCAGAAAGCTACTGATGGAGACTATAGCTTAATTCATGAGTTACAAGAAGTGATGAACAGCCCTTATGAGGAGCAGTCTAAAGAGATAGAGCAGATGTACTACCGAAAAAAACCTATGGAGCTTTTTGATATTGCAGGGGTTTCTTATGTGAGTTGTTCTTCGTGAGTTGGTTTTTTGGAGGTATGGGAGGGGGTTGGAGTAGAGATATAACTTTTTTGATACGATTAAAGATAATATTCCTATCATATTTGATAGGAATAATTTTATACTTATCCAACCGACAATCGAGGCATAGCAGAAAGTTGAATCTGTAAAGAGTTCATAACTTTCATAACCGTGTCAAATCTTGGTTTTGCATTTGGACGAAAAGCTTTATATAGGCTCTCTCTTCCTAGTCCTGTATCTTTTGCTATTTGAGCCATTCCTTTGGCTTTTGCAATATGCCCAATGGCTCTTATAAACTCATCATTGTCGCCATCTTCAAGGACTTGTGAAAGATACTCAGCAATCGCTTCTTCGCTATCCAAATACTCCGTTATGTCAAAAGGTATTAATTCATTCTTGTTCATCTTCATACTCCTCTAGTAACTCTTCAGCTTTTTTTATATCTTTAGATTGGGTTGATTTGTCTCCACCTACCAATAAGATAATGATTTTTTCTTCTTTTTTCGTAAAATAGACTCTATATCCTGGACCTGTTGGAATTCTAAGTTCAGAGATGTTTGTTCCTATGGATTTTACATCTCCAAAGTTATCATGTTCCATTCTCTCAATGCGTCGTGCAATAGCGATACGACCTCTCATGTCTTTGAGCTTAGAGAGCCACTTAGAAAAAACTTTTGTTGATTTTATTTCATACATAAGCTATTGTATCTGTTTAGATACAAAATGTCAAGGTTTTTTATTTTATGAAAATAGAAAATTAAATAAAAAAGAAAAAACACGCTATAATCTTCCTTATGAAAAAGAAAATAAAACAGATAATCCGAGATTTTCATCTACAAAAGCCTTTTGAAGTACATAGCCGTGAACTTTAACTCCCCATAAATACCCATAAGATTGTAACACTTATGGGGGTTCGTCGTTGTGGAAAGACTTCGATTCTGTATGAGACCATAAACCGACTTACACAAACCATTGACAAAAAGAAAATCCTCTTTTTTAACTTTGAAGATGAACGCTTTGAGTTAAATCAAGAGAGTTTAGACCTTGTACTTCAAGCCTATATGGAACTCTACCCAGAGATAGAGATGAGCAGTACCTATCTCTTTTTTGATGAGATTCAAAATGTAGATGGGTGGGAGAAGTTTGTTCGGCGTGTTTATGATAGTGTGAGTCAAAATATCTTTATTACAGGTTCTAACTCTAAACTTTTGAGTCGAGACATTGCTACCTCTTTGCGTGGTCGAACCATTAGTTATGAAGTTTTTCCTCTCTCATTTCGTGAATATTTAGCTTTTGAGAAGATAGAAGTTGACCTCTATAGTACAAAAAGTTTAGCATTTATTCATAACCGTTTAGAGAAGTTTTTACATGAAGGAGCTTTTCCTGAAACAGTTCTTTTTGATGATAGAATTAGAGAGAAGATACTGCAAGACTACTATAGCGTTATGATTTATAAAGATTTGGTAGAGCGATTTTCTATTAAAAACATTGAAGCGTTAAAGTTCTTTTTAAAGCGTATTTTAGCCTCTTCTACCAAGATAGTCTCTGTCAATAAAATCTATAATGACCTAAAATCGAGTGGTTTTAAAGTTGGTAAAAATAGTCTCTATGAGTACTTGGGATATGTAGAAGATATTTATTTGAGTTTAACACTTGACGGGTACAGTCAAAAGATTACTACCCAAACAGACAAAAAGGTTTATAGTATAGATATAGGTTTGAACAATACGGTACTTTATAAATTTTCAGATGACATTGGGAAATCTATGGAAAATGCTATTTTCTTAGAGCTACGACGGCGAGAGAAAGAGATATATTATCATACCGATAGAACATCAGAATGTGACTTTGTGGTTGTTGAAAAAGGAAGAGTAATCCAAGCCATACAAGTAACATATGAGATGGAAAATGAGAAGACAAGGGCTAGAGAGTTTAAAGGCTTGGTTAATGCGTGTAAGCTGTATGGTTTAAATGAGGGTTTGATTATTACTTATGGTGAAGAGGGGAGTTATGAGGAAGATGGGATTAAGATTGAGCTTGTCTCTTTGGTCTCTTTTTTGTTGAAAGATGTAAAAAAGGATTATAAATGGCAGTAAAATTTGACAGTATAAACAAAGCACACAGAGAGTTTATAGAGAAACAAAAAATGTTTGTTATAGGTTCAGCAGGAGTTGATGGGTTCATTAATGTTTCGCCAAAAGGGATGGATTCTTTAAAAATTATAGATGAAAACACTGTAGTATGGATGAACCATACAGGTTCAGGAAATGAAACCTCAGCACATGTTCAAGAGAATGGACGTATGACCATTATGTTTAACTCATTTGACAAAACACCTATGATTTTAAAACTTTATGGAAAAGCAATAGTCATCCACGATAAAGATGAACGATGGGAAGAGATGAGTTCCCTTTTTACTGAGTTTATTGGTGCTAGACAGTTTTTTGAGATGAAAGTTGAACTTCTCTTAACCTCATGTGGTTTTGGTGTACCCCAATACAAGTACATTGGAGAGCGAAATAAACTTCAAAAATGGGCAGAGAAAAAGGGTCGTGAAGGCATGAAGCTCTATTGGAGTGAGAAAAATACAAAAACACTTAATGGAGTTTATACTAAGGTGATGGAGCTTAGTAAATAGAGCAAAAGTATTTGGAAGAAATATCTTCTCTCCTTTGGATTAGCTTTATACTCTTTTTTCTCTTTCGTGGTCTGTTTCAGGGCTTGGTATTTTGGAGGTATGGGAGGGGGTTGGAGTAGAAAAGTCATTTGACAATTCAATCATATTTATATATAATAGAAATACATTTATATAAAAGGAAGCCAAAATGCACAGTATATCTATAGGTGACATTCAAAAAAACATCTCACTTCTTACCAAATTAACTGATGTTTTTGCCATTATAGACAAACGAAAGAACCAAAGAGTAGCAATTGTTTACCCAATTAAAAAGCACTCTATCATTGGTTCAATGGCAGGGAAATATAGAGATAGAGTCATAAAGTGCGATGACCTAGAAAAGGCAAAAGAGTTAGCTATGATGGAAACAATGGGAGAGAAATATGGTCTCTCTCATTGATACCAATATTATTATCCGTTTTTTAGTTGGTGACCATGAAGAGCATTTAAAAATTGCTACAGAGATATTTACCAAAGTAGAAAATGCAGAGATAGAGATAGAGATACTTGACTCTGTAGTTATGGAAGCTCTTTTTGTTTTAATAAAATTCTACAAACTCCCAAAATCTGAAGTTATAGCAGACCTTAAACGGCTTATTGCCCTGCGTGGAGTGGTGGGAGACAAAATTTTACTCATAGAGACACTTAATATTGTTGATGATAAAAATATAGATTTTGTAGATGCTTTAATTTGTGCTAAAAGCAGATTGCAAGGCTATGGGAAATTGAGTTTTGATACAGATGTGAATAAAAAATGTTAAAAAGAGAACAAAAAATCTACCAAATAGACGCATTTGCCACCAAAACCTTTGAGGGAAACCCTGCAATGGTCTGTCCTTTAGAGCGTTGGCTAAATGATGAGCTTATTGTTCTTTGAGTGTTTGGACTATGAAAAAGATGTGATAACTTTTTCTACCCAAAGTGAAAAGTTAAAAGTGTTGAAATGAGTGGTAGAGCTGTGATGTATTTGGAAGGTGTGATTGGACTTTGATTATTTATATATCAGTCAGTATAAAGAGTAATTTAAATATAATTCAGTCAGTATACTGATAGGATTAGAGATGAATAAAGATAAAATATTTGAAATCATAAGTGATTGGAACTTTTGGTTTAAGCCTCTGCCGAAAACCTACAGAAGAGAGTTCTATGAAGATGAGATAGCCAAAAAATCTAAGGCTGGTGAGGTTATTGTCATTAAGGGGGTAAGACGAAGTGGGAAGTCCACACTCTTAGTTAATGAGATAAAACGACTTGTCGCAAATGGAACAGATGTAAAAAACATACTCTTTGTCAACTTTGAAGACCAACGCTTTAGAATGTTTGATGAGAAGACCCTACTAGAAGATATAAAAAATGTTTATCTGGAGTACATAAAACCTACAGGTGACTTAGTCATAATGCTTGATGAGGTGCAAAATGTAGCAGGATGGGAACAGTGGGTACTTAAAGAGTATGAATTGAGTAACAACCATCTCTATGTGACAGGTTCAAACTCTCATCTTTTGGGGGCTGAGTTTGGTACAGCTCTTAGTGGTCGCTACTTGGACATAGAGGTTTTTCCTTTATCTTTTAAAGAGTATCTTGGTTTTAATGGCATAACTATTAACTCAAAAGCAGAACTGCTACACAACAAAATGATTTTACAGCAACACTTCAACAGCTACATGAGGTATGGTGGCTTTCCAAAAACTGTATTGCAAGATGATGAAGCACTTAAAAAAGATACGATGAAGAGTTATTATGACTCTATTTTATTAAAAGATATTGTTGCAAGATATAAGCTAAAGAACTATCAAGTACTTAATGAGTTGGCTCTCTTTTTACTCTCAAATAATGCAACTATCAATGCTTACAACAAGCTCAAAAACAACTTCTCTAGCTCTTTTGATACCATACGTGACTATGTTGAGTATCTTAGAAACTCCTATATGATTTTGAGCATACCGAAGTTTGATTACTCTTTAAAAAAGCAGATAGCCAATCCTCAAAAGTTTTATGCCATAGATACAGGTTTTTCAAATGTTGTCTCTTTTAATATCTCCCAAAAAATTGGGGCTAATTTAGAAAATATTGTTTTTTTAGAGTTAAAAAGAAGAGGCAAAGAGATATACTATTATAAGACAGAAAAAGGAAAAGAGGTAGATTTTCTTATTCAAAATGAGAATATTACCGAACTCATACAAGTCTCTGTAACTCTTGAAAATGAAGAGACACGTCATAGGGAATTAAGGGTTTTTTCAGAAGCAAGTAAAGAGCTAAGAGGAGAGATTAGAGCCATGATTATTACCTTTGATAGCTCTGAAGTTATTGAGTATGATGGGTATAAAATTGAGATTATTAATGTGTTGGATTTTATTTTAAAAGTCTAAATATAGAAGAGATTTAATAATAAATAAAATATCAATACAATACTACAAGTGCAAATGCTATTTTTATTATGATACCTTGTCACAGTATCATAGGAAGTAACGGTGACTTGTTGGGGTATGCAGGTGGGTGAGGGGATTCGTGTGGTTAGTTTTTAGGAGTATTTTGCTTAAAAACTATCTAAACCTGAGTTAAACACAAATGGATATAATAAAATATGAAAAAAATCACCCTTATCCGTCATGCTAAAGTTAAAATAGACAATGACACAAAAATAGATGCTACAGCCCTTCCTCAATGGATTTATGACTATGACCATGCCACTTTAGATGAAGATAGTTTAGCACCAAAAGAGACTATAAATGCTGTTAAAAATGCAGATTTTGTTCTAACTAGCAAACTACAAAGAACAATTGATACAGCTCATCTTTTGGGCTTAGAGATAGATGAGAAAAATGAGCTTTTTAATGAAGCAACTGTTCCTGCGATTAATATTCCATTTTTTAAATTTCGACCTGTTACATGGCTTACACTTATTCGCATTTTTCTTCTGTTTGAGCTTACTCGGAAAAAAAGTCGTATAAAAGAGTCAAGAGAAGAGGCAAAAAAGGCAAGTGAACATCTGTTCACACTTTCTTCTAAATACGACAATATAGTCGTTATTGGTCATGCTGCAAAAAATTGGCTTATTCGTAAAGAGCTTTTAAAAAAGGGTTGGAGATTAGAAGATAAACCATCAAATAAGAACTGGGGTGTAACTGTTTTAAAACTATCTTTTCATATATAAGATTAAAATATCATAACTTTTAATATAATATGTGAAAGGATTTTATATGCAATCTACAACTAATTTACCTTTTGAGAACTTAGAAGATAGCTTACAAGAGAGAATCAATAATCAAGCTCAAATAGTAAAACTAAAAAAAGGTGATACAACCTATTTATCAGACAATGTAAACAGATATGTCTATGTGGTAAAAGATGGAAAAGTCAAAAGTTACCAACTTAATCTTGAAAATGGAAAAGAGCAAACACTCTATATCTACAGTGACAATCATATTTTTGATACAGTTACTATCTTAGATGGTGAAGAGCATGATGTTTGCTATGAAGTAATTGAGGATACAACTCTTATAATGTATCCCATAGAGTTTGTACGCAATTTACTTCATGATTTTCCAGAGTTTAGTCAAAAGTTTTACCTATATATAGCAAAACAGATGCGATACTTAGAGGAGACAATTACCGATATCTCTCTCTACTCTACCTCTGAAAGACTTATTAAACTTATTGTTCAAGATTTTACCCCAAACAATATATTTCGTTTTAATATCCTCGAAGGTCTCTCCCATACTGAAACTGCTAATCTCTTAGGCACTGTAAGGCATGTAGTGGAAAGACATCTTCGAAATCTAAAAAAAGATAAAATGATTAATGTAGTAGATAGAAAAATCCAAATTTTAAATGCAGAAAAACTGTTAAAAAAAATAAACTTTTTAACATAATGCTACTTAGGTAGCAAAACAATCTTACTCCATCAGATATAATTTTCAAAATTTTAGTTAGTTGAAACTAATAATTAAAAAACATTATACAAAAGGAAATAATATGGCAGTAGTAGGATTTACAAAACTAGAGGCACTTTTTAGAAAAGCTGCATCAATAGATATAAAAAAAGGTCATGCAAAAGAGATTACAGATATTGCAGAAGCAAAATTGGTTGATTTACTTATTGCAGCTGAGCGTAATGCAAATTTAAATGGAAGAGATGTTATTTGGGAGTCTGACTTACCCATTACAAAAGGTCTTCAAGAGACAATTATTAGTTTAAGAAAGTTAGAAGAGGAGATAGCATTAGCTGATGTTTTAGACTTCTTAGCAACAATAACGCCTCTTAAATATGAATTAAGTGAAGATGCTCAAAATAAACTACCTGAAATTATTGGGGCCTTACTTGTTATTATGGCAAAAATCATGAAAGAGATAGATGATAATGATAGAGCATTAGACCATGAAACAATTGCTAAAACAAAAAGAGTTATGGACTTAACACTTTAAACTACTAGGGGCTTAAACTATTGCCCCTAATATACAAAAAAACTCACATCAATATATTTTCCCTCCATTTTCAAAACTACACTCTTATCTCTATGTCTTTCTATGTTAAAATCTCGACAATATTTTTACTAAGGGTAAACAATGATTTTTATTGATGATGTTAGAGCAAATGAAGTTATGGATAGTAGAGGAAACCCTACAGTTCAAGCAACTGTTAGTCTAAGTGATGGAACTGTTGCTTCTGCCATTGTACCAAGTGGTGCTAGTACAGGTAAAAGAGAAGCCCTTGAACTACGTGATGGTGGAGACCGTTACATGGGAAAAGGTGTACTCAAAGCTTGTGAAAATGTAAATACAAGAATTGCTGATGCACTTGTTGGTCTCTCTCCTTTTAACCAAGCAGAGGTTGATGTAACTATGAAATCGCTTGATGGTACAGATAACTATGGAGAGCTTGGGGCAAATGCTGTTCTTGGTGTCTCTATGGCTGTAGCACGAGCAGCTGCAAAGTCACTCAATATGCCTCTCTATCGTTACCTTGGTGGTTCAAATGGTGTGACACTTCCTGTTCCTATGTTTAACATTATCAACGGAGGAGAACACGCTAACAACTCTGTTGACTTTCAAGAGTATATGATTGTTCCTCATGGGTTTAACACATTCTCTCGTGGACTTCAAGCTGTAGCAGAAGTTTACCAACACCTCAAAAAGATTATTGATGGTATGGGTGAGAGTACAGCTGTTGGTGATGAGGGTGGGTTTGCTCCTAACCTCAAAAGTAATGAAGAGCCAATTCAAGTGATTATCCAAGCTATTGAGTCAGCTGGATATAAAGTTGGAGAGGAGATTAGTTTAGCACTTGATGTTGCAGCTTCTGAACTTATTAATGAAGATGGTCTCTATGTACTTAAGTCTGAAAATAGAGAGTTAACATCTGCTGAGATGGTAGCTTACTATGCTGATTTATGCTCTAAGTACCCTATTGTCTCTATAGAAGATGGATTAAGTGAAGATGATTGGGATGGTTGGAAAGTTTTAACTGATGAGTTAGGAAGTAAAACTCAACTTGTTGGAGATGACCTCTTTGTTACTAATGTATCTATTTTAGCTGAAGGAATTGAAAAAAATATTGGAAACTCAATCTTAATTAAACCAAACCAAATTGGTACAGTCTCAGAGACTATGCAGACTATTAGACTAGCACAAAGAAATGGCTACACTTGTGTTATGTCTCACCGTTCAGGAGAGAGTGAAGATACTTTCATAGCAGACTTTGCAGTAGCTTGTAATACAGGTCAAATCAAGACTGGTTCAACTGCTCGTTCAGACAGAATCGCTAAATATAACCGTCTTTTAGAAATAGAGAGAGAGCTTGGACAGTTTGAATACCTTGGAAGTTCTATTTTTAACTAGATGAGAATTTCATTTACTAGAGATATTGAACCATATATTAGAAAGCTTGAAGAGCTTTTAGGACTCTCATTTAAAGTCTTTTTAGCAACAACATTTGTTGTTGCTCTTTTGGGAATATATATAGCCAATCTACTATTTGGAGACCACTCTTTACAAGTTCTTCAAAAACTACAAAAAAAAGAGGTTATTCTTAAATCTCAAATTGAAACACTAAAACAACAAAATGCTAAACTACATAAAAAGTATCTTGAATGGACAGATGCTAAGTAGTTTTTTTCTCTCTCATTAATATCTTAATTACTAACATAGAAATAATCACCTCTAAAATAGAGGCTAAAATAACAGCATAATAATCAAACTCATTAATACCACTATGTAACTTTGCAATAGTTGCTACTGCAATCATAAGAGTAAGAGGCATATAGAGTGAAAAGGCAATTAAAACAATTTGACTCTTTTCCTTAATAAAAGATAGGGTAAACGCTGCTATAAGACGAATAGAAAACATTAAAAATAGAATGAGAAGTGTAGTTATTAAAATATCAGATATAAAAATATTTCTTAAATCAAATGAAGCTCCCACATGAATAAAGAAAACAGGAACTAAAAAACCAAACCCAAAACTACTCATTCTCTCCTCTAACTCTTTTTTATGGTGAAAAAAGGTTGAGATAAACATACCTGCAATAAATGCACCAAATGCAACCTCTAAATGGAGTTGCATCATAATAGCAATCATAATAAAAAAAAGCCCTATTGCTAAACGTAAATCTTGATAGCGTCCATCTGTTATTTTGTTACTTGGCATTAAAACAGTTTTAAGTTCAGGATACCACCAAAATATTCGTTTAAAAAGAAGATACAAAATAACTATAGCACTCAAAAAAATAACTAAAAGAGCTATTTTTGCAACAAACTCCTCTGTAGAAGATACAGTAGAATATGCTTCAAAAATGGTTAAAGCAACAATACTTAAAACCTCTCCTAATGTTCCAACAAGAAATGCCATTTTAATCCAACGAAGCTCTTTTCCATACTCTTTCGATAAAGTAGCTAAAATACCAATAGAGATTAAAGGTAAAACCAATATTAAAAATGTTTCCAAATTAAAAGCAATACCTAAAATAAACGCTAAACTCCACATAACCAATAGAAAGTAGAGAGATTTAATAATATAGACTCTAGGCATCTTAAAGATAGATTTTAGATTAACCTCTAGTCCTGCTAAGAACATCAGATATAAAAAACCTACATCTGAAAGAAGAGAAAAGTTATCATTCTCAACTGATATAATTCCAAAAATAGCTAAAATAGAACCTAAAATAATCTCAATGGGTGCAGTAGGTAGTCGCAACAACCTAGAGAGATGTGGAGAGAGAACTAAAACCAGAGAAACAGCAAGAATTGTAGATATACTATCACTACTATACATGACAGGCTGTTGCTACTCCATACCCTAACCTCTCTAACATAGCTCTATCTTTTTGTGGTTCATCACCTGAAGTAGTAAGATAATTTCCAATAACAATAGAGTTAGCACCTGAATTAAACATAAGCTCTTCAAAGCCATCAAAAAGAAGTTCTCTTCCTCCTGCAACCATAAGTAGTTTATCTTCTCCTAATAGTTGTCGTGCTTTTTTAATGATAACAACAGCTTCATCTCTTGATATATTTCTAGTTTTAATAGGCAAAGCTCTGTTTGGATGATAAAAATTAAGAGGGGTAGAGTCAGGTTCAAGAGAGGCTATTGCTTTTAAAAGTTCATCTCTGTCTTCTTGCCCCTCACCCATACCAAAGATTCCTCCTGTACAAAGTTGTAGTCCTGCCTCTTTTATATTTTGGCAAGTCTCATAACGCTCACTCCATGTATGTGTAGTACAGATGGTTTTATAGTAGCGTTCAGAGGTCTCTAAATTATGGTTATAGCTGTCAATCCCATGCTTTTTTAGATAATGAAGTTGCTCTTTAGAAGCTGTTCCATTACAGGCAATAAGATTTAAATTATTAACTTGATTTTTAATAGCTTTAGCTGTTTGTGCTACAAAATCTGTTTTTTTATCATCTAATCCTTTTCCTGCTGTAACTAGACAATAACCTAATGCACCATTAGCTTTAGCTTGTTTAGCTTCCTCTACAATAGTCTCTATAGACTTATAGTTATAGCGTTCAATATCTGCATGATAATGCACACTCTGGGTACAAAACTTACAATCTTCTAAGCAAGTACCACTCAATATGTTATTGATAGCACATAAAAATATCTCTTTTTTCATATACGCATTATTCCAAATTTCAAAGAAGAGTTTGCTGAAAGATGATTTATATAAAAATTATCGTGTATAATTACATTCTATCTTATATTTATTGTAGAAGGATATTTTTGAGAAATTTTAAAAAGAGATTATCAATCTTTATACTGCTTCTTATAAGCCATACTCTTATAAATGCTGAAGTTATTAAAGTTCCTCCTATTGTTATTGACAATAAAGAGAAAAATAGTGTTGATGAGACTATTACTATTTTATCAAATTTGAAAAAAGCTATTACTCAAAATAAAAAATTTAATAAACCTTCTAAAGAGGAAGAGGCAAAAGAGATTTTAAAGATACTTAAAAAATCAATATATAGACAACATAATCTATCTTCTCAAAAAACAAGAAATGTAATAACATCTATTCAAGATAGTATAGTAAAAAAAAAGATAACTAAAAAGACTAAAATAGAAAAAATCTCAAAAGTTAAAATAAGCAAAAAACTTATAAAGGAAAAGTTTACAAAAAAAAGAGATAAAGTAGTAGTTTTAAAAGATAAAAAGCCCTCTTCTCCATCATCAACTGAGCCTATTGGATTTGTTAAAACTCTTGGTGTTGTAGGAAAACCAAAGGTTTATGAAGCTAACGATTTAGTTATAGATAAAAGAGAAGAGATTGCTAATGATGGAGTGGTTTACATTCCAACAGCAACTACAGACGAGTTATTAAAAGAACTTCCTTTTGTTAAATCTATAGAGGTGGTTAAAGTTACACAACCATTTGAGGCTTCAGAGGCTAAAAAATATCAATTAGATAAGCGTTAATCCTGATGCTCTCCAACTCGCTATACCTCCTCGATAGTAAAATATTTTACTTGAAGGGTATCCTAGTTTAAGTAACTGTTTAACTGCTTTAGAGGCTTCAGGAGAGAAGGAACTCTCTCCAAAAATTAAAAGCTTTTGTGGTCTTTTAAAAAAACAACCCTTTTTTATCTTTTTTCCCCCTAAAATCTTTAAAACCTCCTTTTGATATGGACTCTTTTTAGTTAACATCTCATAAGGAAGATTAATTGCACTAGGAATAGTCTCATCATTATATTTAGAGTTTTTACGTACATCAATTAGTAGACCATCTTTTTCTATCTTTACCTTTTCAATAAAATCTAATACCTCTAGCTCCCCTACGGTCTTAACTTTATCTATCTTAATTGGTTGAATACAAAATGGTGGACAAGATGGAGCAGAAGGAGTAGACGTACGCTCTATGGTAACATTATGCTCTAGGTGTTGAGTATCGACAGAGACTATCTTTTCTGTTATATTAATACTCTTACTATTAAACTTTTCACCTAGAAAATTACTCTCTTGACAGGTTCGATTTTTTTTATCTACTAAAACATTACAACCAACATCAGCTATTAATATATAAGTTGCATATACCATGATAATTACTATTTTAATCATAATTTAATTCCTTAAAAGAGCAGCTTTCATTAGTTCAGAGAGAGAGTAAGATTTTTCACCCATCTCAAAAGCCAACACTTTACCACCCTTGGCAATAACAATAGTTAAAGGAATTATCCCTGTCCAACCATACTTCTCTTGCAAATAGTGATAAAAATCTTTATGTGTATCACCAGAGATTACATAATAGTTAATTCCATACTTTTTAATAGCCTCTTTCGACTCCTCTATAGTATGCTCTTGTGCTTCAATTGCAATAACCTCAAAAGAGTTGCTAAGCTCTTTTTTTAACTTAATCAACTGTGGTATCTCTTTTTGACAATATTCACAATCCCAACCAAAAATCTTTAAAAAGAGTATTTTGTCTTCTAAGCCTTTAACATGAAAGGCATTCTCTTCAACATCTATCTCTAACTCTGTTCCATCTATTGTTTCAAAAATATAAGTTGCATTAATCTCTTTATGCTCTTTTTCTACAACATTGGATACAATATTATTTTTATTTAAAAAGAATATTGTTCCTAAAACTATAATAGCTAATAGTATAATTATAAAACTTTGTTTTTTACTCATTTTTTATTGCTCCTAGACATAAACGTTAGGATAACAAAATAATGATTTAAAACATCTTTACTAAAATAGTGTTAGAAATTACATTTTTATTCACATTTTCACTTTTAGTACCTATTTAAGCCCTATACTTCGAAAAAAAGGAAAAAAATGACAACACAACATAGACAACAAGAGATAGATATAAGACTTCCAAATACTCCCTATATTGATACTGCTTTAGGGCTTAAACACTGCAATAATAACCGTTCCTTATATTTTAAAGTTCTTAATAACTTTGTTAAAAGATATCAACATATAAATCTAAATGAAGTTGAAGATAGAAAAAGAACTATTCATTCACTAAAAGGGATTACTGCTACTCTAGGCATGACCTCTCTCTCTGAACAGTTAATAGAGTTAGAAATATCTTTTAATTCAATAGCTATTAATCGTTTTCAACAAGATTTATTGAAAGTAATTAAGGAAATCATTAAAATATAGTAATTTTTTATATTTAATATTTTATATTAAGATTATATTAATAATATAAAATTTATAATCTATCCCTACAAATTTAAATAAGGGATTAAAATGAAATATTTATTAGTAGCTTTTATATTTACTAGCTATTCATTTAGTGAAATATCTATATTTATATCGCATAACAATAAACTAACTAAGGTTTCAAACAAAGATTTGGCCAATCTATATTTGAAAAAAACAGATACCATAAATGGAATTAAATTAATTCCTATTGATAGTAAAAATAAAAAATTATTTAAAGAGTTTTATAAAAAAATTGTCAATAAAACACCTAGTCAACTACATGCCTATTGGACAAAACAGATATATAAAGGTTCAACTCAACCCCCTAAAAAGCTCTCAAAAGAGGCTATAAAAAAAGCTATAAAAGAGGGTTCTCATATTATTGCTTATGACAGTAACCCAAAAACAGGTCGTATACTTTTAACCATCAAATAGTGTTTCATTAAGTATCAAATAGACTCTTTAGAGTTTATTCCAAAAAAAAAATAAATAATAAACTAAAAATAACTATTAAAATTAAATTAAAAAATTTTAAAGTTAACTAATGTCAAAAACTACAATTTTAAATAGGTTAAAGAGAATATCTCTTATTACCTTAATATTTTTAATTTGCTATATCATAGCAAATTATCTCTTTGTAAAAAACAGTATTAATTCAGTCAACCATATTATAACCTATAATTTAGAGATTAAATCTCTATACGATAGAAACTATCAACTATTTAAAGAGTTACAAGACTCTTTAAAAGATGCTGCTGATGCAAATGAACTTGACTATCTACATGATACACTTAAGCAAAAAAAAGATTTTTTAGAAAATTTAGACAAATTAGAGAGACTTGAAAAGAAAAAAAATATAGAAAAACTAGAAAAGTTTAAAGAGAAATTCAAAATTTTTTTTGAAACAGCATATAGCACAACAGAAAAATATATTAAAGATGAAGATGAACCAGAAGATATTCTATATTTTCAAAAGAAAAGAGATGAGCAAAATAGACTATCTGAAGAGCTCAAAAATTTTTCAAATAAGCAAATTGAACTTGCTGTAGAGAGACTATCAAAAAATATAAAAAAAATTTCAAAAAACAATGACAACTACTTTATTTTTGCACTTATAATATCTATAGTTATTTTTATAAGTGTTGTTACTATGACTTATGATCTATATAGGCATATCCAAAGACGTTTCAATAAAGTACTATATATGCTTAATAATCTTAGTCATACTACTCCTGATTTTTCAATAGAGATGATTGTTGAACATCAAGATGAGATTGGAGAGTTGGTTGTAGGTTTTAATAAACTTCAAAAAAAAGTAGAGAAAGACTTTAACAGACTAAAGGAGCTTAAAGAGAAAGCAGAAGAAGCGGCAAGATTAAAATCTGAATTTTTAGCCAATATGAGCCACGAGATAAGAACTCCAATGAATGGAATTATAGGAATGTCCTATCTTGCACTTCAAACCAATCTTAATGAGACACAACAAGATTTTATTCAAAAGATTGATAACTCTGCAAAGAGACTTCTTGGTATTATCAATAATATTTTAGATTTATCGAAAATAGAGGCAGGAAAACTTGAATTAGAGAAGATTGAGTTTAAACTCCATAAAGTAATAGATAGTTCTATAAATCTACTACAGTTTAAAATGGAAGAGAAAAATTTAACATTTGAATTATATTATGATAAAAATATCTCTACACTCTATTATGGAGATAGTTTACGCCTTTCACAAATACTAAACAATCTATTGAGTAATGCTGTCAAGTTTACAGATAGTGGGACTATATCTCTTCATATTAGTAAAGTAGCAGAGAATCGTTTTCAATTTAAAGTTACAGATACAGGCAGAGGGTTAAGTCAAGAGGAGCAAAAGAGAATATTTCAAGCATTTACTCAAGCTGATGGAACAACTACTCGAACGCATGGAGGTACAGGCTTAGGACTCACAATCTCTAAACAGCTTGTAGATATGATGAATGGTAAAATTTGGGTAGAGAGTGTTTTGGGAGAAGGTAGCAGCTTTATCTTTGAGATTGAGCTTATAGAACTTGCAGACAATCTTCCAAAAGAGACATCTATGGTTATTATTGAAGAGGAGAATCCTTTAGAGAGAGATATTAATGCCCTAGTTGGTAAACGTATTTTAGTAGCTGAAGATAATTTTATTAACCAAGAGATTATTTTAGGTCTGCTAGAGAACTCTAAAATAGAGATTGACATAGCCCAAGATGGAGAAGAGGCTATTGAACTCTACAAAAACAATAACTATAATCTAATTTTAATGGATATACAGATGCCAGTGTTAGATGGCTATAGTGCAGCTAAAGAGATTAGAAAAGTAGATAAAGAGATACCAATTATAGCCATTACAGCCTCTGCTATGAAAGAGGATATAGCTATGAGTATAAAAGTAGGAATGAATGACCACCTAAACAAACCAATAGATGTTAATCAACTATACAAGCTTCTCTTAAGATACTGTTGATGCGTCTCTCTGCATAGGGTTAAAACGATACCCCTCTCCATAGATATTAACAATAGAATCTTTAGGAACTTTTTTACGTAACAACTTAACCAATGCACGTACTTGATTGGAATTATACTCTTTATCAAAATCATCATAGGAGATGTGATTAAATATGTCAAAAAAGCTAAATACTTTATCTTTATCTGTTGAGAGAAATTTTAACAAACGTCTCTCATTTTTTGTAAGTTTAATCTCAACACCATTTTTATAAAGTTTCTCTGCGTCAAAATCCCATATTGTCTCTTCATCTAACCTATAGATAGCTCTCTGCTCTTCTTCTTTAAGCATAATCTCACTTTTAGCCTTTTGAAGTGCCTCTTTAAGAATAGTAGGGTCAATTGGTTTTAAAATATATTTTATTAGGTATAGCTCTATGGCTTGAAGAAGCTTCTCCTGTTCACTGTAAGCTGTAGTGATAATAATTTTAACATTAGAGTCACTCTCTCTAATTTTTTTAGCCAAAGAGAGACCATCTAACTTTGGCATATTTATATCTAACAGTATAATGTCTGGCTTATGTTTTAAATAAGCCTCATACCCCTCCTCTCCGTCTGAAGCAAAGTATAACAACTCTACCTCCTCTTTTATGGAGTCTAAATATATCTCTCTAATATCTAAATCATCCTCTATATATAGTAAACTAATCTGTCTCTTCAATATTATCTCCCCTGTTTTTTAATATTTTCACTAAATAAAGTGATTATTTTGTGAATTACATTAGAATTTATCATATTTTCAATAAATATACAACTATTTTCATTATTACTACCAATTCAAAAATTATAATTTCCCCCACCAAAAAAGAAGGATAAGGAACTAAACCATGAAAAAATTTAAACTATTTGTAACAATAGCACTACTACTAACCTCAACTATTACAGCTTTTGCAAATGACTATGCCCTTGTAGATACATACCCTCTATTAAAGGAGATGAAAGCGGCAAAAAAGCAACAAGCCATTTTAGACAATATTCACTCTACAATTGCTGAATATAAAGATGATAGCCAAAAACAACTTACTCATCTAAAGAGTCAATTTACATCTACACTTAACACTCTATCTAAAGGCACAAAAGTAACCGTTATTAAAAATAAGATTGAAGAGCTTAAAATTCTATGGAAACAAAACAGTCATATTTTAGACTCTGCTATCAATAGTGAGATGTATAAGAAGGAGGCATTTGACTCACTTAATAAACTCTCAAAAACATTGATTTCAGTTAACGAACTTTATGCTCAATCTTACTCAAGATACAAACGAAACTCAATTATAAAATCGCTAGTAAGCTCATACGAAAAAGAGCATAAGAGACATAAAACAAAATATGCACTCAATACAATAAAATAGTTAAATCTCTCGCTTAGTCCAACTCTTTTGACTAAGCTCTCTAAAGTGATGTTCTACTTTAAACTCTCCATCTTTAACATTAATAACAGCACATTCAGTTAAAGGCTTCTCTCTAGCACAAACTTCTCCAGAGTTAATAAAGAGAGTCTCACCCTTTAAAGAGGCTTCAAAAATATGTGTATGTCCAAAAACTATCATATCTGCATCAGCAGACATAAAATATGGTAGATGCATCATCTTAACTTTTAAACTCTCTATTTTAAAGTAGTAAGGCTCTTTAAAGATATTGTACTTTCCATGTAGAGGAATTAATGCTGTATCGTTGTTTCCATAGACACAAACATAAGGAAGATTGGTCTCTTCAAGCATTTGTAGATGCTCCTCTAGCATTATATCTCCTGCATGAAGTAGATACTCTACCCCTTGTGACAAAAGATATTCAATAGCCTCTTTATGAAGCTCTGTTTTTCTATGACTATCTGAGAGAATACCAATCTTCACTATCTACTCCTATACCTCTGCTTTTTTATTGTTAAATGAACCTTTGAGTTTATCGACTGGAACTGGCTCTTTGTATTTACACTTTTTGTCAATACACTCATAAAACTCACCTGCCTTAAGAACTTTATGAACTATCATGCTACCACACTCTGGACACTTTTGCTTTTGTGGTTCACCATTGGAGATAAAGCGACACTTAGGATAGTTTGAACAACCATAGAACTTACCACGTTTCCCCTCTTTTTCAAGAATTTTTGAACCACACTTAGGACAAGGCACATCTAGCTCTCTTGGTGCTATTAAAGGTTGTGCATTTTTACATTTTGGGTAGGCAGAACATGCATAGAACTTACCACGACGGCTATCTTTAATTACCATCATCTCCCCACACTTGTCACATACTTTGTCTGTTTTTTGGGGTTCTGGTGGGGCATTTCCCTCTAGGTCAGTTGTATATTTACATTTAGGGAAGTTTCCACAAGCAATAAACTCACCATAACGACCCTTTCGTCTTAATAACTCATGCCCACACTTAGGACACATCTCTCCTGTTGGAATTGCCATCTTTTTACTCTTGATTTTCTCTTTACCCTCAGTAATTTTTTTCATAAATGGGTCATAGAAATCAGAAAGAACCTTTTGCCAATCTAAGTTACCATCTCCTACCTTATCAAGGTCTGCCTCCATATTGGAAGTAAATGATGAATCTACAATTTCAGAGAAATGCTCCTCTAACATCTCAACCACTGTAAATGCTACTTCTGTAGGGTGGATTCTCTTCTTTTTTATCTCTATATATTTACGCTGTTGTAAAATAGTAATGGTTGGAGCATATGTACTTGGTCGTCCAATTCCAAGAGATTCTAATTTTTTAATAAGACTCGCTTCATTATACCTTGCTGGTGGCTCTGTAAAGTGCTGTTGAGGTTTAATATCATCTAAAGTAACCTTTTGACCCTTTTTTAGCTCTGGGAGAAGCTTATCTTTTTCATTATAACCTGTTACTCGATAAAAACCATCAAAAAGTAGTTTTCTACCACTCGCTTTAAAAGTTGACCTCTCTCCTCTAAAAAGAAGAGTTTGAGACTCTAGTCTAGCTTCAGTCATCTGACATGCTAAAAAACGGTTATAGATTAGACGGTAGAGTTTAAACTCATCAGCTCCTAAATAATCTTTAGCAATCAATGGAGTAAACTCTACCATAGTAGGACGAATAGCTTCATGAGCCTCTTGAGCCCCTTTTGATGAAGTAACATAGTTTTTTGCTTTTTTAGGCAGATAGTCAGCTCCAAAGTTTGAAGAGATATACTCTCTAACAGACTCCACTGCCTCTTTTGCTAAGTTCATACTATCAGTTCTCATATAGGTAATGACACCCATATTACCCTTGTTTGTTTTGACACCCTCATAAAGTTTTTGAGCAACCATCATCGTCTTTTTAGGTGAAAACCCTAACTGCGTTGAGGCTGATTGTTGAAGAGTAGAGGTCATAAAAGGTGGTGGAGTTTTACTCTTTCTCTCCTTTTTCTCTAAAGACTCTACTACAAAATTCTCTTTAATAGCAGACTGAACAATACTGTTCGCCATCTCTTCATTCTTAATGGACATTTTATCTAGTTTGCTACCGTCAAAAGCATAAATACTAGAATCAATACTCTTTTCAAATAGTCCATCTATTGTCCAATACTCTTCTGGCTTAAAGGCTTTAATTTCACGTTCACGGTCAACTACTATTTTAAGTGAAGAGCTTTGAACACGCCCTGCACTAAGCCCTTTTTGGATTTTACTCGCTAAAAGAGGAGAGAGTTTATACCCTACCATACGGTCAAGAAGTCGTCGTGCTTGTTGAGCATTGACAGAGTCCATATCTATTTTTCTTGGGTTCTCTAAAGCATTTTGTATGGCTGTTTTTGTAATCTCATGAAAAACAATACGCGGCAAAGACTCTGGGTCTTTTTTAATCGCCATAGCAATATGGTAACCAATCGCTTCTCCCTCACGGTCTTCATCTGTCGCAATATAGATAGTCTCTGCCTCTTTAGCTAACTTCTTTAACTCTTTAACAGTAGGGTTTACCTCTCTTGGAATAGAGTATTTAGGTACAAACTTTCCCTCTTCATCAACAGTAATTCCAAATGAGCTTTTAGGTAAATCTCTAATATGCCCTTTAGAGGCAACCACTTTATAATTTTTTCCCAAAAAAGTAGAGATAGTTCTCGCTTTTGCAGGTGATTCCACAATAATTAAATTTTTCATATATTTAGTACACCAATAGATAATTTTTTTGAGCATTGTAACAAAATATCTTGATAAAGAGCAATCTTTTATAGAGCTAATTCTTTTTTTGGTATACTGTTAACAAAAAAATTGGGAATCGTCATGGATAATTTTAATCTTAGTCTATCAATTGTACTTCTGATACTTTTAGGTTTAGTTGTTATAACATTTATAGGAGGGCTTCTTTATGTGAATCATTTATTAAGTCCTAAATATGATGCAAGAAAAACAAATATGAGCAATAAACTTGCTTGTAGAAAAGTTCACCTACAGATACTTAAACGAAATTGGACTGATTATTTTTGGTCAGACTATATGCGTACCTCTTGGATTATGCTTTTTTTAATCTTTTTTATAGCTTTAGGCCTAGCTCTTGACAATCTATATAGTCTTATATTTAGTGCTATATTAACTATTATTGCTATAGCTTTTATTATGTTTGCAAGAAAAAGTTATATAGAGTTTGTTCCAAAAGCGACTGCAAGACTAAAAGAGTTTGAATCAAATGTCCAAGCAGCAATTGAAAAAGAGATTAGCTTTGATGGAGACAATATTCAAGTCTTTGCAAATGAAGATGATGAATTTAATACTCAACCACAGATTTTTAGCTTTCCTACCGATGTAAAAAAGATCCAATTTCCACCCCTAGAGACTCGTCCTCCTAAACAACCTATTTTTGCAACAAGAAAATTAGAGTTTTTAGTCTTATCGCAAGAGTATTTTAGTATCTGTAAAGGAGCAGAAACCTTTAATCTTCTTAATCCTAAACTAGAACCTGAAAAAAAGAAATGTGCTGAATCTAAAGGGAAAGCTGGTGAGTGTAATGAGTACTACTACTCTCAAATGCAAAATGTTGTATATGATGGGAAAAATGAGTGCATTCGTATTATCTTCTATGGTGATATTCCAGATGTCTCCTTTAAATGTAAAAAAATTGCACCAAATAGAAAACCTGCAATGAAAGCACTTAAAGACAAACTTCGACTTACAGAGCGTCAACGTCTAAGAAAAATTGATGAACATGAAAAGTATGAAAATATTAAAAATAGACGAAAAGAAAAAGATAAATAATAAAAATAATAAATAGTAAAGATTACTATTTATTATGTAACACCAAAATATACTCTACAATATGTTCCTTTTATACACATATCATCTATCAAAATAATTCATTAAATAAATAAAAATAATTTATACACTGACTAATTTTCTTTTAATAAAAGGTTATTTTATGGGCTTTTAAAGCCATATTTGTAGATAAACTTATAATAATATAAAGTTCATCTTATAGATATATTACTATATTATATATATTATTTTTATTTATATTTAATTATATAGTATATTTCTCTTGACATTTTAAATATTATTACAATACAATCCATTTGTTCCGACGGTATTCGTAAAATACCAAATTTAAAAAGGAGGACAAATGAAAAAAATTGATAAACCTTCTACAAATGATTCTAGTTTAGTATCAAATAAATCTAGTAGAAGAGATTTTTTTAGAAAAGCAGCTGTATACTCAGCTAGTGCTGTTGCTGCTAGTAGTCTACTTTCACCTGTAAAACTCTTGGCAGAGGGAAAAGATGATGAGTTTATTATGGAAGAGCAACCATGGGCAACATCATTAGGGTATGAGCTAAATAAAAATCCTTATGGTGTGCCATCACCTTATGAGCATAATGTTGTAAGAAGAACAACACCTCTACTATCTAGTGCTGGAGATATGCATGCTGCTGTATCTTTAACACCACTACAGGATTTAAAAGGTATCATCACTCCAAATGGTCTCTTCTTTACAAGAACTCATAATGGAGTAGCAAGAATCGATTACAATAAACATAGACTTATGATACATGGTATGGTCAAAAAGCCTATAGTATTGACTATGGATGAGATTAAAAGATACCCAAGTGAGAGTGTAATTCACTTTTTAGAGTGTCCTTCTAATGGTGCAGCTGAGTGGAAAACACCTCAATTTGACTCACTTCAATTTGTAAAGGGTATGATGAGCTGTACAGAGTGGACAGGTGTTAGACTCAAAACTATTCTTGAAGATGTAGGAGTTGACCCTAAAGCTCTATGGATGTTAGCAGAAGGTGGAGATGGTTCATCTATGAGTAGAACTGTTCCTGTAGAGAAGGTTATGGACGATGCTATGATTGTATATGCTATGAATGGTGAAGCATTACGAGAAGAGCAAGGTTATCCAGTTAGACTTCTTCTTCCAGGTTGGGAAGCAAACTTATGTGTTAAGTGGCTTAAGCGATTAGAGTTTGGCGATAAGCCTTGGTACTGTAAAGAGGAGACATCTAAATATACAACTCTTCTACCAACAGGTAAAGCTATTCAGCACTTCTATCCTCTTGAAGTTAACTCTATTATTACATCTCCTTGTCCTGAAAAGCCATGGACTGACCTTAAAAAAGGCGATATAGTTGAGATTGAGGGTCTTGCATGGAGTGGAAAAGGTACTATTACTCATGTTGATATCTCATTTGATGGTGGTAAAAACTGGGTTGAGGCTAAACTTAAAGGGCTAGTTCTTCCAAAAGCCTGGACAAGATTTAGCTATATATATAAATATGAAGGTAAAGAGCTAATGTTAGAGAGTAGAGCTACTGATGACTCTGGTGATACTCAACCAACAGTAAATCAAGAGAAAAAAATAATGGGTGTAGAGGGTGTCTACCATAGAAACTCAATCAACACTTGGTATGTAAAAGCAAATGGGGAGGTGCATAATGCTCAAATGCGTTCATAAGACTATTTCTGTAGGTGTAGCAACTTTAGTGTTAACTTCAATTTCAGCTTTTGCTTTTGATGGTAAAAAAGATGCTGTTGATGGTGGTATGACATATCCAAGAAAAGATGGTGTATATACTGCATATAGATACAATGACCAAAAAGTACCTCCTATTAGTTTTGGTAGAAAAGCAACACCAAATGAGCTTAAAGCTTGGAATACTGACATTATGCCAGATGGAACAGGACTACCTAAGGGTAAAGGAACTGTTGGAGAGGGTGATGAGCTATTTGAGGAGCAGTGTGCTGTATGTCATGGTGACTTTGGTGCAGGTGGACTTGGTTATCCAACTCTTACAGGTGGAGATATAGCCTCTCTAACAAATCAAAGAACTCCAGGTAAAACAGATGCTCCAAAGAGAACTATTGGGACATACTGGCCAAAAGCTAGTACACTTCTTTGGTATATTCATGATGCAATGCCTTATGCTCACCCTAAGAGTTTAACTTGGGATGAGACCTATGCAATTACAGCCTATCTTCTTGCTACCAATGAGATACAACTAGATGGCAAAGATATGGATGATGATACAGTCTTAAGCAATGAAAACTTCTTAAAAATCAAAATGCCAAATGAGAAAGGGTTTATTCCTAATATAGATGGACCTAATGGTGTTAAAAATGTAAAAGCATTTCTCTCTGATGGTAAAAACATAGGTGCAGTTGGCGTTAGATGTATGAAAGATTGCAAAGACGATGGTGCAAAACTAGTCGTTGTAAAAGACCCAAGAACCGATGTTACTCCTCCATTTGCAGAAGTTAAAGATTTACCTAAGAAAAAAGACAACTCTGTAAAACCTGGTCAAGAGGAGTACGAAAAGAGTTGTGCTGTATGTCATGGAAACGACAAAATGGGAGCTCCTGATGTTGGAAATAAAGAGGCTTGGGCTAAAGTTATGAAAAAAGGTATTGACAAAGTTCTAGCAACTGCTATTAAAGGGACTGGTGCTATGCCTCCAAGAGGTGGTAGTTCATATAGCGATGAGAAATTGAAACAGATTATCGAATATATGTACTCCAAAAGCAAATAGACTTTAGGTTTCACAATTAGTTCACAATTTTAAAATATACTGTTTGTGAACTCAAGTTTATTAAGTCTCTTTTTATAAAGAAACTTAATATAAACCGTGTTAAGTTTTGATAGAGTGGTTTTTGAAATCGAAACCAAGACTCTTAATTATCAGCTTAACACATATTGAGATTTCACACATTCACATCACACTGAAAGGAAATTAGATGGATAGAAGAAAATTTTTAGGTTTAGGTTTAGCTGCA
Source organism: Campylobacteraceae bacterium (assembly GCA_027038275.1). GTDB lineage: Bacteria > Campylobacterota > Campylobacteria > Campylobacterales > Sulfurovaceae > UBA1140. Next base: position 13,644 of record JALVXC010000104.1, on the reverse strand, counting down.
TTAGCTGTAGTACCAATGACAAAGCTTAATGCAATCGACTTTAGAAAAGAGAAGCCAGATGCATGGCAAGGAGCAACTCCAGCAGATGCTATTAAAGCACTTTACGGGGACATTAAACCAGAAGAGAAGGGTGTAAAGATTAAAGCACCAAAACTTGCTGAAAATGGTGGAAAGATTCCTGTAGTTGTAAAATCTGATATTGATGCTAAGTCTGTAGCACTACTTCAAGATACTAATCCTCGTTCATTAGTTGCTGTTTGGACTATTCCAGAGGGTGGGATTATTGATTTCTCTGTAACTATGAAGATGAAAAAATCTGGTAAGATTACTGCTATTGTAGAGGGTAAAGATGGTAAATTCTACTCTAAAGTATTACCAATTGAAGTATCTAAAGGTGGTTGTGGAGGTTGATTTAGTTCACCTTCGCAGATATTTGTAGATAAAAAGTAATTAAAATCAAGCATTAAATTGAAAGGAAAAAGATGAAAGTTAAAGCAAAAGAAAAAGATGGAATTGTAAAAGTTAAAGTATTAGCAAAACACCAAAACATTGGACCAGAAGAGGCTAAGAAAAAATCTAAAGAGGCTAACTTTATTACAACTGTTATTGCTAAAGTTGGTGATAAAGTAGTTTATGAGATGAATGGAAGTGGATTTATGTCTAAAAACCCTCTATATAAATTTAAATTTAAGGGTGCTAAAGGTGGTGAATTAGAAGTTACTTGGACTGACCTTAAAGGTAACACAAAAACCAAAAAAGTAAAAATTAAGTAATTTCAATACCCCCTCTATGGGGGGATATTGCTTAGTCTTATTGTGTTTGGAAACACAATAAGAGTAGGTTATAAATTTCAATCAAATAAAAACAGGAGAAAATAGATGAAAAAAACGGTTCTAATATCTATAGTAACAGCTTCTTTGTTAACTGTAGTATCTGCAAATGAGGAGAAGAGTGTTCCTCAAATCTTAAACTCTACACTAAAGAAAGTTGAAGCTGTTGCTAAGAACACCTCCACAAAAGCTTCAAAAGAGAGTGTAAAAATAGATACAAAAGTTAGCTCTATTGGAGAAGATAAGAGTGTGGGAGATATTATAAAAGCCTCTTTAGGTAGTAGCAAATCTGTAGATAAAAACAGTAGTAATGCTCCATTTGACTATAAGTTAAAACCTAAAAAAGTAGCAGATAATGTATGGTGTTTCTTTGGTGCATTAGATAAACCAACTAAAGAGAATGCTGGGAATATGGCAAATAACTGTTATGTAAAGACTAATGATGGTTATTTTGTAATGGATACAGGTCCATCATATCAGTTTGCAAAACAGGCATACTCAGCGATGAAAAAAATTGCCAACCTTCCTGTTAAGTATGTTGTTAACTCTCATAATCACGATGACCACTGGTTAGGAAATGATTTTTATAAAAAAGAGTTTAATGCTACTCTAATTGGTCCAGAGACAATTAACACCAACTATAAAGAGGGTGATAAGACAAGAATGTATAATGTATTACCTAAAAATGCAATTGAGGGAACACACATTATTAAACTCGATAAAACACCGAAAAAACCATTTACAATCTCATTTGGTGGTAAAGAGTTTAAGATTATTCCTATGGCTGTAAAGGCACACACGATTGATGATATTTTTGTATATATGCCAAAAGAGAAGGTTCTATTTGCTGGTGACCTTGTTATGAATGGAAGAATTACATCAAATAGAGATGGCTCTGTTATGGGACAGATTAAGGCTATTGATATGATAGACAAGCTTGATTGGAAAGTCTTAGTTCCAGGTCACGGATTAATAACAGGTAAAAATGCTGTAGATGAGGCAAGATTATACTTTAAACTCCTAAAAGAGAGAATCCTTAAAGCATTAGATAATGATGTTGATTCAACAGAGATTACTGAAAAAGTTACTCTTCCAGAGTTTAAAGATAAGGCTATGTATGACATCTTAAATGCTCAAAATGTAGGATATGCATTTGACGAACTTGAGATGTTAGACGACGAGTAGAAAAGCTATTATGATGGATATGAGTATGAAGTTTATAAAAAAAGTATCTATTCTGCTTATATCTATATTTAGCCTCTCTATTGGTGCAGATATAAATCTTGATGAGATATTTAGCAAAGAGAACAACAAGCCAATAATCCTCTTTTTTCATAAAGATGGCTGTGGTTTTTGTGAAAAGATGATTTTTGAGCTTGAAGATAAAAATATCTCAAATATATTAGATAGTAAATTTATCTTTTTAGATATAAATAGAGATGATGACGAGACTATCTTATATAAAGGTAAAGAGCAGAGCAATAGAGCGTTTACAAAAGATGTAGGTATTGACCTCTTTCCTACAACTATATTTATAGATAAAAATCAAAATGCAATCTATAATATAGTTGGATATAGAAATAGAAAAGTCATAAAAGACACTCTCTTATATATATCTACAGGTGCTTATAGAGATAAAACTTTTGAGGAGTTTGAAGAAGATGAATAGTGTAGACTCCATTGGAGAAATTTTAGAGCTATTTGTCTCAAAAAAGAGTGTAGATAGAATGCTCTTAGATACAAAAGGTGTACTTAACGATAAATTCTATGCTAAAGATATTGATAGGTCTGTTCTACTTAGCTCAATAGATAGCTACAGACTAGCTCAAAGTAGAGATATAGAGTTAAAATATGGAGAGTTAGGTGAAAACATCTTAATTGACTACAATCCATATAGACTAAAATCTGGAACACAAATTCAAATAGGTGAAGCTCTCTTAGAGATAAGTCAACACTGTACACTCTGTAAAAGTTTAACCAAAATTGATAGTAAGTTACCAAAACTGCTAAAAGATGACAGAGGTATCTTTGCCAAAGTCATTAAAGCAGGAGAGATAAAACGAAAAGATAGGGTCTATCTTATCAAAAATTAAGGAGAAACAATGAAAAAAACACTGTTATCACTAGCTGTTGTAGGTGCTTTAAGCATCTCTGCAAATGCGTTTACTTTAGGTAAACTAGGAAATTTTGAGTTTAAAAAATTTGCTGACAATCTATACATTTTACCTGGACCTCCAATGGAGCCAAATGTAGAGAATGAAGGTTTTATGAACAACCCCGCAATTATAGAGGCAGAACATGGATTGATTATGATTGACCCAGGTGGAAACTATAATGTTGGTAAGAAGATTTTAGCAGAGGTTGAAAAGGTTAGTAAAAAGCCGATTATTGCTATTTTAGATACACATAAACATGGTGACCACTGGTTTGCAAACAAAGCAGTAGTTGAGAAGTACCCAAATGTTAAAATCTATGCTCTAAAACATATGGTAGAGGTATCAAAAGCTGGAGAGGCCGAGAAGTGGTACGGAATATTAGATAGATTATCTCACAATCTAAAAGGTACAAAAGAGTTTGCATACCCTACATTATATATGAAGAATGGAGATAAGATAGAGATTGATGGGCAGACTTTCTATATTCACCACCCCAAAAGAGCCCATACTGATACTGATATTATGATTATTCATGCTAATACAAAGACTCTATTTTTAGGTGACAACTTAATGAAGAGTCGTTTAGGTGGCTTTGATGCATCATCTAGTATTTTAGGAAATATTAAACTTCTTGAAGATGTAGAAAAAGCTCCAGAGCTTAATCTATATGTTCCAGGACATGGTGCTCCAGGAAAGATGCATGAGACTCTTGACCCATATATAAAATATATGAAACTTCTAAAAGAGGGGGCTAAAGAGGCATTGGACGAAGATATTGAAGCTTATGAAATTAAACCAAAAGTTGTTGAGAAAATGAAAGATTTCCAAAAATGGGATGCTTTTGACCATCAGATGGGTAAACATCTTCAAAAAGTGCTTGAGGAACTTGATGCTTTAGATGAGTAGAAAGATACCATATTGGTATTTTACATCAATAGAGTATCTTATTTTAATATATTTAAAGATAAGATACTATATTATAAATTAAAATTATAGAAGGAGTTTTTATGCTTAAAAAGATTTTAAGTATTATAGGTGGTATCACGGTTGTTGGTGCTATAGTTGGTTATTTAACTGTTGGGTCAAAGGTTGGCTCTCTTCATCCAGATGCTATGGGTTACTATATGGATATGTTTAATGGTGTCTTAGATACAGGTAACTCTGCTGCTGCTATGACAAGAAAGGTTAAAGTTAAAGATGGAATATCTCCAGAAGATATTGTTGAGACTATGAATAGTATTGCTGAGGAGAATAACTTTTTAGTTGTTGGTGACTCTAAAATGAACATAAATAGTAGAATTAAAGAGACAGGTAAAAAAGATGATAGATACATAAGAATCTTATCTTACTGTAGTCCTGGTATTGCTAAAAAGTTTATAAACTACTCAAAAGAGTATGGTGCATTTATGCCATGTAGAGTTATGATTGTTGAAGATGATGAGGGTAACTTATGGCTTGAGACAATGGCTATGGAGCTTATGTTATATGGTGGAAAGCCTCTACCTAAAGATATGATGGATATGGCTCAACATGTTCGTAAAACTATGTACACTATGATGGATAGTGCAGCAACTGGAGACTTTTAAAAATCCGTATGGTGCGATTGCTATCGCACCATATATATATTCCCAACATTAATTCCTTTTTTATTTTCCTAAATTAACAATCAACCTTTATTTAACTTTATATATAATTAGTAATTATTGAGAATTTTTTAACCAAATAAAGTTACTTAATAATATTTTTTTATTCTTTTTTCTTTAAAATATAATTTTTTAGTTATAATAAATGAGTTATATATTAAAAGGAGTCCGTTTGAATTTAAAAAATTTTCTATGGGATTATGGCGAAAGAGTTCCAGGATATAATGTTACTGTTATTAACGAGAGAGAAGCAAGAGCAGCTTCTGGTATTTTAGCTACTCTTGGTATGATGGTTATATTTGTAGGGATTGGCTATAACCATGTTATTGTTGCACGAGTCTATTTGGCATTTATGTTTATTGACTTTACAGCTAGAATGATAAGCCCTACCTACTCTCCCTCTCTACTATTAGGAAAATTTATGGTTAGAAACCAAAGACCTGAGTATGTAGGTGGACTACAAAAGCGTTTCTCTTGGACACTTGGTTGGCTTATCTCTCTACCAATGATGCAATGGTTTGTACTACATTGGGATATTACCTTCTACAAAGTATTGGTCTGTATTTTATGTCTTACTCTTATGACTTTAGAGAGTGCCTTTTCTATCTGTGTAGGGTGTATGATATATAAGTGGATTACCAAAAAAGACCCCGAACACTGCCCAGGAGGAAAGTGTGAGATAAAAATAAAAGAGCCTATTCAAAGATTTAATCCCATTCAAGCAACTATTGCTATAGTTACTTTTGTTAGTCTTCTTGTAGGTATCTATCTTTTCCTTGCTAAAACAGAGTCTAAAACATTCTTTGGAGAGTTTTTACATGAGCTAGTACTAACACAACAACAGCTAGATGCAGAAGAGGAAGCTAAAATGGCAAAAGAGTTTGGAGAAGATGCAGAAGATGAAGAAGATTGGTAAAGAGATGCTACACAACTTTAAACCAAGAGGTCACTTCTCATATCAAAATTGGGATTTGCTAAATTCTCTTTATTTAGTCTTTAAGATTGCTCCTTTCTGGAGCTTATTTTAAACCACTAAAATACAGATTATTTAACAGCCCAACTCCCTTCAACTAAAATCCTACCATTAGATAGTATCTGCCCTACAAATTTGTCACCTTTTTGGTATGTACCTACACCTTTAGGAGTTCCAGACATAACAATATCTCCATCTTCAAAGCTCATAAATGAACCTATCTCCTCTACTATAGTTAATGGTTTATACATCATCAACTCATAGTTTGCAAACTGTACTAACTTATCATTTCTATAGAGTTTCATCTCTAAAGAGTCTAATGATACATTTAAAGAGATAAACTCACTAAAAACAGCTGAACCATTAAAGGCTTTTGCTCTCTCCCAAGGTAGACCTTTTGCTTTAAGTTGGTTTTGAGTTTTAGCATGGGTTAAATCAAGCCCAAAACCTACACCTGCTATTTTGCCACCTACTATTAAAAAAGATATTTCACCCTCAAAACGACAATCTTCTCCATAGTAGTTTAACTCATTGGCTATAGCAGAGTTTGGTTTGTTAAAAATAACCATATTTTCAGGTATCTCATTGCCCAACTCTTCGATATGTTCAACATAGTTTCGCCCAACACAGACAACTTTGCTTGGTGTTACCTTGTCACCATTGTAAATAACACTATTCATCTAAACTCCTGGTGCTTTCCACATACTTTTTGTCAATCCTCTGTCAACTAATGTCAACTGATTTTTATAAACCTCTTGCCACTTTTTTTGTAGAGCTTGATAGGCTCTATAGTTCTTAGGATTTGGAGTGTATTCCCTATCCCAACGTACTAACCTTTTAGCAGCACTAGAGATGGAGTTGTAAACCCCTGCCCCAACTCCAGCAGCCATAGCAGTACCAAGAGCTGTAGCCTCTGTTACTTTTGGGATTTTTACTCTGCACCCTGTAACATCTGCTAAAATTTGACACCACAACTCACCCTTACTAGCTCCACCTGCAAAGACTATCTCTTTTACATTAATATGAGTAAACTCCTCTATCTTTTTTAGATTGATTGTAGAGACCATACAAGCGTTCTCCTCCAACGCTCTAAACATCGAAGCCTTATTACAGATAGCAGGGTCAATAGATAGGTTAATAAAACTAGGACTAGCATGATACCACTTACCATAGTTCATAACATCGGAAAATATAGGCATAATCCCATAAGAGCCAACAGGGACATCTTTTGCCTTCTCCTCCAAAATAGTGTAGGCATCAACTCCTCTTTTTTTAGCCTCTAATTTCTCCATGTCACAAAAGGCATCTCTAAACCAACGCATAACCAAACCAGAGAAAAAGGTAATACCCTCTGCTTGAGAAAGCCCCTCAACTACATGAGGATTAATACGCATAGATATATCTTTAGGTGGTTTAGTATGAGATTTAATATTGACTACCTGTTGCCAAAAAGAACCACCCAAAATGGCAACCTGCCCAAGCTCTGTTACTCCTAAACCAGCACTACCTAACTGAACATCACCTCCACCCATAACCACTTTAGTAGAGCTATGAAGTCCAGAACTCTCATCTATAACATTGCCAATAACTGTACCTGTCTCATAAACAGGAGGGAAGATGTCATCTTTTAGCCAAACACCTCTAGCCATCTCCTTGACCCATTGACGCTCTTTTAGAGAGAAAATCCCTGTAGTTCCACCATTGCTTGGCTCTGTTGCAATAACTCCAGAGAGTTTAGCCAAAACCCAATCGCTAATCATAGAGATATAGGCTACCCTCTCATAGAGTTCAGGCTCATGGTTTTTAAGCCATAACAGACGAGGCAAAGCTCCCAACGCAAAGGTCTGCCCAGAGATAGCATAGAACTCCTCTTCAACTCCTTTAAAATGCTCTTTAAGGTACTTTACTTCATCTGAAGCACGAGCATCCACATTGGCAACTGCCCAAAGCTCTTTACCCTCTTTGTCATAAAGTACAATACCCTCACGCATAGAGGTTGCAGAGACGGCTACAATATGCTCTGGCATTAAACCTGCTAAAGCCTTAGCCTCTTTAATACACTCTTTTGCTAGTTCCCAATTTTTCTTAGTATCAAAGCCCATAGAGTTAGGAACACCCTCAACCTCTAAATGCGTCCATTCACGACTTGCTACAGAGATTTGGTGTCCCTCATCATCAAAAATTACAGCACGAACTGAACCTGTTCCTGCGTCTATTGCCATTAGGTATTGCATTTTGTTTTCCTATTTTATATTATTTCATATTTGGATATTATGGGCAGACACATTGGCCTGCCCCTACGGGTCAATTTATGAAAATGTAGGGGTAGACCAATGTGTCTACCCTCACCCCACAACCAAATTTTATTTTTTCCGTAATTTTGCCTGTTCTAGTTCCCAATACTCCATAGCAAAACTATCTTCTAAGGAAATTGACTCATACCCCCCAAGCTTATCGGCTCTCATAACAGCCAACATAGTATGCTCAACAATATCATTAATAATATTTGCCTCTTTCTCATCTTTTCCAATAGAGATAACCCCAAACCCCTGAACTACAGCATAGTTAGGAGCAGGGTTAAGCATAATCATATTAGGTTTTGCAAAAGTTTCAAAATAGTCTCTGTAGCCCTCTACAAACTCCTCTAGCCTCTCATCTAAGTTATTGTTCTCAACAATAAGTGGTTGGTGTTTAGTACGAAGAATATGCTCTGGTGTTAAAACACCACGAGTAGCAAACTCCTCTAAATAAGGGTTAGAAGCATAGTTAAGCGCTAGTTGTGTTTGGTTAAGCTTAAGAACAACTTTATGCTCTTTTATATCTTTTATTTTATGCTTAAACTCCTGCATATCAAAACCTGTAGGTTCGATTTTATCAAATGAAATATCAGCATTTTTATGTAAAAAATTTTCAGCTAAACTTACAGCCTTTATCATTTTACTATAAGAGTTTTTAGCACTATTATCAAATGTAAAAATCCCATGATTAAGCAAAATAATACCCTCACAACTCTCCCAATCAAACTCTCGTGTCATCTTATATATCTCATGAGCCAAAACAAACCCTGGCATAATATAAGGAACAACCAAAAAGTTAGGATAGAGCCTCTCAATATGCTCTCTACCATGAACTGAATTTGTAATTGTTACAATAGCATCAGCATGAGTATGGTCAACAAACTTAAAGGGAATAAGTGCATGTAAAATTGCCTCAACAGATGGGTTAGGTGCAGAGCTATCAATCATTGCTCTCTTTTGTCCTGCTACCATGTCGGTATCGCTCAACTCTTCAAGCTCTGCCATATCTAAAAGAGAAGAGAGTTTAACAGGTGCAAACCCTTCAGCTTTAATAGTTGCTAAATCCCAACCAGAACCTTTAACATAGAGTATCTCTTCACCATCTACCTCACTCTTAACAGAGGTATTCCCTCCACCATGAAGTACTAACTCATCACTTCGACCAAGCAGATTTGAGGAGTAGACACGCAGTTCTAAGTCACTCTTATAGCCACTTGCCTCTTTATCGTTCCATAGATTTTCCATCTATCCTAAAACCTCTAATTCATTGGTATATTTATGCTCACAGTATGGTTCATAACTTGATTTATAAATTGCATAATGTTCACTCGCCTTATGTCCATCTAAAGCCTCTTCGCTCTCCCAAGACTCATACGCCATAAACTTTCTAGGATTATCTTTGTACTGAAAAATCTCATAAAAAATCACCCCTTTTTCAGCCTTGCTTGGTTTTACCATTGCGGTTAACAACTCTTTGAGTTTTGCTATACTTGTCTCATCATCTTTTGCTATAAATGTTACACGTTTTGTTATTGTCATTATTTTTCTCCAAAATTCATTTCTATGAATTATATCAAAAAAGTTATTGAGATACTCTACACAATAAATCTCTTTTCAATTGAGCAAAGCCCTCTTTAACATCATCTTCATCTACATTAGAGTAGAGGTCAATATAGTATGAATACTCTACTCTCATACCTTTACGGAGCTCTAGCTTTAAAAAACTTTTTGGAAATTTACCCATGTTTTTGCTCATTACATTACTAGTACTATTACAGACAATATCTTTTTTAGACGATAGTGTTAAAGTTAAAGCACAGCTCTCATTAAAATCATATAGTTTATCTAAACTATTTATTAACTCTTTATCACCTAACCTATTGAGTTTCATGCAACTTATAGGTAGCTCTAAATCTGAACTTATAATAATGTTTGGTTTTCTCTTCTCTTCACAAGCAATAAAGAAGATTAAAAAAAATAAATATAGATATTTTTTCATAATTTAACTACTCCTCAAAGTCTCATACTCTATAGGAATCAAATACTCCTTTATCTTAATAGGTTCAGAAAAAATTCCATTCTTGAACCCTAGTTCATAAAGTTTATCTAACGCTTTTAATTGCACCTCACTAAGCTCAACTGACTCATCAGAGGCATACATATCAAGATATTTTGTTAACATCTCATCAGAGATTCTTACTAGTTTCTCCTCTTCAAGCCTTTTACATAACTCCTCTTTTTTCTCATTAGCAACCTTAACACCTTCTATAAGTATATTTTCAATCTCAATAGCACGATTTAAAGGGAGTGAACGACGAATAGCCATACCACCAAGAGGCAGAGGAAACCCCTCACCTACAAACTCTACCCAAATATCCCATATCTCTTTTTCAACCTCTAACGAGCTATCAAAATCTAAAATAGACTCATGAATAAGCACTCCTGCATCTACTTCACCACTTATAACAGCCTCTTCAATCTCTAAAAAATCCATATAAATAGGTCTAGCTTTAGGGTAGTAAAGTCTAAAGAGCATTGCATTTGTAGTGTATTTTCCTGAAAGTGCTACTTTGAAGTTTCGTTTTAATTTTTTATCTTTTCGTTTTATGAGTTTTGGTCCATAACCATTACCAAAACTAACAGCTGTTCTAAGTAGTGCATACTCATCTTTAATTAATGGGTAGACTCCAAAGCTAATGGCAGTTACATCGTAAGTACCTTTAAGAGCCTCTACATTAAGTGTCTCTATATCTAACCCTATATTAGTAAACTCATAATCTTTAGTATCAACCCAACCAAATTTAATGGCAAAGTACATAAAAATATCATCAGCATCAGGGGAGTGGGCAAGTTCTATCTGTTTCATAATATTATCACTTATTTTTTTATGTATTTTACCTAATTTTTTCCATAGTTACTATTTTAAACCAATAAATCACCTCTCTTTTTAATGTTGCCTCTTTTCGTCGATTAAAATGTTCACTCATATCAAAATCAGCTTTTTTAAAATTCTCTTTATATTCATTAATAAACTCTTTATACTCTAGCTCCCTTATAGCAGATACTTCATAAGTAACCTTCTCATACTCACCCTCTTTTACTCTTGAAAGCTCATTTAGCTTTATTGCTCCATAACGTTCATCTTCATCTAAAGTCATATTCATCTCCAAATAGGCTCTCATCGTTGCTAAGGTAAACTCTATTTGAGCAACAGAGCTATCATTGCTTTGCTCTATAATAGTTGCTAAAGATTTACTATATCCCCAACCACCAGAGACCTTTAACTCGGTATTAAATACTACTTTAATAAAGTTCTCTAAATCCTCTTCTGCCTCTATCTCTTTAAACTCTTGCACTACTTCTCCTTTATGTAAATTTTGTCAGCTTTTTTAATAGAATCTGCCTCTAGCACTTTATCTCTTGTCCAAACACTCCAATTACCTGTAAATGCTTTTATCTTATTAAAACCGATATAACGCATTACTGTCATCATAAAAAGAGCTTTATTACTATTTTCCATACAATATAGAGCATACTGTCTCTCTTTTGGAAACGACTTAAATAGAGTATTTAACTCCTCTTTAGATTTTATTTTATTCTCTCCTACTTCAATAAGTTTTTTCCAACTAAAAGGAGTAACACCTACTTCATAACTACCATATCTATCTCCTACAATATCAACCATAGGACAACTATCTACAATAGTAATATTTTTATCACCTGCTTCTACTCTTGATACTAGCTCTTTTAAACCATTAACAGAGAGCAAAAAATTTAAATTACCCTTTTTAATTTGATAACTATCTTTTTTTACACTTTTGCTTAACTTTAAAGATTGTTTCTGAATCAATAGATGAGGCTTTAAAATATCTAACTTTTTTTGAATATCTTTTATTGATGATTCCTCTTTTTTTGTTAAGTTAGTAATCTCATTCATATACTTATCATAAAGCTTCTGATTGGGGTCAATTTTTAAAATTGACTCTACACCTCCATTTAAAATAGTCATGTTCTGATGACCTAAACTCTCAAGTAGAGTATAAAGAGTTGAGGCATAGACTCCAAAGCTATTGTCATATAGTACTAAAAAATCATCTCTCTTTATCCCAAATTTTGAAAGTTGTTTCTCTACTTCCATAGGACAACTATAGAGAGGGGAACAAGGCATCTTTCCTAAAATTGAGGAGGAGAATAGAGAAGAAATATTAATTGTTCTACTCCCTCTAATTATATTTTTCATCTTCTCTGTTGATATAAAAACAGTATTGTTCTTTCCTATCATCTGTATTGCTACTTTTGCATCTGTATAGATAGGTTCATTGGCATAAAGCACTAAATTAATATTAAAAAGCACTAAAATTAAAATTTTTTTCATTGTATCTCCACATATATACTAAATTGATTGAGAAATTAAGACACCCTCTATTAGCTTATCAAGGTCACCATCAAGAATAGCATCCACATTTGAATATGGTATATTGCTTCGTGTATCTTTTATCTGTTGATAAGGAGCTAAAACATAAGAGCGAATCTGATGTCCCCACCCTATATCACTCTTCTCTACCCCATCTAGTTTAGCTTGTTTCTTCTCCATCTCATACTCATAGAGACGCGACTTTAACATCTTCATAGCTGTTGCTTTGTTTTTGTGTTGACTTCTATCATTTTGGCACTGAACAACTATATTTGTCTCAATATGAGTAATACGAATAGCACTCTCTGTTTTATTAACATGCTGTCCTCCTGCACCACTTGCACGGTAAGTATCTATCCGTATATCCTTATCTTCAATAACTATATCGACATCATCATCAATCTCTGGAGAGACCATTACAGATGAAAAAGAGGTGTGACGCTTAGCATTAGAATCAAACGGGGAGATACGAACTAAACGGTGAATACCATTTTCAACTTTTAAATACCCATAAGCATTCTCACCCTTGATAATAAAACTCACATCTTTAATACCTGCTTCATCACCTGCCTGATAATCAAGTTCTTCAACTTTAAACCCTTTACGTTCTGCCCAACGTAGATACATTCTATAGAGCATACTAGCCCAATCTTGCGACTCAGTTCCACCAGCTCCAGGGTGAATAGAGACAATAGCATTATTTGAGTCATGTTCACCACTAAGCATCATTTGAACCTCTAAAGCTTTGATACTCTCATTTAAACTATCTGCTTCATCATAAAGCATCTCTAGTGTCTCTTCATCTGACTCTGCCTTTGCCATCTCAAAATACTCTACAGCATCATAGACAGAAGCATGTGCTTGTTCATATTTTTCAAGTATACGTTCTAGTTTTGTCTTCTCTTGTGAAACAACAGAAGCCCTCTTTGCATCACTCCAGAAGTCTGCATCTTGTTGCATCTCATTAATCTCATCTAAACGTGAAATAATATTATCAGGTTTAACAATATTTTTTATATTTTCCATTTTAATAGTAAGTTTTTTTAAAAGTTCACTATACTCATATGCGTCCATTAGTTAAATCCATTCTCTATAAAGTATGACGTATTTTAGCTAAAAAAACCGTAGGTTCGATTTCATCGAACAAAAAAAATTAATTAGTATATAAAAAAGGGCTAGATTTGTCAATCTAAGGATTTCTTTAATCAGAAATTCTAACTATACCACCCAAACCACCCCTATCCAAGCGAATCAACTAAAAAAAGTTCCCAAAACCCTTAAAGTAATATAAAATACAAAAAAAGCTAATAGTAAAAAACAGCCCAAGTCTC
>JALVXC010000103.1 GCA_027038275.1 Campylobacteraceae bacterium | reverse complement strand
AAAAACTTAGGCTACAGATATACAAATGAAAAGCCCTACTCGCATGAAGAGAGAGAGCTTTTAGAGCTACCAAACTCTATACAAGCTCTAAAAAAACAGGCACAAAACTGTCACCTCTGCTCTTTGAGTAAAGGTCGTAACCATGTAGTCTTTGGAGAGGGAAATCCACAAGCAGATATTATGTTTGTTGGAGATGTTCCACTAGAGATAGAAGACAACGCAGGAGCAATCTTTTTAGGAAGAGGTGGAGAGATGTTAACAGCCATGATAGAAAAGGTTTTAAAGCTCTCACGAGAGAAAGTCTACATTACAAATCTGCTAAAGTGTCACCCTCTACTAACTAAAGAGGTACACGAGAGCGAGTTTCACACCTGTAAAGCCTATCTTTTTAAAGAGATTGAGTTGGTAAAGCCTAAGGTTATTGTTACACTTGGAGAGAGAGCATTCCACTACCTAACTAATGATTTTACAGATTTAAAAGAGATAAGGGGCAGAGTAATTCAAAAAGAGAGTTATAGAATTATTCCTACCTATCACCCTAACTTTTTGTTAAAAAATCCATCGTTTAAAAGAGATATTTTTTTAGATTTAAAAAAAGTTCAAAAACTATCTACTTTATAAAAATAAGAGCTATTATCTTGATTTATATCAATAATAACTTTTAATAATATATGTAAAATGCATGAAAAAAAACTATTTCATCTTTAGAATGTTTAAATTGAACACTCTAAAGATGGAACATATAAACGTTCCATCAAACTATTTTTTAAGTTTAGTAGGTGGCATTTAATAGTTATCTTTAAATACCTTAAAAAATTGTATCTTAGAAGTATTAAGAAAGTGTTAAATAAATAGCTTAGATACGTTTTTTAGTTTAAAGTTAATTGATTAATTGTCTTTTTTAGTTTTTAAAACAATAGGAGATATTGCGATGCAATCAATCGTAAAAAACTTTTTATCAGTTACAACCATTTTAGCAATGGGTGTCACGTTAAGTAGTGCTGGTAATGAACTTGAGAAGGTAATGAAAGATAGACATCTTACCCAACAAGATTTACTAGCAGCTGCGAAAACATATACACCTAGTGGTGGACGTGATAAGTATATTGTATTTAGTTCAGGAGGGCAGTCTGGACAGATTATGGTATATGGCGTTCCATCTATGAGGATTTTAAAATATATTGGTGTATTTACACCTGAGCCTTGGCAAGGTTGGGGTTATGATGATGACACCAAAAAGATTCTTGCACAAGGAAATATTAGAGGTAAAAAAATCACTTGGGGTGACACACACCACCCAGCACTCTCTGAAACAAATGGTAAATACGATGGTAAATGGCTTGTAATTAATGACAAAGCAAATCCAAGAATTGCAGTTATAGATTTAAGTGACTTTGTAACAAAACAGATTGTTGTAAACCCTGTATTTAAATCTGACCACGGTGGAGCATTCTTTACACCAAACTCTAATCATATTTTAGAGGCTTGTCAATATGGAGCACCATTAGATAACAACTATCACCCAATGGAGGAATTTAAAGAGACCTATCGTGGTGGTGTTACTGTATGGAAATTTGACCCAAAAGTTGGACGAATAGATGCTAACCAATCATTTACGATTGAAATGCCTCCATATATGCAAGATTTATCTGATGCAGGTAAAGAGGCAAGTGCAGGTTGGGGATTTACAAACAGTTTTAACTCAGAGATGTATACTGGTGGTATAGAAAAAGGTCTTCCACCATTTGAGGCTGGTTGTTCAAGAAACGACACTGACTTTTTACATGTATATAATTGGAAAAAACTCGCTAAACTTGCAAAAGACCCTAAAAATGTAAAAGTTATTAATGGGATGAGAGTTATACCTATTAATGTTGCAGTTAAAAACGATGCACTATTCTTAGTACCAGAACCAAAATCTCCACACGGTGTTGATGTCTCTCCTGATGGTAAATATATTGTAGTTTGTGGTAAACTTGATACTCATGCAACAGTATATAGTTGGGATAAAATCAAAGAGTTAATTAAAAATCATACCTATGCAGGAAAAGACCCTTATGGTATTCCTATTTTAGATATGAAAAAAGCGATGCTATGTCAAGCAGAGTTGGGCTTAGGACCATTACATAACCAATTTGGGTCAAAATGGAAAACAGATGGTGAGATATATACTTCACTCTACGTTGATAGTCAAGTTGTAAAATGGGACTACTTAACTTGTAAAGTTAAAGATAGACAAAATGTTAACTATAATATTGGTCACCTTTGTGGTATGGAAGGAAAATCTGAAGACCCACAAGGTGATTATATTATAGCACTTAACAAATTGGCAATTGACAGATTTAACGAAATTGGACCATTGCACCCACAAAACCATCAGCTAATTGATATTCGTGGTAAAAAGATGCAACTTCTTTATGATATGCCAATTCCTCTAGGAGAACCTCACCAAGCAGTTGCTATTAGAGCGAGTAAATTACATACTCATGTAAGATATAAAATGGGAATAAATCCATTTACAGGTAAAACTCATGTAGGTAAAACTTTAGCTGGTCAAGAGAAGATTGTTAGAAAAGGTAACCATGTTTATGTTTATGGAACAATGGTTAGAAGCCATATTAACCCAGAACATGTAACTGTAAACAAAGGTGATACCGTAACATTCTACTTAACTAACTTAGAACGTGCAGAAGATGAAACACATGGATTTACAGTTGACCACTATAATGTTCACGCATCATTAGAACCTGGTAAAACCGTTGCTCTTACATTTAAAGCTGATAGAGAGGGTATATTCCCTTACTACTGTACAGAGTTCTGTTCTGCACTACACTTAGAGATGATGGGTTACTTGCTTGTTAAAGACCCTAATAAAAAATATACATCTGCTACTAAGTTAAAAATGGCAAAAATGTCTCCAGAACAACTTAAAAAAGAGTATGACAAAACTGTAGCTACAAACAAAGCAACAGATGCAGTTATTCAGAGTGTTGTTAAGTTCTTAAAAACTAACCATTATGAAAAATACCCTGTTGTTAAAAACTTAGTTGTAGATGCACTTGACCAATATGGCAAAATTGCAGAGCAGAAGAAAAAATCTGATGAGGCTGTAAAAGCAGGTGATTTAAATAAAGCTATTTTGTTTGAAAATATGATTTGGCAATATATGGTTAAGACAGCCGATGTTGGTATTAGAGCAAAAGACCTACTTGTTAAGAAAATTGCAACACCTATGAATGAAACTGTAAAAAAAGGTGAAGAGGCATTTAAAGAAGGTGGATGTGGTGGATGTCACGTTATTGGTAAAGTATCTTCTGGCCCTGACTTAACAGGTGTTTTACAAAGACATGAAAACGGTGAAAAATGGGTTGCAGACTTTATTAAAGACCCTAAGAGTAAGTATGATGATGCTTACGTAAAATCTATGATTAACTACTTTAATCTACGAATGCCTAACCAAGGTATGAGTGATGAACAGATTAAAGATATTGTAGAGTATCTAAAATGGATAGAGAAAAACGCAAATCTATTCTAAGATTTTTTACTGGTAACGAAGCTTCTGCTTCGTTACCCAATTTGATTTCTAGTTTTTAGTTTTAAGAACTAAAAACTAGCAACCAATACCAAACTTAAAGGGGAATTATAATGAACAGCTCTAAATTGAAGTCTAAAATCTTTGCATTTATTGCATTTGCTCTACTGATGTATGCTTATGTAATACCAGCAGTCTTAACTCACAATGTTGTAGAACTAAATGAAGAGGGTAAAGCAGATAAAATATCTAGCCTGACTATAAACACTTGGAACTTTTATAATAAAGGCAGATACAAAAGTCCAAACATTCCAAAAGAGGATGCAGGTGACTTAAAAAAGCTTATAGATGATGATATGGAGATAAGTGTAGCTACTATGCCAATTTGGTATGTAGCACTCGAAGCTCCAAACTATCCTAAAGATGCTTTTCCAAATGGTATTCCTGTATATTACCACTTTGATGGATTTAGTGGTGATGTACATGAGATGAATACGATTAACCACTTTATTGGAATGGACCCAATGAAGAGAGGAGCTCCATATTTAAGAGCATTAGCACCTTATGCATTACTATTTGTTGCTCTACTTCTTGTACTATATATGATATATGACTCTAAGATACTAGACTGGTTAATGCTAATTCCTGTTGCACTGCCTTTTATATTTTTAGGATTTTATACATATTGGCTCTACTGGTTTGGACACCATATGCACAAATGGGGTGCTTTTAGTATAAAACCATTTATGCCAACTGTATTTGGAGATGGAAAGGTAGCTCAATTTACTACACACTCCTACCCAACAACAGGTTTTTGGATACTTATAGCTATTAGTATATTTAGTCTTTTTGCTATAATCTCTAAGAAAAAAGCTAGACGATTAGAGCAAGAAAAGAATAAAGAGTAGAACATACAATGAAAGCCCTACTCTTACTTTTTGCCATAACAGTAGTATCAAATGCAAATATATTGCAAGATGCTATTGACAATGCAAAAAGTGGCTCAAAACTACAACTACCAAATGGAATCTATAAAGGTAATATTATCATTAATAAGCCACTAATAATAGAGGGGCAGAGTAAAAAGACTTTTATAGAGGGTGACAATAATGGAACAGTTGTGACTATTACAAGTCCTTTTGTAACTCTTAAAAACTTAACTATTAGAGGTAGTGGAGCAGAGCATGAAAGAGTAGATGCAGGAGTAGCCATAAAAAAGGCACACCACTGCAATATTATAGATTGTCATTTAGAAGATGTACTTTTTGGTATTGATTTACAAGAGGTTCATGACTCTAACATAAGTAAAAACTTTATAACATCTAAACCATTTGAACTTGGTTTGCGTGGAGATGCCATTAGACTTTGGTATAGTGTAGATAATACTCTAACACATAACTACATAACAAAGTCACGAGATTTTGTAGTTTGGTATTCACATGGAAACTTAATTGCAGATAATTATGGTGAGTATGGAAGATACTCTTTGCACTTTATGTATACAGGTAAAAATATTGTAAAGAACAATACCTTTAAACACAATAGTGTAGGGATATTTTTTATGTACTCTAAAGATACAGTAGCAATAGGTAATACCATAGAAAACTCTATTGGAACTACTGGTTTAGGTATTGGGCTTAAAGACTGCTCAAACTATACTATTAAAAACAATAAGATTCTATACAACGCAAGGGGACTCTACATAGATAGGTCACCCTTTGAACCTGAGACTAAAAATTATATTAGCAATAATCTCATTTTATACAATAGTGAAGGGGTACATTTTCACTCATTGAGTCTACATAATGTCTTTAAAGGTAATACAATTAAAGGAAATATTGAGAGTGTAGTAAATGACTCCTACAATACAAAAGTTACTCAAAATGAGTGGGATGGTAACTACTGGGGTGACTATGAAGGTTTTGACAGAGATAGAGACGGAATAGGAGATACACCCTACCAAGTCTACTACTATGCCGATAAGATTTGGATGTTGAACCCAAATGCCAAGTTTTTTTATGGCTCACCTGTAATTTCAATATTAAACTTTATGGCAAAAGTAGCACCAATCTCTGAACCTATAGTTCTATTGACAGATAGACACCCTAAAATAATAGAAGGAAAAAATAATGGAAGATAAAAAGAGACGAAACTTTTTAAAAAGTGCTGGTGGTTTTAGTATTGTAGCACTAGCTTCAGGAGCTGGGATTTTCTTTGCACCTAAACTAAAAGCTGACAAACTACTACTTAGACCACCTGGGGCTGTAGATGAAGATGACTTTTTAAAACTCTGTATCAAATGTGGGCAGTGTCTACAAGTGTGTCCTTACGACTCTATAAAGCTAGAAGATATAGATGGTAAAGCAAGTATGGGTATGGCTTACATAAATCCTTTTGATAGAGGTTGTTATTTATGCTCTGCTTTTCCTTGTATCTTGGCATGTCCAACAGGAGCATTAGACCATGAAAAAGATGAGTTAAAATATGTCCATATGGGAATGGCAGTTGTGATCAATGAGAGTGCTTGTTTAGCTCTAACCAATAAAAAAGTACCAGATAGTGCCATAGATAGAATCTATGAGCATACAAAAGTAATATCTTCAAGTGAAAAAGCAAATCATAAAGTCGAAATAACAGGAAACGAAAGCGAAAAGCAAGAGCTACAAAAAAAGGTATTAGAAAATTTAGAGAAGTTTAGAGATAAAGAGTGTACGATATGTGCTGATATGTGTCCATATACTCCAGACCCATCTTTAGCTATTGGTATGGTAAAAAAAGAAGAGGGATTAGTGCCTGAAATTAGAGATGCCTGTGTTGGGTGTGGAGCTTGTGTAGAGCTTTGCCCAACACAAGTATTAAATATAATGCCAAGAGCTACTTATGAGCAAATTTATAAAAAAGGAAAGAGCAATGCGTAGGGTTAAAACTATATCTATAATATGCACTACGCTAATTATTGTAGGTTGTGGTAGTAGTGACAAAGAGAGTGAAAATAACAAAGCAACTCAAGCATCTGAACCTAAGATTGTAGTAACCCAAAATGCAGTCAATACAAAAGTTGATAAAAAGAAATCAGAAGAGAATAGTGGACAGTTTTACTACTCTTATAACAAAGAGAAAAACAGTACCTATAACTCCAATGATACAAAAATAAGAACAACCATAGATGCCTATTTGAATATTCGCTCACCTTATGAAAAAGTTAGAATAACAATGATGATAAAGAGGCTTAGTAATGACTATATTATTAGATGTTCTCCTTGTCATGATGACTATGCAAATGGTGTAATTGGTCCATCTCTATTGGGTAAAGATAGTGAATTTATCTATAATAGGATAATGGAGTTTAAAAGTGGAAAAAAGAAAAACGTTCTAATGAAAGAGCTTATATCTCAGATAGATGATAAAAAACTTAAATCTATTGCAAATGAGATAGCAAACTTTAACAAAGAGATACTAAAGATGAGGAGAGAAAAATGAAACACATAATTGCAATAATAGCAACACTACTAGTAGTTTGGGCAACAGTCTATATGATTGGTTTAGATAAAGAGGTAAATAAACTCGATAATATATCTAAATTAATTAAATCTACAGCTATGGAAGATAGTAAGATTAAAGTACAAACACATACCAATGGAACAAGCCAAATCACAACTACTAAACAAGAGAGTACAAAAGAGATTAACACTCAACAAGATGATGAAGTAGCAAACAAGATAAAGGCACTTAAAGAGAAAGCTGGAAATATAGGTGCATTTAAAACTAGTACTCTATATAAAAAGAGTTGTGCCTCTTGCCATGGAAATATTGGACAAGGGATTATTGGACCAAAACTAATAGGTCAAGATAAAGAGTATATATTAAAAGCTCTAAAAGATTTTAAGAGTGGAAAACGTAAAAACTATGTAATGTATGGATTACTTGGTAATTTAAATGACTCTCAACTAGAAGAATTAGCAAATGAGATTTCTACATTTAAAACTAAGCTAGACGAAGCTACTAAATAGGGAGTCGATTATGGATAAGTATAGTGCAACTGTTAAAGAGTTACTTAGTAGCTCTTTTTTCTCTACCTTTTTTTATACAAATAAAAAAGGAAAAAAGAGACTTACAATAAGAGCTTGGCGTTGGATTAGTATCATAACCATAAATCTACTCTTTTTTCTATCATTTGCTATAGATTTTCAATTTTTAGAGGGTACACTAAATGGCTCTAGGCTTTTAGGT
Organism: Campylobacteraceae bacterium; assembly: GCA_027038275.1. Lineage (GTDB taxonomy): Bacteria > Campylobacterota > Campylobacteria > Campylobacterales > Sulfurovaceae > UBA1140. The sequence continues at coordinate 31,663 of JALVXC010000103.1, read as the reverse complement.
TTTCACCTAATTGACCCATTTACTGCACTAGAGATTTTTGCAGGAGAACATCACATTCATACCAATGTAATTATTGGTAGTGCTACTCTAATTGTATTTTACTTTTTAGTTGGAGGTAAAGCCTACTGCTCTTGGGTCTGCCCCTATGGATTACTAAGTGAAATTGGTGAATACATTCACATGAAACTTGTGCGTAAAAAGATAATAAAAGAACGTAAATTTAACCCAAATATACGTTTCTTCTTTTGGGCAATCTTTCTAATAGGAGCTGCGATAGATGGTTATTTGGTATTTGAAGTTATAAATCCTATTGGTATTTTAAGTCGTTTTATAACTTATGGTTGGAGTTTGGCTATTGTATGGGTAATAGTTGTTTTACTATTTGAGATTTTCTTTTCACGTCGAATGTGGTGTAAATATATCTGTCCTGTAGGAACTACTTACAATATGTTGGGTTGGGTAAGTATGACTAAAGTAAAGTGGGACATGAACAAGTGTGACCACTGTGGAGCATGTCTAAGTGCCTGTTTTGAAGAACATGTCATAGAGTTTACAAAACCAAAACATGATAAAGAGAGAAAAGAGAAAGGCATTACTACACAGCTTGTTATAAATGGAGACTGTACACTTTGTGGTAGATGTTTTGATGTTTGCCATACAGATGCTTATGAGTATGAGTTTAGATTAAAAGATTTAGTATGATAATAGAAGCTAAAGGTATTGCTAAAAAATTTATGAGGGAGTATGTACTAGACCACATAAATTTAACAATTAATAGTAGTGACAGAGTAGCACTAATGGGACCAAATGGAGCAGGTAAAACAACTCTTGTTCGTGCCATTTTAGGCTTTTATCACCTAGACAAAGGAGATATTAAAGTATTTGGCAATGACCCCATAAAGAGTCGTGTAGAGGTACTTAATAGTATTAGCTTTATACCTCAACTACCACCACCTATAAAGCTAAGTATAGAAGAGCTAATAAAGTATATAAGTAAAAGCTCAAATACTACTCAAGAGAGTATATTTAAAGAGGCTAAAAGAATGGAGTTGGATTTAGAAGCAAATTTATCTAAACCATTCTTTAAACTCTCTGGAGGAATGAAACAGAAGCTTCTAATTGCTATTGCTCTCTCTAAAAAGAGTAACTTACTAATATTTGATGAACCAACAGCAAACCTAGACCCAAAAGGTCGTGAGCAGTTTTATGAACTCTTAAGCGAAATAGACGAGAGTTGTTCGACCATCTATATAACTCACCGTTTAGATGAAATAGAGCCTCTAGTAAACAGAAAAATCTATATGGAACTTGGTAAGATTGTAGAAGATGAGAGATTATAAGATGAGTATATTGAAGATTATATTTATTGCTTTTATATTGACTATACTAAATGGTTGTAACTCCAAACAAAAAGGCTCAGTTGAGAAGATGCACTGGGACAGAGATATGTGTGAACGCTGTAAAATGGCAATTAGTGAACGCAAATTTGCTGTAGAGGCAATAGATATAAAGAGAAATAAAGCTTATAAATTTGATGACATTGGTTGTACTATACTTTGGCTAAATGAAAAGAAAATTCCAATAGACAACAATATAAAACTTTGGATTACAGATGCCAAAACAGGAAAATGGATAGATGCTAAAAGTGCAATCTATACAGATGACTCTATAACACCTATGGCTTATGGTTTTGCATCATATACAAAAGAGACTCTACCAAAAAATCACCACACAGTCAATTTTAAAACTCTAAAAAAGAGGGTATTTGAGATAGAAGAGCTAAATACAAAAAAGGTTAACACTCAATGAAAAATATATTTTTAATAGCCTACTTAGACATAAAAGAGTCACTTCGCTCAAAATGGTTTTATGTATATAGCCTTGTTTTTGGTGGATTGATGGCTCTTTTTTTTATTACAGGTATCTCAGATGCAGTAGTAATGGGATTTACAGGACTTAGTAGAATGTTACTGATTTTCATACAAGTAACAATTATAATTTTACCAATATTTATACTTATAACAACGGTAAAATCAATCTCAGGAGACAGAGAGAGTAATGTCTTGGAGTATATGCTCTCTTTTCCTATCTCTTTAAAAGAGTACTATTGGGGCAAAATGTTAGGACGTTTTATTACAGTATTTATGCCTGTCTTTTTAGCTCTTATTATGGGAGTAATATTTGGTTTAAGTAAAGGTGGCAGCCTACCTTGGGGTATTATTTTCCTATACTCTATACTACTCTTTTCACTCTGTTTTACCTTTTTAGGAGTAGCTTTTTTTCTCTCCTCTATTGTAAAATCAACCGATATTGCACTTGGTAGCTCATTTGTCGTTTGGATACTTCTTTTAGCCTTTATAGATATAGCACTTATTGGTCTTATGCTTCAAAATAGAGTAGATGACAATGTAATCTTAATCTTTGCAATGTTAAATCCCATAGAGGTATTTAGAATAGGAGCTATTAGCCTATTTGACCCTGAATTAACAGTAATTGGACCTGTTGCCTACTATCTGTTAGATACATTAGGTACAACTTTACTTATTGTTTATGCTATAATCTACCCAATAATTATTGGTGGGCTATTTGCACTATTTGGATATTTGGCATTTAGAAAAAAAGATTTGATTTAAGGAACAAAAAAATGAAAAAACTTCTAATACTAGCACTACTAACCCACGGTCTACTAGCAGGAGATATAAAACTAATAGACCAAAACGCAACAGACGCAGTCTATCTGTTACCACTAAAAAAGTACCCAAAATGGCTAACCGAAGCAGAATTAAAAAATGGCAAAAAGGTTCAGTTTGTATCGGTAAAATCACTAATGACAGTCTACCAACACCAAAAATACTTTAAAAAACACAAATTTATAGATGCAAACATTACTAAAATGTCAGTTCAAGACTTTACAAGTGGACGCAAAGTAGATGCAAAAGAGGCTGTCTATCTGTTTGGAAGTCACATAGTAGGACCACACGGAGATGACTTAATACCATTTGAAAATATGGACAATGCAAAGCTATTTATGCTTAAAAATGGGGGGACTAAGATATTGAAGTTTGATAGGTTAACTAAGGGATTGATTCGGTATTTAGATATGTAATTTTTATACTTTGGTAGGGGTGCGATTGCCATCGCACCAATTAAATATCTTAGAGGAGCTACTCCCCCTACTCTAAATCAAATGCTGCTTCACTTGCCCAAGTGGTCAATGCCTTTTTATCTGCCTCTGAAAGTTTAGCCTCCTTATGAATTAACAGATAGCTTGGAAGTGGCATTTTACTCTTAATAGCTTTTGGAATCTTATCAAGATACTTAAGCTTCTTCTCATCGTCATACTTTGCCCATGTTGAGAAGTTCATATGTTCTCGTCCCTCTTCTACATGGTGTTTGGTAAACCATGAGACAGGTGCGATATTACTGTACCATGGGAAAGTAGTATGATTCGAGTGACAATCAAAACAGCTACGTTTTAAGATAGCTTGTATATTTTCGGGAGCTTGTAGCTCCTCATCAGCCTTTGTAGGCACATCAGCAGGGACATTCATAAGTGGTATGAATTGAATCCCTATAAAAACCAGAAATACAAATAGTGTTAATTTTTTCATAGCTGATTATACCAAAAAATTATAAATCTTCTATTTAATATCTACTACAACTTCATCATCAACTACATCAAAAGTAACAGATGCTCCCTCTGTTACCTTATCTTCTAAGATAAGTTCAGCTAATCTATCCTCTACTACATCATACAATGCTCTTTTTAGTGGTCTTGCTCCATATACAGGGTCAAAACCAACTTCTGCAATATAGTCTTTTGCTCTTTCAGTTAGTTCAACTGTAATATCTCTTGCTAATAATTTCTCTTTAATAGATTTAAAGAGAATATCAACAATACCTCTAATCGCCTCTTTATCAAGAGGATTAAAGATAACAATATCATCTAAACGGTTCAAGAACTCTGGTTTGAAGTGTCTCTTTAACTCTTCATTAACAGCTTTCTCTCTATCGCGTCTATCTACAAACTCCATAATTTTATCTGACGCAATATTTGATGTCATAATAATGATAGTATTTTTAAAGTCAACAGTAACACCTTTGTTATCTGTTAGACGACCATCATCAAGTACTTGTAAAAGTGTATTAAAGACATCTGGGTGTGCCTTCTCTATCTCATCAAATAGTACAACAGAGTAAGGCTTTCTTCTTACTGCTTCGGTAAGTTGTCCACCCTCATCGTACCCAACATACCCTGGAGGTGCTCCAACTAGACGTGATGCTGCATGTTTCTCCATATACTCTGACATATCAATACGTATGAGTGACTTCTCAGAATCAAAGAGGAACTTAGCCAAAGTCTTAGCCACTTGAGTCTTACCAACCCCTGTAGGTCCTAAGAACATAAATGAACCAATAGGTCTGTTCATATCACTAAGACCTGCTTTGTTTCTTTTAATTGCTCTTGCAACTGCCTTTAGAGCCTCTTCTTGTCCTACAACCTCTTGTTTTAAGATATTTTCAACATTTAATATCTTATCTTTTTCACTCTGTAACATCTTATTAACAGGAATACCTGTCCAACGACTTACGATACTTGCTATCATCTCTTCATCAACAGAGTTTTTAAGCAAAGTACCCTCTTTCATCATCTCTTTCCAACGCTCTTCGAGTTGAGCTAACTCTCTTGTTTTAGCTGGAATGAGTCCATGTTGAATCTCTGCAACTTTAGTAAAGTCACCCTCACGTTGAGCAGCAGCTGCTTTACTTTTTAAACTCTCTATCTCTGCTTTAATAGTAGCTATCTCATTAAACACCTGTTTTTCAGTCTCAAATTGACTTTGAAGAGAGGCTTTTTTCTCTTCTAAATCAGCTAACTCTCTCTCTATCTCTTCAAGACGCTTACTGTTTTTATCACTCTCTTCCATTAAAAGAGCCTCTTTCTCAACCAAAAGAGTTGCTAGTTGACGTTTAACTTTTGCAAGTTCTGTTGGCTCACTCTCTATCTGCATCTTTAACTCAGCTGCTGCCTCATCTATAAGGTCAATCGCCTTATCTGGCAAGAAACGGTCAGTAATATAACGGTCACTAAGCTTTGCAGCAGAGACTAATGCAGAGTCAGTAATGGTTACATTGTGGTGTGCTTCAAGTCTATCTTTAATACCTCTTAAAATTTGTAATGCTTCATTGATACTTGGTTCATCAACCTTTACAGGTTGGAAACGTCGTTGCAATGCTGTATCTTTTTCAAAATATTTTCTATACTCTTTAAGAGTTGTTGCACCAATAGTATGCAACTCTCCACGAGCAAGAGCTGGTTTTAAGATATTTGCAGCGTCCATGCTACCTTCACTTGCTCCTGCTCCAACAATAGTATGAATCTCATCAATAAAGAGAATAATATTTGAAGCCTGTTTAACCTCATCTACTACTGCTTTAAGTCTATCTTCAAACTCACCACGATACTTTGCCCCTGCAATCAGGCGACTCATATCTAGTGAAATAACTCTCATATTTTGAAGACTTAAAGGTACTTCTTTGTTAACAATACGTTGTGCTAACCCCTCAACAATCGCAGTTTTACCAGTTCCTGGCTCACCAATTAATATTGGGTTATTTTTTGTCTTACGAATTAAAATCTGCATAACACGTTGCACCTCTTCATCTCGACCAATAACAGGGTCAAGCTCTCCATCAAGAGCCTTTTTATTGAGGTCAATACCATATTGTTCCAGTGCTTCTAATGCCTCATCTGCACTTTGAGACTCTATACTTTTACCACCACGAATAGACTCTAGTGTCTTTTTAAGTTCAGTTAAATCTATATATTTTCCTAAACTATTCTTAATAAAGTCCTCATCAATATTGGCAATAATCCACGCATCAACAGCAAGGTATTGGTCACCATTAGCTGCCATAACCCCCTCTGCTTTTTGAAGTGATGCTACCATCTTTTGTGAGAGACGAATAGTCTCTTTAGTTACAGTAGAGACTTTTGGCAATTTATTTACAAGACTTTTTACCTCCAACTCAATGGCTGCCTTGTCAGTATTCATTTTATTAAGTGCTTGATGCAACAGTGAATTGGTATTACTCAACAAGCCCCACAATACATGCAGAGGGTCAACCTCTTGATTTTTATTGTGAAGTGCTAGTGAAACTGATGACTCTATCGCTGCTGTCATTTGGTTGGTTAATTTTTCTAAAATACTCATATTTACTCTTCCTTTAATATTACTATTTTTATTTTCTAGTTGCTATTTTAGTATAACTTTATAGAAATAAATGCCACTTTAGTACCAAAGTGTTATTTTTAGTGTGCAATCTCATTATACTTTTAGCAATTTACGATAAAATATAGCTCTTAAAAAACGATGGGATACATAATAACTAAATGATAATAAAAAACAAAAAAGCAATCTTATTGGGCTTTATATCCACCATAACTGCCTCAGTCATTCTTACAACAAGCTCTGCACAAGCCAATAGTTATGAAACACAAACTGAAGAGACTTCAAAACTACAGGCCTATTTAAAGTTTACAAAAATTGTACAGATTATAGAAGACCAGTATGTAGATGATATTAATGCTTCAGATATTATTGATAAAGCACTAAAAGGGTTACTTGCCAATCTTGATGCTCACTCATCTTTTATGGATGCAAAAGAGACCAAAGAGCTACAGGTTCAAACACATGGGGAGTTTGGTGGACTTGGGATTACTGTCGGTATGAGAGATGGAGCTTTAACAGTTATTGCACCACTAGAGGGAACACCTGCTGATAAAGCTGGAATCAAAGCTGGTGATATTATTTTAAAAATCAATGACCAAGCAACTATTGGAATGACCATAGATAAAGCTGTATCACTTATGCGAGGAAAACCAAATACAGAGATTATGCTAACTATTGTAAGAAAAGGTGAGTCTCATCCTCTAAAAATCAAAATTGTTAGAGACATTATAGAGATACAGTCTGTCTATGCAAAAACCATTGGTGATGATATTCTCTACCTACGTATTACCTCTTTTGACCAAAAGGTAGTACAGAGTATGAAAAAAGCCATTAGAAAACATCCAAATACAAAAGGGATTATTATTGACTTAAGAAACAATCCAGGTGGTCTTCTTAATCAAGCTATTGGTGTAGTTGATATGTTTGTAGATAGTGGTCCAATAGTTAGCCAAAAAGGTAAAATTCCTTCTGAAAACTTAGTCTACAATGCAACTGCTCCAAATACTGATACAAAAACTCCTATAGTTGTGCTAGTAAATGGTGGTTCAGCCTCTGCTTCAGAGATTGTCTCAGGTGCTCTACAAGACCATAAACGAGCTGTTATTGTAGGTGAAAAGACTTTTGGTAAAGGCTCTGTACAAGTAGTCATGCCTGTTAATGAAGATGAAGCTCTACGTTTAACTATTGCTCGTTACTACCTACCAAGTGGACGAACAATTCAAGCTGTTGGAGTAACTCCAGATGTTGAGGTCTCTTATGGTGAGATTAAAAAAGCAGAAGAGGGAATCTCCATTAAAGAGAAAGATTTACGAAGACATCTTGAGAGTGAGCTTCAAAAAGTAGATGGTAAAAAAGATAAAGTAGAAGAGAACAAAGATAAAACTGTTATAACAGAAGAGCAGATATATAAAGACTCTCAGTTAAAATCAGGGATTGACATTCTTAGAGCTTTAATGATTACAAAAAACAAGTAGACTAAGGACAGATAGACAATGGAAAAAACAACACTGCTCTATGAAGGTAAAGCAAAAAAAGTTTGGAATACAAAAGATAATACACTTTTGATTTCAGAGTTCAAAGATGATTTGACTGCATTTAATGGAGAGAAAAAGTCTTCAGAAGAGGGAAAAGGTGCATTAAATAATAAAATTTCGACCGAACTGTTTAAACTGCTTAATGAAAAAGGTGTTCCAACACACTTTGTTAAGATGTTAGATGACAATAACATGTTACATAAAAAGTGTGATGTTATTTTAATTGAAGTTATTGTAAGAAATATTGCAACAGGTTCATTGAGCCGTAACCTTGGTATAGAAGATGGAAAAGTGCTTCCATTTACTCTAGTGGAGTTTGACTACAAAAATGATGAGCTAGGTGACCCTAAACTAAATGACCAACACTGTCTTATTTTAGAGTTGGTAAAAAATAGTGATGAACTTGACTATATTCGTTTTATGGCAAGAAGAGTCAATGCTATTATGCAAGAGTTCTTTGCAGACAAAGACTTAACTGTAGTAGACTTTAAACTTGAATTTGGTAGAGATGCCAATGGAAATATTATCTTAATTGATGAGCTTAGCCCTGATAACTTTAGATTTTGGGACAAAGAGACAGGTGAGAGTATGGACAAAGACCGATTTAGAAAAGGTCAAGGTGGACTTAAAGTCGCCTATGAAGAGGTGTTAAACAGAATCTTAGGAGAGAAAGCATAATGACTGCAATAGTAAATATATTTTTAAAAGAGGGTGTACTTGACCCACAAGGAAAAGCAATTCACCATGCACTCGATGCAATGAACTTTGAAGGTGTTGAAGATGTTAGAATGGGAAAACAGATTGTTTTAAAACTCTCTACTGATAACAAAGAAGAGGCTCAAAAAGAGGTTGAGAAGATGGCTGAAGAAATTTTAGCAAATACTGTTATTGAAGACTATACCATAGAGTTAATATAATGAAACACATTGCAATTTTACAATTTCCTGGTACTAACTGTGACTTAGATACCAAGTATGCTTTTGAGAAACTTGGTTGTACTACTACTATTGTATGGCACAAAGAGAGTGAACTCCCTTCAAATGTGGACTTAGTTGTTGTTCCTGGTGGATTCTCTTATGGTGACTACCTACGTTCAGGAGCTATTGCTCAATTTTCTCCAATTATGAGTGCTGTTAGAGATTTTGCTAAGAGTGGTGGAAAAGTTTTAGGTATATGTAATGGTTTTCAAATCTTAACAGAGGTTGGACTACTTCCTGGAGCTTTAAAGAGAAACATAGGGCTACACTTTATATCTAAGTTTCAAACTATGAAAGTAATTAACAATACCAATGACTTTTTACAAAAGTGTGAAAAAGATGAAATCTTAAACATTCCTATTGCTCATGCAGATGGAAACTACTATATAGATGAAGAGTCATTTAAAGAGCTAGAGGCAAATGAACAGATTTTATTGCGTTACTCTAATGAGAAAGGTGAGCCTATAGTTGTTAACGGTTCTGTTACCTCTATTGCTGGGGTTTGCAACAGAGAGAAAAATGTATTTGGGCTTATGCCTCATCCAGAACGTGCTATAGAGACTATTTTAGGCTCTACAGATGGCATAAAAATGCTAGAAGGGCTTATAGCCTAATGAGAAATATATACTCATATACCTTACTATTAATTACGTTTCTTGTACTATCTTCTATCAATCTCGTGGCAGGAGAGATTAACTACAGTTATGTTCCTAAAAAAGTATATGATAAACAGGTTTTTCCTATTAGCTTTTTAACTAATATACAAGACTCTAAAAAGATAAAATTTGAATTTTATGGAGACAAGAAACCTGTACTAGAAGAACCTGTTATTATTAAAAATGGTTCTAATGTATTCTACACCTTCTACTTTAAAGCTTCGGGAAGGCTCTTCTATATTCCTAAAATAGTAGTTACTATAAATGGGAAAAGAGAGAAACTCTCTGGGCTTAAGATACCTGTTAAAAAACTTCCAAAGAGTAAAAACTTTTCTGGAGTCATAGCCTCTGGATTAAAGATTAAAAATCACCAAGTCTCAGTATATGATGAAAAGACCAATCTTATTGCTATCTCTCTTGAAGCTCATGATGCAAATTTAGAAGATATATATATTCCATCTGCACTTAAAGATGGTATTGAAAATGCAAAAAGAGAAGGCTCTAAAATGGAGATAAACTACTATATAGTTTTACCTGCTGAAGATGGAGTTCTTAACTTTACCTATTTCGATACCATTAAAGAGAGTTTTGTAGAGAAAACTATTCCTATTATTATGCAAGATGCCTCTGTAGCAGCACAAACAGACCTAAATCCAAAAGATGATAGTTTTGAAACACTGAAAAAATATCTACTTATTGGTCTCTCTGTTCTCTTTGTACTTCTATTTTTATGGAAAAGAGACTTTTTCTATTTGGTTATGGCTGTTATCTCATCTGCTGTACTCTTAACCTTTTACACTCCACTAGCTACAGTATGTGTCAAAGAGGGTTCACCTCTCTACATTATACCTACATCAAATAGTACTACAAGTATTCATATTGACAAAAGATACAAAACAACAAAACTAGCAGAGAGAAATGATTTTGTAAAAATAGAGTATACAAATGGTACTATAGGCTGGATAAAACATGAAGACCTTTGCGAAGATTAGATTCTATTATGGTGCAGGGGTCATCTCCTTTGTTGCAGCAGGGATAATGGTTCCTCTTTTGATGATTATGCCTAAAAAGTCATCTGAAATTTTACACTACTTCAACAAACTAATTATTTTTCTAATTGGAGGTAGAATCAAAGAGCATGGAAAACTAGATAAAAATGTAGATATGATTATCTCTAACCATCAAGGTATTATTGATATTATTGCTCTTGAAGCAAGTCAAAATGTTAATTTTCAGTGGGTGGCAAAAAAACAACTTTTTGATACTCCTTGGTTTGGATTTTTACTAAAAATTCCTAAAATGATAGAGGTTGATAGACAAAACAAAAGTGGATTAATTAAGTTATTAGCTGACGCAAAAGAGACTATTCAAAATCATAAAGATAGAATTATTACTATTTTTCCTGAAGGAACAAGAACTGACAAACAGTCTCTTCTCTCTTTTAAGGCAGGTGCTCGTATTGTTGCTGAAAAGCTTGAGCTTACTGTTCAACCAATAGTCATCACAAACAGTAAACGCCTACTAAATGAACACAACCGAACAGCCCACTCTACTACTGTACACATTACCTACTTAGAGCCTTTTAAGGTCTCAACAGAGAACAAAGGTTGGTATGAAGAGGTACGCCAAAAGATGCAAAAAGTTATTGATGAAGAAGAGAAAACACATAAAAGAGAACGATAGATGAATAATGAAGAACTAGACCTAGAAACCCCACTTAGAGATGAAGTAGAACGACATATTAGAAAGCTTATTAAACCTCTTAAAGATGAAGAGGAGCTAAGAGCTGTTTTAAAGGTTAAACTTACCAAAAAAGAGTTTAAAGTTTTAAATAACTGGGCAAACAGTGAAGAGCTAAAACCTCTTTTAGAAAAGCTATCTTTAGATGAAAAACGTTATGAAGAGCTATCTTCTAAACTTATTAAAAAGTTAAATCAGGAGAAGCTTAAGCAGGAGATGATGATTTAAAAAGATGGGTAGACACATTGGTCTACCCCTACATCATGCAAATTTAAAATATAAATAACTCGTAGGGGCAGACCAATGTGTCTGCCCACCACTATCACCTACCCCTCCAAAAACTCCTCAACCAAATCATATATCTCATCAGCAGCCTCAGTTGCTGGTTTATACAGTTTAACTTTAAAATACTGGTCATGATACTCATCTACATCAAGATTGTTTAAAATAGAGTACTCTACCAACTGTGCCATATAAGCAGTATCAATAACTTGTCCACTTGTTCCAATGACTACTACCATATCAGCTTCAGTATATAACTCATTTAAATTTCTATAGGCAGGAGCAGGTTCACCAAACATTACAACATTGTGTCGAATATTATAAGAGCCACACGATGGGCAAACAGCCCCCTCTTGACTTCTATAACCTATATGAAACACCTTACCACAATCTTCACAACGCAAATCAGTCAGTGTCCCATGCAGGTGAATAACATCTTTGCACCCTGCTCTCTCTAACATATCATCTACATTTTGAGTTAATATTTTAACATTGTCAGGGTACTTATTTTTAAGCTCTGCTAACCTTTTATGGGCATAGTTTGGCTCTTTTTGTTCTATATCTGCTCTACGTGCATCATAAAAGTCTAACACCTTCTGTCGGTCACGCATAAATCCACCAACTGAACAGACCTCCTCTATGCTATACTCTTCCCAAAGACCATCTGTATCTCTAAATGTACGTATGCCAGACTCTGCTGAAAGCCCTGCTCCACTTACTATGTATACTTTTTTATTGTTCATTTTTTTCTCCTAGCATCATAATAGAAAATGAAACCAAAGTACCAACTATCATCATAACCGAAAAATCTATCTTAATCCCAATAATATAAGGCTGTAGAACCAATACAGTTAAAAACCCTCCAACCAATGCCCAAAGTACAGTTGTCTCATTTCCTCTTTTGGTAAAGATAGCTGCTCCATAAACACCCAATAGTGAAGCGTAAGCAAATGCCATAACACCTAAAGCAAAGTTTAAAAGAGGTAACTCACTATACTGTTGCCAATAGAACGAAAGCATTGCCATAAGTGAGAGCAAAATAGCAAAAACAATTACCATAACACGACTAGCATTTAGATAGTGCTTTTCATCTTTACTATTTTTGGTTAGCCATGGTCGATAGATATCTTCAATAGCAACTGATGACATAGCAGATAGTACAGAGTTGGTTGAAGAGAGAGCCGCTGCAATAGCACCTACCGTTACCAAACCTCTTAACCCCTCTGGCATCTCATTTAAGATATAGAGCATAAAAATCTTAACACTTTGACCATCAATATTTTGGTCAACACAGGCTGATTTTACCGAAGAGAGTTCAGGGTGTTGGTAGAATAGATAGAGAAGCAGACCTATAATTAAAAAGAGTAGTGCAACAGGAATGGTAAAGACAATAGAGTAGATAAGAGAGCGTGAACCCTCCTCTCTGTTTTTACAAGTTAGTACACGTTGAGTCATATCTTGGTCTAATCCATAAGCTGCTATATTTAGTAAAAACCACCCTGTAAGTAGTGTCCAGATGGTAAAACCACCTGAAAAGGAAAAATCTACCAATTTTAACTTATGGTTGTCATTTAGTATTTGAACAATCGTTGAGAAATCTGCATTTAAACTATAGTATAAATAGACAAGAACAGCTAACCCTGCTCCAATATAGGTTACAGCTTGAATAATATCTGAAAATATAACTGATTTTACCCCTCCAAAGTAGGTATAACCTAAAGCTCCTACTATTAAAATGGCTATAGAGATAGCAATATGAGTAGCATAAATATCTGAAAAGAGTATCATAGAGATAGCCAAAGCACCAATATAGAGTCTAGCCCCACTTGCAAATAACCGACCAACCAAAAACATAACCCCTGCATAACGCTTAGAGGTCTCACCATAACGATGTTCTAAATACTCATAAACTGTAATGGCACGTATCTCATAAAATTTTGGAACTAATACTTTAGAGACAAAAACAACAGCCAAAAAAGCTGAAAGATAAAACCCTAAAAATGTTAAATCTTTTTTATAGGAGTACTCTGGTCCACCTAAAAAGGTAGCTGCTGACTGTGAAGTAGCTAAAACAGATATAGCAACTGCTAACATTGGCATAGTGTTACCACCTGTAAAGTAGTCTCTGGAAGTTTTAACCTTTGTTTTACTCAAAATAACTGTTGTTAAAATTAAAACTAAAAAATAGGAAAAAAATATTATCCAATCTAATGTGGAAAAATTTGATTGCATTATCTGCCTTTTGCAATTTTTTTGATTATATCTAAAGAGAACTTCAAGATTAAACAGAGAATAGTTTTTTATATATAACTATGAGAAATATTGTTATTATGGGGTTTAAGGAGTGTTACTGGAGTTTACACTCTTTTGTTCATTATAGTCTATTATAATATATTTCACAATTAAAAACTAACTACATAGATATAATCTAGTTTAATATTTAGGAAATAAAATGAAATTACTACTTATCATTACAATTTTATTTATATGGAATCAAACACTCTATGCTAAAGATGAAAAAGATAATAAACCTAAAAAAAAGATAGTAGCAAAACAGAGAATTCAATGTAATATGACAATCAAGTATAAGAAACGTCCTAAAAAAGTTGATAAATTTGTAGATATTTTTACTAAGGGAGTCTTTTATGGTCGCTTTAGAACCAATAACTTTTTTTATAATACAGCATCTACAAGCTACAATGTAGGAGGAAATCTTCTTTTTAAATCGGGAAGATACAATGGTCTTGCCTTTACAACAAGTATTTATAGTTCTAAAGAGATAAGAGACTCTAAAACAGAGAGTATGACATCTTTTGTACAAAACTTTCTCTCATTTAAAAAACATAGAGTAGAGCTTAAACTTGGACGCTTTTTAGTAGAGACTTTTATGTTACAGTCACATGATGGAAAAATGATACCGAATGCTTTTCAAGGAGTCCATCTACGTATAGGTACTATTCCAAAAACTAAAATTGTACTTGCTTACCTTACCAAACAGAAGTTACGTACACATAGCAAATTTCATGATGTTATTTTAGACAATGATGACAAGACGATGCATAGAGGATTGAGTGCTTCAAAACTTAAAGAGAATGGAATTAAAGATAGACTTATTGTATTTGAAACAAAAAATAGAATATTTAAAAATACACAACTACGTCTAGGTTATACTGCTGTACCAGAGCTTATCTCTTCAGCAGTAGTTGAAGGAGCATATAAATTTAAATTTGATAATGGTCTAAAGATTAAACCATCTATACGATATATGCAACAGTTTGACAACGGTGCAGGAGATATTGGTGGAGCAAATCTAAAAAATGATACTAGAGGATACAGAGATGTAAACTCACTTAAAAGTAGTCTAATAGCAGGACGAATAGACTTTATTTTTGACTCATCAAGTCTACGTTTAGGCTACTCTAAAGTTGAAGATAAAGGAGATATTGTTGCCCCTTGGGACGGTTTACCAACAGCAGGATACACAAGACCAATGTCAGGAATGAACTGGTATGCAAACAGTGAAACATTTATGGTTCGAGCAGATTATGATTTTCCTGAAAATAGTTTTTTTGAGGGATTGCATGTTATGAGTCGTTATGCCATAAATAATTTTGATGACAAAAAACCAGCTGTACCAGCAGACAGTAATGTTTTTACATTTGATTTAATTAAACGTTTTGAAGATAATCCTAATCTATTTTTAAAACTACGCTCTATGATACTTAGAGAAGACCACAAAGTTGCTAATGTAGATGGTACTTTCAAAAAAGACCCTAGCTACAAAGCATTACGTTTAGAGATGGACTATCTTTTTTAATACTAGATTGGCTATTATGCGAAAAAAGGATTTTTTATGAAAAAGATTTTATCTCTTTTTATCTCTTTAGTAGTTATTTTTTCTCTATTTTTAATTTTTAATGACAAAGGAAATGAGTATCTAAAACCATATCTCTCTACCTATTTGGAGTCAAAAGCAAAAAAGAGAGTAAAGGTTGAGGTAGAACACCTTAAAATTGATTATAACTATATTGAACTCACAGCTAAAATTAATAGACTTAGTACACTAAATACTTATGGAGACTATAACCTTTTAGATAAAACTCTTAACCTAGAGTATAATCTAAAATCGGATGGTTTTAAAAGTAAAGAGTTCTCTTTTGACAATAAGATAGATGTTAATGGAACAGTTAAAGGTCTTTTCAATAATTTAGATGTAACAGGAGAGGGTCTTGCCTTTGACTCTAATCTCAACTATACCCTTAAGGTAGAAGATGAATTAGTTAAAAATATAAAAATACATTTCATAAGAGCTGACATAGCTCAACTTCTTTTACTCACAGCACAACCAGCTTATGCCAAAGGTAAAATAGATGTAGATGTGGAGATTCCAACTTTAGAGGGTAAACAGACAAAAGGTAGAGCATACCTTGTTTTACATAGTACAAAACTCAATGAAAAAGTTTTTAACAAAGAGTATAAACTCAATCTCCCTAAAAATACCACCATTACAGCTAAGGTTGACTCAACAATACAAGCAGATTTAGTAAAGTTTAATGCAAATATCAACTCTAATCTATCAACTCTTAAACTAAGTAATGCTCACTACAACTTAAAAAAAAAGGAACTATTTGCAAAATATAATCTATTTATTCCAGAACTATCTAAACTTAATAGATTAGTAGGTAAAAAATTACAAGGTAAAATGACCATAGATGGAAATATTAAAGCAGATAAAAAGCTCTATTTACAAGGAAAAACTACTAGTTTTGATGGTGTAATTAACTTTACACTCCAAAATAAACAACTTACTTCGACTATTAAAGATGTTTCAGTACAAAAGCTTATGTATACCCTAGCTTATCCTCAAATTTTTAAAGCTTATATTGTAGGTAAAGTTGACTACAACTTAGAAAAAGAGCAAGGAGAGGTTCACTCTCAACTAAACAAAGCTCAACTTCTACCTAACAGCTTAACTGACTTGGTAAAACAGATAAGGGGTGTTGACTTAACTAAAGAGCGTTATAATGAAACATACTTTAATGCTAAACTAAATAAGGCTCTAATTGATTTTGATTTTAATGCAAAGAGTAGAACAGTTCATATATCTATCCCAAGTGGGCAAATTAATAAAAAGACAAATACTATTAATGCTAACTATAAATTGATAGTCGAAAACAAAGATATTTCTGGAAAAATTAAAGGCAATATCTCAAAACCAAAAGTAACTATTGATGGTTCTCAATTTATTAAAGAGCGTATTCTTGACAGAGTTAAAGATGAAATAGGTACTGAACGTTTAGAAGAGTTAGGAATTGGTAAGAAAGAGACTGAAGTAATTAAAAATATGCTAGATAATTTATTTAAATAGTAAGCAAAATTGTTAAATTTTGAGTTTAAATTAAAGAAATAAATCCAATTTTGATGTTATAATTAGTTAAAATTAATTAAAAAAAGGATAAAAAATGTTCTCATCATTATTTTTATCTAAAAACCAAAGAATTGTAAGAAAATGGAAAAAAGAGCATGAAAAGATTATACTATTGGCTCATAAGGTTGTGGCTGAATACTCAAAAAACCATCGTAAAAAAGCTAAAAAGAATCTAATTTTATTGAATAATCTAGCTATTGACCATATTATAAGTGAAGACCTTAAATTCTATAAGTTTTTAAATGGAGAGCAACGTATTTTACCTGATAGAAAAGTTGCTATTGAAAATTTTATTGATACTTTTAGAGATATAAAACCTGAATTAATGTCTTTCTTAACTAAATATACACGAAAAGATGCTATATTAGATGATGAGTTTTTTCAAAGATTTAATGAATTAGTAGAAGTCCTTATTGAACGTATTCAATATGAAGAAAAAAATCTTTATGCCTTACTTGATATATCAAGAGAAAAAGAGAAATGGGAAGAAATAAAGCATAATATGTCATAATATCTTATAATTAACTTTTTTATTTAAATTGTAAAGGAGAAAATGTCACACATCAAAACTAAATATAGTGTGTGACACTATTAAAATATTATGCAGGTACTACAGAAACTCTCTTTTTACCACGAGAAACATTACTAAACTCAACAACACCCTCAACAGTTGCATAGATAGTGTGGTCTTTACCCATACCAACACCTGTACCAGCGTGAACCTTAGTTCCTCTTTGTCTAATAATAATATTACCAGGGATTACTGCTTCCCCACCATATTTTTTAACACCTAGTCTACGACCAGCTGAATCACGATTATTTTGTGTAGAACCTTGACCTTTCTTGTGTGCCATATTCTGCTCCTTTTCTTATGCTATAGATGTAATTCTAACTCTTGTGAAGTCTCTTCTGAAACCTCTTTTAAGTTTTGAATCTTTTCTTCTTCTTTTTTTATAGATGATAACTTTTTTGTCTCTACCTTCGTTAATCACCTCACCTTTAACCACTGCACCCTCTACAAAAGGAGCACCGACAGTTAATTCACCATTATCCAATGCAAGAACTTCTTTAAATTCTACTGCTGCTTTTGGTTCAAGACTCATTTTGTCAAAACAGATAATATCACCCTCTTGAACTTTGAATTGTTGACCACTTGCTTTAATGATTGCGTACATTGCAAACCCTTCATTAATATTGTTAATGAGAGGTCATAGACCCCCCTGCTTTTAAAAAGTTTGAGATTATACCCAAAACTGTTTTAATTTACTTTTAAAGATATTAGGAAAGGAGCTAGAATGGAATTTTAAGTAAAAATATTGACTATACTTTTCCAAATATTCACAAAAAATTGTGAAATTTTTTCCCAAATTCCAACTCTATCTTTATTATTATCTACTTTTTTTTTAAATTATCTGCTGTCTTATTTATTTCATCAACAACTTTAGACTCATTTATATCAGCTGATTCACTAGAGCTATCATTAACTAAATCATCTAATGTTCCTAAATTAGAAAAAGCTGTTCCTGTTGCTCCTCCAAACATATTTTTATCTAATGTTACGTGACAATCAATACATTTTTGTAGATTATTATGCTCTTTTACTTTTGAAGCTGTTACTTTTTTAATATCATGACAATCCCAACAATCTTGACCACAACCTGAACCCATATCTATCTTTTCCATCTCTTCTTGGGTATGACAAGTTTTACAAGTAACTAAAATAGCATGGTCTTTGTCCATTTTACCATCTTTTTTAATCAATTTAGGGTGACACATTACACAATCACCCTCACATGCACTCAAACTTATATTGGAGATAAATAGTATTGCTATAGCTAATAAAAAATTTTTCATCAAATTATCCTTTAAATATTTTTAAGAGATTATAACTTGATTTAGATTACATATAATTGTATTAAAGTTAATATTTAGAAGAATTTTTATTGAGTGATATTTTATTTTGTTACTGTGAGATATATCAATATTTATTGTTATTATATTAAGTTTTGATAATTATTTTTAATGTAACATTTAGTATTTTTTTTTCAAAAAAAATTAATTTTTCTAGTGATTTTGTAATATTCATGTCATAATAGAATATAACAACTACAAAGGAGTACACATGACAACACACATGCAATCTAAGCAAATTTTGCTTTTTATCTTATCTGCTTACCTATTTTTAGGCTGTTCTAAAGAATCAGTAAAAACAGCTCAGTCTGTGGAAACTTTAGAACAACCTGTAACTATAGTATCTAAAAAGATAATACATGCACAAACAGTAAGCTCAATAAATGACTCTTCTACTACTCCTGACTATGGAGAGTATAAAGAGGAGATAGAGACTATCTTATCTGTTGCACCTGTTGGTAGCGAAATTTTTCTTGAGCAGAAAGATGATGGTGCTTGGTATCTTAAGATTGAAAAAACCTTTACAGCTCAAAAATCTAAAGAGCAACAAGAGGAGTCTCTTTATGGTGAGACCATTTTAATTTAGAAGAGAGAGGGTGTACTCCTTCTCTCTTTTTCTAAGAGTGATAGTTAGGAGACTCTTTAGTAATAGTCACATCATGCACATGAGACTCTGAAAGACCTGCTGAGGTAATCTCAACAAACTCTGCTTTTTCCCAAAATGTCTTAATATCTTTAGAACCACAATAGCCCATAGATGCACGAAGACCACCTACCATTTGATGAACTACAGATGCAATCTTACCACGGTAAGGTACACGCCCCTCAATCCCCTCTGGAACTAGCTTATCAGACGCTGTTCCCTCTTGAAAATAACGGTCGGTACTCCCTTTGGTCATAGCACCAATACTTCCCATACCACGATACTCTTTAAACTGTCGTCCATTAAACAAAATCATCTCTCCAGGAGCTTCATATGTACCTGCTAAGGCTGAACCAAGCATAACAGAACTAGCTCCTACTGCTAAAGCTTTAGCCACATCGCCAGAGAATCGAATACCCCCATCGGCAATAACAGGAACACCAAGTGGATTAGCAACTTGTGCTACCTCATCAATAGCAGATATTTGTGGAACACCAACACCTGTTACAATTCTAGTAGTACAGATAGACCCAGGTCCAATTCCAACTTTAACAGCATCTGCTCCAGCTTCAATCAAATCTTTTGCCGCTACTCCACTTGCAATATTTCCTGCAATAACATCAACATCCAGATTAGCTTTTATCTCTTTGAGTGTATCTATAATTCCTTGTGAGTGACCATGAGCAGAGTCAAGAACAATTACATCAACTCCTGCTTTTACCAATGCCTCTGCACGGTCAAGTTGCCCCACACCAATGGCTGCACCAACTCTAAGTCGTCCATGCTCATCTTTGTTTGCATTTGGGTACTGCTCTTTCTTCTCAATATCTTTAATAGTAATAAGCCCTTGAAGCCTATTTTCACTATCGACAATAGGAAGTTTTTCTATTTTATGCTCTTGTAAAATTTTCTCTGCCTCTTCAAGTGTTGTACCTGCCTTAGCTGTTATAAGTGGCATTTTTGTCATAACATCTTCAATCTTAGCCGACATATCTCTAATAAAACGCATATCACGATTAGTAATAATCCCTAAAAGAGTCATATCAGGGTCAACCACAGGCACACCTGAAATTTTATATTCAGCCATTAGGGCATCTGCATCTGCCACTGTTTTTTCAGGAGAGATAAATATAGGGTCAATAATTATCCCACTCTCTGACTTCTTAACTTTAGATACCTGTTTAGCTTGTGTTTCAACGTCCATATTTTTATGAATAATCCCAATACCACCCAAGTGAGCCATAGCAATCGCTGCTCTATACTCAGTTACTGTATCCATCGCTGCTGAGACAAGTGGTGTGTTTAAAGTTACACGTTTGGTCAAATTGGTTTTTATGCACACCTCTTTTGGAAGAACGGTTGAGTGTTGAGGAACTAACAACAAATCTTCAAATGTAAATGCTTTTTTCTTTATGTTCATGTGTAATCTTTTCCTTTACTTTATGTAATTAACGGCTCTCTCAAGGCTTAACGCCCCATCAAACACAGCTTGTTCATTAAACGCTTTTCCAATAAGCTGTAGACCTATTGGCATTCCTTCACTATTTTTTGCAACAGGCAAAGAGATAGCAGGTAGACCTGCTAAATTTACTCCAATAGTATACATATCGCTCTTATACATCTCTAGTGGGTCATGGGTTGAACCAATCTTTGGTGCAACTGTTGGTGCAACAGGAGACAAAATCAAATCTGCCTCATCAAAAATCTTATTGAACTCATCTGTAATAAGGTGTCTTACCTTTTGAGCTTTGACATAGTAGGCATCGTAATAACCTGCTGAGAGTACAAAGTTTCCAAGCATAACTCTTCGTTTTACTTCATCACCAAATTGAGCTCTTGTATTTCTATAGGTCTCTTCAAGATTTACCCCCTCAATACGTTTACCATAACGAATACCATCATAACGTGCCAAGTTAGTTGCTGCTTCTGCTGTAGCTACAATATAATAGGTGGCGATGTCATACTTAGTATTTGTCATAGTTTTATGAACAACGGTATGACCTGCCTCTTCAAGTAGTTTTACACTGTTAGCATACGCCTCTTGAATCTCATATGAAGCCTCTGCAATATAGTTGTCAACAACAGCAATAGTCAACTTTCTATTGGCATCTAACTTCTCAACAACACTCTCTAAAGGCAAATCTGAACTTGTAGAATCTTTAGTATCATAAGAGGCAATAGCATCATACAAAATTGCTGCATCTTCAACATTTTGAGTAATTGGTCCAATTTGGTCAAGCGATGAAGCATAAGAGGCTAAACCAAAACGGCTTACTCTTCCATAGGTTGGCTTCATACCAACACAACCACAATAGGCAGCAGGTTGACGAATAGACCCACCTGTATCACTTCCAAGTGCAGCAATAGCAATACCTCCTGCAACAGCAGCAGCTGAACCACCTGAACTTCCTCCAGGGACGCGATTCTCTCCATAAGGATTTTTAGTAACCCCATAAAAAGAGCTTTCAGTAGTTGACCCCATTGCAAACTCGTCCATATTTGCTCGACCAAAAGCAGAGAAACCTTTAGCCTGTAGATTTTCAATAACTGTTGCACTGTAAGGAGCTACATAACCTTGTAAAATCTCAGAACCAGAAGTAACTGACCAACCTTTAACTTGAATATTATCTTTAATCAAAATGGGAACACCCTCTCCTGCTGAAGCAAAATCTATATAAGCATTTAAGTCTCCCTCTTTTGCTTTAGTCTCCATCTCACTTTTAAGCAATTCTAGTTCTTCTCTGTTCTTTGTTAATGCTTCTTTTAATGTAATCACTATTTTTCCTACAATTTTATCAATAAAATTTTTTGCGTGATTATAGCCAAAAGTTAATAATGCTATACTGTTAATATAATAACTACTTACAAGGAGACAAAATGAAGAAAATTATCGCGTCAACAACACTACTTCTCTTCGCATTAGGGGGAAACTGTTTTGCAGATGATGACCTAGAGATTAAAATCGTAGATGAGTCACACAAGTCGGCTCTCTTTCAAAAAGAAGACAAGATTATGGGGTGTACAGATTTTAGTCTAAAAAAAGAGGAGAGTTGTGCCAAAAAGCCAAAAGATGTCATTTTAGATAAACTTCCTAGCTCTTCTCAAATTAGTGACGAAGATATAGAGGATAAAGAGAAAAGCAAAGATATAAAAGAGCAACTTCTTGAAGTTATACAAGAGCTTGAACAACTTAAACAGGAACAAAAAGAGAACCGTGAAACAATTAAAGAGTTAAAGAGTTTAGTTAAAGTACTTACAGAGAAGAAGGGACACCAAAAAGTTACTCTTCTCAAAAAAGGAATTAAAAATATTCAAAAGAGAAAATCACCAAAAAGTAGTGCTACTCGTATTAGAAAACCTATTAAAGAGATTTCAAGAACCGATACAGAGGTCATTGTAGAGGTACAAAATAATGAGTCTCTCTCTACCTATGCACAAGCTTATTATGGGAACAATAGGCTCTACTACAGAATCTACAAGGCAAACAAAGATAAGATTCCTTCTAATCTACAAATTACTATTGGTAGTCACTTGAGAATTCCTTTAGACTAATCTATGTTTAAGTGGAGGATATTGCCTCCACTTGATAATTTTTATTTTGCAAGTTCCTTTTTAAACTCTAAAACCATCTTATACATCTCATCTTTTAAAAGCAATTTCTCTTTTTTCATAGTTTCAATCTTCATGTCACTCATACCAACACGCCCATGCTCTGCATCTTTTATTTTCTCATCTAACTCATTATGTTTATTGAAAATTCTAGCAAAATGTGCATTACTCTGCTTTAATTCTGAAATCTCATCTCTATATTCTGCTAACATTATGTATCCTTTAAATTTTAATAATAATTTTGAGTTTACTTATCAAACTCATGCTATTATTATAATCTAAAATAGAAATTTTTCCCTTAACATCTTCTGTTCTAAAACTAACAATAGGTTTATCTTTCAAACCCTTTTAGCTATAATCACACCAATAAAATAATAAGGTTACTTTACTATGCACATCTACGATAGCGTAAAAAAAACTAAACTTCCATTTAAATCCATTGTTCCTCGTAAAGCATCTATCTATGTTTGTGGACCTACCGTCTATGACGATGCACACTTAGGACATGCTAGAAGTTCTCTTAGTTTTGACCTTTTAGCTCGTACACTTAAAGCTTTAGGCTATGAAGTTACTATGGGGAAAAACTTTACCGATATTGACGATAAGATTATTAAAAAAGTTCAAGCCACAGGTAAGAGTTTAGAGGAGATAACAACTCACTATATTAAGCGTTATAAAGAGGATATGAGAGCTTTAGGTGTGAGTGAAGCTGACATAGAACCAAAAGCTACAGAGTCACTAGAGGCAATTGAGAGTATGATTCAAGGGCTTATTGACAAAGACATTGCCTATGTGGTTAGCTCTGGTGATGTCTATTTTGATACATCTAAAGACCCAAACTATGGAGCTATCTCTCATAAAGTAACAGATGATGAAGAGAACCAAAGCCGAGTAGAACACAATCCTGAAAAACGTAACCCAAAAGATTTTGCACTCTGGAAAGCCTGTTCTTCACAAGATGACATCTGCTTTGAGATGCCATTTTCAAAAGGTCGCCCAGGTTGGCACATTGAGTGTTCGGCTATGATAGAGAAGCACTTTGAGGGAAATAGTGAGTATAGTATAGATATTCATGGAGGAGGTGCAGACCTACTCTTTCCTCACCATGAGAACGAAGCCTCTCAAAGTAGATGTGCTACAGGACATGAACTTGCTAAGTATTGGATGCACAATGGGTTTGTAAACATTGACGGAGAGAAGATGAGTAAATCTTTAGGTAACTCCTTTTTTGTCAAAGATGCTCTTAAAGTCTATGATGGTGAGATTTTACGAAACTACCTCATCTCTGTTCACTACAGAAATGACTTTAACTTTAATGAGGAGGATTTACTTCACTCTAAAAAGCGTTTAGATAGACTCTACAGACTCAAAAAGAGAGTCACCCCTACCAAAGCTTCTAAACCGAATATTGCCTTTCAAAAAGATGTCTTAAAGGCTATGAGTGATGACCTAAATATCTCTGTAGCTCTAGCTAGAGTTGAGCAGATGATAAGTGAGACAAATGATAAGCTTGACGAGAATCCCAAAGATAAAGGGTTAAAGAAAGAAACTTTAGCTAATATAAAGTTTATTTACAATCTTTTAGGCATTGGTGGTAAAGAGCCATTTAGTTACTTTCAAATTGGCATAGACAAAGAGACAAAAGCCAAAATAGAAGCTCTAATAGAGGCAAGAGATATTGCAAAAAAAGAGAAAGATTATGCAAAAGCAGATACAATTCGTAATGAACTCTCCTCTATGGATATTGCCATTATGGACACAGCCAATGGTACTGTATGGGAAAAGATATAATTTAAATAAAGTATAAAAATGAAAAATCTCTTTAAACAGTATCTACCCTATCTCATAGGCTATAAACGGCAATTCCTTTTTGCTATTATAGGAATGATAGCCGTCGCAGTCGGAACAGCAGGAACAGCACAACTTATTAAACCTGTACTAGATGATGTCTTTATTAACAAAGACACAGAGATGTTAGCTCTTATGCCATTTTTGCTTGTGGGGGTCTTTGCACTTAAAGGGGTAGGACAGTATATTCAGACCTACTATATGTCTTTTATAGGGCTAGATGTTGTACGAAAACTTCGTAACAAGTTGGTCAAACACCTTAGCTACCAAGATATGCAGTTTTTTCAAACCATGCACACAGGAGAGATACTCTCTCGTGTCACTAATGATATTGCACGTATTCAGACTGTTGTAACAAATATGATTCCAAACCTTATTCGTGAGTCATTAACCATTGTGGCACTAACAGGGTATGTAATTTACGAGAGTCCAAAACTTGCTTTCTACTTTTTAATTATTATGCCTTTGGCTCTCTACCCTCTTTCACGTTTAGCAAAAAAGATGAAAAAGTACTCAAAGCTATCACAAGAGAGTACATCAGACATGACAGCCCGTTTAGGAGAGATATTTTCAAATATAGAGGTTATCAAGTCCAACTCTAGCCAAGAGTTAGAGGCAAAAAAGTTTGAAAAAGAGAACCATAATGTCTTTACCTATCTACTCAAACAGATTAAAGTCAATGCCCTAACCTCTCCTATAATGGAGATACTCGGCTCTGTTGCTATTGGGTTAGTTATCTACATAGGAGGAACAGAGGTTATAGAGGAGAGAATAAGTGTTGGAGCTTTTTTTGCATTTGCAACAGCCCTTTTTATGCTCTATACACCCATCAAAAGAATCTCATCGCTCTACAACCAAGCACAAGATGCAGTTGTTGCCAATACACGTATGTTTGAACTTCTTAACACTCAACCAACTATACAGTCAGGAAGCATAGAGCTAAATGAAAAAATCAAACACCTCTCTGTACTACACACCTCACTAAATTATGGTGACAAATTAGCTCTAAACAATATCTCTTTAGGGGTTGACAGAGGTGAGAGCATAGCTCTTGTGGGTGACTCTGGAGCTGGTAAAAGCTCTTTAGTAAACCTCTTAGTTCGTTTCTATGACCCTAGTGAGGGAGAGATTGTTCTAAATGAGAAGTATAATATAAAAGATTTAACCCTAGAGTCTCTACACAAACGCATAGCCTATGTGACTCAACGTATATATATTTTTAATGATACCATTGCTCAAAATATCGCTTATGGTCAAGAGTTTGATGAACAAAGGGTCATTGACGCACTAAAAAAAGCCCATGCGTTAGAGTTTGTGGAGCTGTTAGAATATGGCATACACACTATGCTAACAGAGAATGGAAACAACCTATCTGGTGGTCAAAGACAACGCATAGCCCTTGCAAGAGCTATCTATAAAGAGCCTGATATTCTCATCTTAGATGAAGCTACCTCTGCCCTTGACAACAAGAGTGAAGCACTTATTCAACAAGCTCTACATGAGTTAAAATATGAGATGATAACCATTACCGTAGCCCACAGACTTAGCACTATTGAAAAGTCAGATGCTATTTTGGTCTTTAAAGAGGGAGAGATTGTCTGCCGTGGGCAATATGAAGACCTTATAAATGAGTGTGAAGAGTATCAGAAGTTGGCTAAGGTTTTGGTGTAATTTATGCCAAAACAGTCCGTCTATTACACCTCTCCAATTCAGCCTTTAGACGCTCTATCTCCTTTTTTAAAAGCTCATTCTCCTCTTTAAGCGTTAACTTTTGAGATGAAGTTTCTATGATATTTTCACTCACCCTCTTCTCTTGCTCCTCCTCCACAAGTACATACTTAACCTCTTTTCCACCTATCTGCTCAGTTACACTTTTAACATCGCCATTGTTGACCATCTTCATAACATTGAAGTAACTTAGTTTATGCACTCTTGCATACTCTCTTAATGTTAGTTTTTTCATCTTAACGACTCCTATAAACGAATTATGTTATTATTCCATTTTAATATATAATAGAGGATAAAACTTGAAAAAATTACTTTTAATACTTATATTTACAGTTGTAACATTTGCAAAAGTTAACGTAATTGTTAGCATTGTACCCCAAAAACTCTTTGTTAATAAGATTGGTGGAGATAAGGTTGATGTGACTGTTATGGTAGAGAATGGAGCTTCTCCTCACACCTACACACCAAAACCATCTCAAATGAAAAGACTAAGCAAAGCAATGCTCTACCTCGCTATTGGTGTTGAGTTTGAAGAGGTATGGCTTAGTAAATTTATAAATCAAAACAGCGATATGCTTGTGATTGACACCTCTAAAGATATAAATAAAACAGCTATGCACCATCATAAACAAGAAGAGCTAGACCCTCATGTGTGGGTTGACCCTATCAATGTTAGAATAATTGCTCAAAATATTTATGAAGCTTTGGTCAAAGTAGACAAAGCCAATAAAAACTACTACAAAGAGAACCTAGAGAAGTTTCTAAAAGAGATAGATGAGCTTGACCAAAATATAAAAAATATTTTAAAAGATACCCCAAAAGGTACAACCTTTATGGTCTTTCACCCTGCTTGGGGATACTTTGCTAAACGTTATGGGTTAAAACAGTTAGCTGTTGAGGTAGAGGGTAAATCTCCTAAGATGAAAGCTTTGGTAAAGATTATTGAAAAAGCAAAAAAAGAGCAGGTTCAAGCCATATTTACACAACCAGAGTTTTCAGATAAAGCCTCAAAGATTATCTCAAAACAACTAAATATTAGTGTCATAAAAGCCTCAACTCTAGCTGAAAATTGGGGTGAAAATCTGCAAAATTTAGCTAAAGCCATTGCCCATAAAGAGCCTTAAGATGTGCATTATAGAGATAAAAAATCTTAGCTTCTCTTACCAAAAGCAGAAAGTCTTAGAAAATATTAATCTGTGTGTTGAAGAGGGAGATTTTTTAGCTATTATTGGTCCAAATGGTGGGGGTAAATCTACTCTGCTTAAACTTATATTGGGAATTAACCCTGTCAAAGAGGGGAGTATTAAAATCTTTGGAGAGAAGCCACACAAAAACCTACAAAAGATTGGTTATGTTCCTCAAAATACCAATGTAAATACCGACTTTCCTATTAAGGTTCTAGAGGTAGTGTTAATGGGTCACATAGGTACAAAACGCCCTCTTTTTGGGTATGCAGAGGAGGAGAAGCGTTGTGCTTTGGGAGCTTTGGCTCAAGTTGGTATGGAGAAGTTTGCAAATGAGAAGATTGGTTCGCTCTCTGGGGGGCAACGTCAACGAGTTATGATTGCTCGTGCTTTGTGTGCCCACCCTAAAGTGTTGATTTTAGATGAGCCTACAGCAAGTATAGATGTAGAGGGTCAAAAGCAGATTTATGAGCTACTTAAAGAGTTAAATAGCTATATAACTATTATTGTGGTTAGCCATGACCTATCTTTTATTATGCAGTATGCCTCTACTGTTGTGCATATTAACAAAACCCTCTCTTTTCATGGTCTAACACAAGAGAGTTTTGCAAAAAATAGTATAAACCAATGCACTAACAAGTTTTGCGAAGTCAACCTCTTTCAAAATCTAAAAACCACACAAGGAGACTCAAATGCTTGAAGCCCTTAGCTACGACTTTGTTCAAAATGCTCTTATGGCAGGTCTTTTAGTCTCTATCGCATCAGGGATTATTGGTTCGCTTATTGTGGTCAATCGTATGGTTTTTTTAGCAGGAGGAATTGCTCATACTGCTTATGGGGGTATTGGGGTTGCTGTCTTTTTTGGGTTGCCTATGTTTCTTGGAGCATCTCTGTTTGCTGTTCTTTCAGCACTTATTATTGCCTCTATTACTCTAAAAGAGCGTGAGAGAATGGATACTTTCATTGGTCTTATGTGGGCTGTTGGTATGGCTTTGGGAGTTGTGCTAATTGACCTTACTCCTGGTTATCAAGCAGACTTTATGAGCTACCTTTTTGGCTCTATTTTGGCTGTTTCTAGCTCTGATTTATGGTTTATGGGTGGGTTGTTGGTGGTTATTCTTTTTATTATGACCTTTTGGTATAGAGATATTTTAGCAGTCTCTTACGATAGCGAATATGCTAATTTAAGAGGGATTAATGTACCCTTTTTCTACACTCTTATCTTGGTACTCTCTGCTTTAACTGTGGTGGTTGCTATTAAAGTAGTGGGGCTTATTTTGGTAATTGCCCTGCTTACTATTCCTGTCTATATTGCAGAGAAGCTCTCTAATACTCTCTATGTTATGATGATACTCTCGGGTATCTTCTCCTCTATTTTTACACTTATTGGGCTTTGGTTTTCGTATGAGTATGAGATTGCTTCTGGTGCTTCTATTATTTTGGTTTCGGCTGTTTCTTTGTTTCTCTTTTTGGGGGTTAGTAAGATTTTGGAGAGGATTAGATAATGCAAGGCTATATCGTCAACTTCAACAAAGAAAAAGGTTATGGATTTATTCGTTCTGATGAACAAGAAGAGGATATCTTTGTTCACATCTCAAAGGTTAAAAACTCAAAAACATTAGAACAGGGTCAAGAGGTAACCTTTAACATACAAAAAACCAACAGAGGTCTCTCTGCTGTTAATGTAGAAGCAGGAGCTAAACAGCGTTCACCATATTTAATTTTTGGGACTATCTCATCTCTCTTTGTTGCTGTTGCCTCTCTCTATTTGTCTCAAAAGGTACACTTTTTACTAGCATATTTAGTTAGTATAAATATAGCTACTTTTTTACTCTATGGTTATGACAAATTTATCTCTAGTAGTGACAAACTCCGAGTGCCAGAACTTAACCTACAAACTCTAGCTCTTCTTGGTGGTTCTCCCTTGGCACTTGTAGCACAAAAATTTTTTAGACACAAGACAATTAAAAGCTCTTTTCAGTTGGTCTATTGGGGGATTGTTTTTATTCAAGTCGGGGTTTTAATATGGATTTATAGATACAACAATATTACTTAAAAGTGAAAAATATTTTCAGCAATTTAATATATAAACTTAAAAATATTTTAATATAAAGATAACTTTAGCTATAATTCCGAAGATAATATATTATATAAGGTCACCAATATGACAAAATTTTATAAACTATTTTTACCTTTATGTTTACTAGCAACTCCTATTTTAGCTACAGATACAAGCTATTCATTTATTGGTATTCAAACTGGTATATCAAAATTTGAAAATAGAGACACTCCTTCTTTTGGAGTAAAATATGGAGTTCAACAAGAAAATTCAAGAAGCTCTATTATCTATAGCTATGATAAAAATGGAGATGACAAGTTTCAGATGTTACTTCTTCAAATAGATATGGGTATTTTTAATAACACATTTGAAAACTCATTACTTAAACCATATTTAGGTGCTTCATTTGGTGTTTTACAAGCAAATAGCAATCATTTAGCAAGAGATAGAGGTTATGTGTATGGTCTAAATACAGGGTTAGCATATATCTTAAATGATGACTTTGACCTCGATTTGGGCTATAGATATTTAAAAACATCAAAGCTTAAAAATATTGACAATATCAACAATCTTAACCTCTCCATGCACTACTTTTACTAGAAAAAAAGTATAATACTCCAATTTTTTATTGGAGTATTTTATGTCACTTTTTTCTTACCAAACTATTAAAAACATTCTGTTTCAACTAAATCCTGAAACAGCTCATAGCATTACAGGTCTAGCCCTTAAGACAGCTCCTTATGCCCCTTTGTTATTTCAGATTCCAAAAAATCACTACTTTGTCAACAACCCAATGTTGCACCAAGAGTTTTTTGAAACAACCTTTAAAAATCCTGTAGGTCTTGGAGCTGGTTTTGACAAAAATGGAGAGTATATAAAAGCTATGCCATCGCTTGGTTTTGGCTTTACCGAGATAGGAACAGTAACCCCTAAGCCACAAGTAGGAAACCCACGACCAAGACTCTTTAGACTAAAAGAGGAGCGTTCTATTCAAAATGCTATGGGGTTTAACAATCGTGGGGCTGAGTATATGTTAGCTCAACTTAACAAAGTTAAAAACTTTGACTACCCTATTGGCATAAATATTGGTAAAAATAAAGTTACACCAGAAGATGAAGCACTAAATGACTACCGTATATTGCTAGAAGCATTTAAAGATTATGGTACATATATAGTTATTAATATCTCTTCACCAAACACCCCAGGGCTTAGAGATTTACAAAATGAAAAGTTTATTACCGACCTCTTTACAATGGCAAAAGAGATTACATCTAAACCTATTTTACTTAAAATTGCACCTGATATGACTCCTGATGATGCCATTGCACTTTGTACAACAGCTGTTGATGCAGGAGCTTCAGGAATTATAGCTACAAATACAACCATTGACTACTCTGTTACACCAAATGCAAAAGATTTTGGAGGAATCTCTGGAGCTTTAGTTCGTGAAAAATCATTTAGACTCTTTCAGGCTATTGGAAAAGAGCTATATGGAGAGACTCTGCTCATCTCTGTAGGTGGAATAGAGACAGCCGAAGATGCCTACCGACGTATTAAAGCAGGAGCATCACTTATTCAGGTCTTCTCTATGCTAATCTACAATGGTCCAAAAATGATAAAAGATATAAACGAAGGGTTAGTTGAACTACTAAAAGCAGATGGATATAAGCATATTTCAGAGGCTATTGGTGCTGATTGTCATTAATTTTTCTGATTATAACGGATTGTGTGGGATAAGCTAAAAATGGGTATCTATAGTATTTAATAATACTTATGAATAAAGACACCCAAAAAAATAATAGCATAAAATCGATTACACCACCATTATCA
>JALVXC010000102.1 GCA_027038275.1 Campylobacteraceae bacterium | reverse complement strand
AATAATAGGTTTAACTTTTGATTTACTTTGAGAGAGTACCCAAGCCAAGGGTAGGGTGACTACAAAGAGTATAAGTGTGGTAATAGTTGCAAGTTTAAACGATAGAGCAAATGGAGCTAAATCTAAATAGGAGATAGTATTAAGCAGTTCGTTCAAGAGTTATTGACCTTTTTAATCCGATTATAACATATCAAATTTTATATAGGGTGCAATTGTCATTGTACCCTATATATTTTTCAAAAGTTCAGCAATCTGCAAAGCCCCATCTTTTTCAATAAGTTTTTGAAGCTTTTTACTTTTTGTTGTCATATCTTCATCCAAAAGAGCAATCACTTTATCAAGCTCTATCTCACTCTCACGCATAATCCAAGCAACATCTTGGTCAACTAAAAATTTAGCATTGTAGAACTGATGGTCTCCTGCTGCATATGGATAGGGGATATAGAGAGCAGGACAAGCCATAGCCGATAGTTCCCATAGAGTAGAAGCACCTGAACGAGCAATGGCAAAGTCAGCTTGTTGCATATAGTCTGAAAGGTGTGTGGTAAACCCAAAAACCTCTGCCTCTATGTCTAACTTTTGGTAGGCTTTTTGAACCTCTTCTATATTTCTTTCACCTGCTTGGTGAATAATCTTTATATTTTTCTCTTTTAGTGTGGGTGCTAATTTTAGAGCTAGTTCATTAATAGCTTTTGCCCCTTGTGAACCACCTAAAAAGATAATAGTTTTTATCTTATCTCTAATGCGAGACTTCTCAAAATACTCTTTTTTAATAGGGTAGGCTTTAATTGGGCTATCATCTTCATAAGAGCTAATAAAGGCTTTAGCACGAGAGCGTAAGAGTCTGTTGAGTGAACCAATGGCTGCATTTTGTTCATGGATTACAAGAGGTATACCTAGCATAATTGAGGCAAATGAGGTAGGTGCAGCAGAGAAGCCACCTACACAGAAGACCACTTTTGCATTTGAACGTTTTAAGATACTTCTAGCTTTTATAGTTGCCTTTATAAGCATTGAGATAGATTTAATTTTACCTAAAAAGCCTTGGTTAACTACCCCTTGGGTAGGTAAAAAGTATACCTCTTTAAACTGCTTATCTTCACCAAACCACTTTTGGTCTTGACCTTTAGTTGAACCTATATAGATAAGCTCTTCATCTAAAAGCTCCTCTTTTACAGCTTTAATAATAGTAAGGTGACCACCTGTTCCCCCACCTGTCATAACAATAGACATCTTTAACTCCTAACAACTTTTTTTGAAATCATCAACACTATTCCTATAGTTAGTGAAGAGGCGATAACTTGTGAACCACCATAGCTTAAAAATGGTACAGCAATCCCTTTAATAGGTGTAATTCCAGAGATACCAAATGAGTTAATAATAAAAGAGAAGGCAATTAAGAGTGCAGCTCCTACACAAAAGAGGTAGTAGATAGGGTTGTCTACTTTTGCAGCTATTTTAAAGATTCTATATATAATATAAAACATAATAAGAGTAACTATTATAATAGTTATAAACCCTAACTCCTCTGCAATTCCTGCTAATATAAAGTCGGTATTGACCTCTGATAGAAATCCAAGCTTATACTGTCCATCTCCCAATCCTTGTCCCCAAAAACCACCATGATGAATAGCATCTAGTGAGTTTGAGATTTGGTAGGTTTCTAGTCGGTTTGAGGAGTTATCAAGTGACAAAAACCACTCTTTTACTCTTTTAATTCGATGAGGTTGAGTTATAATAAGCAGAATAAATCCAGAAAGAGCTACTCCAAGAAGCATAGAGAAAAATCTAAAACTACTTCCAACTAAGATAAAGAGTATAATTAGAGTGAGAGAGATAACAACTGTTTGTCCTAAATCTTTTTGAAAAACAGCAATGAGTAAGGCACTAATAAATAGTACCATAATATATGGAATAAAAATTTTTATCTCTTCACTTAATACCATCTCTCCTCGTGGAAGACGCGTTCTAACTAGAGACCATGAGATAAACATTAAAAAGCCAATTTTATAAAATTCAACAGGAGTAATAGAGATAGGTCCTAGATTCATCCATCTTTTTGCTCCACCAATATTGTGTACTATACTTTCAGGCATAAGAGGCATAATAAGTAAAATAATTAAAAAAGTTAAAAAGAGTCCTATGCCTAGAGGTTTAAACCACTTGTCTGGGTCAAGTTTACTTAGCCAAATCATTAATATAATACCTATAAGAACAGCAACACCTTGTCTAATAAAAAAGTGCATATCGGTATAGTGGTACTTAACTACTGCATAGGGGGATAGGGAGTATGACATAATCAACCCCAAAATAAGGAGAATAACAGTAGCACCAAATAGAGGTTTATCAATCATATAATATTCTTTTTTGTTTTAGTTTGGATATTTTATCAGAATTTTGTAAAAAAAATAGTAAAATCTTTTTTATTGAAGAAAGAATAAAGGTCAATATGCAAAAAACTAAAAATGTTGCTACGGAAAATAGAATGATACGCTATCGTTCAGCCATATTATTAATACTATTTTTAGGAATATTTCTACTCTTTTTTATCTTCTCTGTTACGATGGGAAAGACAGTTGCCTCCTCCAGACGCACAGAGAACAAAATAGTAAAGTTAGAAAATAAAGGTATAAGAGGAAAGATTATCTCTAAAGATGGTTTTGTTGTTGCCTATAGTGAGAAGAAATTTCGTGCAGAGATTAACACTAGAAGTATTGACCCTAAAAAGAAGAATCTTTTTATAAAACTGTTTGCTATCTACTCTGGACTAAGTGAAAGAGAGGTGGCTTCAAAGTTTTTTACAAAATCTGGTAAAAAGATACATGGGAGAATTGTTTTAACAGACAATATTGACTATAGGCTAAAGAGTGATTTAAAGTCGCTATCATATAAAATGAGTAGGCTTCATATATTTCGTCCTCTAAATCCTAAAAAACCTCAAATTATCTTTGGGTTAGATATTCTTCCAGATAGTGAAACACGTTTTTTCCCTAATAAAAAGCTCTTAACTCCTGTAGTCGGATATGTTCATACAGAGATGAAAGATAACTATCGTAAACCTAAAGGGATTAAAGGATTAGAGAGAGCATATAGCAGATATTTAGAGTCTGAACAAGATGGTTTGCTCTATGCTAAAAAAGATGTACAAGGGACTCCTCTGCTTGATAGGGAGAGCCATAGCAATAAAAGAGTAGATGGTATGGATTTACATCTAAATATTCCTCTCTCTTTTCAAAAAGATGTAGAGGCTGTGGTTACGCAGATGAAAAAAGAGACAGCGGCTAAAGAGGTAATGGCTGCGGTAATGGACTCAGTTACAGGTCAAATCTATGCTTTAGCCTCCTCTGAACGTTTTAATCCAAAACATATACGCCAAAGAGATGTAAATGCTTTGCACCCTAAGTTTTCAGAGTATCTGTATGAGCCTGGTTCGGTTATTAAACCTTTTACTATGGCAATTGCCCTTGACCATGATAAAGTTGACTTAAATGAGCATATTCCATTAGGTGGAAAATTAAAGGTTACAAACAACTATACTATCTCTGATGATGAATATTTTCAATCATTGACCCCTAAAGGGATTATTATGCACTCTTCCAATATAGGAATTGCAAAGATAGCTTGGAGATTAACAGGAAGAGAACTCTATGATGGGTGGCGAAACTTTGGACTCTCTAAACCTTCAGGCATTGACCTCTCTCGAGAGTTAATAGGACGAATCAAGTCGGCTTCTCAACTTAATCACAAAACTCATAGTGCAAATATGGCGTATGGGTATGGAATGTTAGCAAATTTTATGCAACTTGTTCGTGCCTATAGTGCTTTTAATAATGATGGGGTCATAGTAACTCCTAAGATTGTTGAGTATTTGAGTGATAAAAATGGAAAAAGATATATTGTTCCTAGAGATGTTGTTAATGTTCAAGCCTGTTCTTCAAGAACAGCACATATTATAAATAAGATGTTGGAAGAGACAGTTAATAGAGGAACAGGTACAGCAGCACAGTATGACGGAATTACTGTAGGAGGAAAAACAGGTACAGCACATATCTCTGAAAAAGGGCAATATGTTGAGAAGTACCACAGTAGTTTTTATGGATTTGCAAATGATAGTTTAGGACATAAATTTACCATAGGTGTATTTGTGATTAAGCCTAAAAAGGTATATTTTGCTTCTCAAACAGCAGCACCAACTTTTCAAAAAATTGTTGGAGTGTTGGTAAAACATAAATATTTAGTAGTTGATAAAATTTTAGCAAAGATTGATTTGTCAAGAAGGGAAACATTAAGAGCTAGAAAACGTGCAGCTTATCTACGTAAAATTGAAGAATATAATGAAGAACATGGTATAAGATAAAAAACTTAAAGGAGTATTATGAAAAATATTACACGTAAATTTTTATTGATTTTATTAGGATTGTCTATAGGACTATTTACAGCTTGTGTAGGAGTTGACCCACAAGGGCGAGGCTACTCTGTTGCTGTTCCTATGGGGATTATAAACACAACATTAGCAAAACAGTTTCCAGTAAGAGAGAAGAGAAGTCTTGGAACAGTTGAAATCTCTGACCCAACTGTGCTTGGAAAACAAGGCAGTGACAAACTCAACGTAGGTACATCTTTTAAATTTACCAATATGTTAATTTCAGATGGTATTAAAGGTAGCCTAAAGTTAGCATCAGGTGTACGTTTTGACCCAAAAACACAGAACCTATATCTTGCAAATCCAATGGTTGAAGAGCTAAAATTTCAAGACTTCTCTCTGGCTAAGTATCTAACAGACGGTATGCGACGCTCTTTAGGTATGATTATTGCAGAGACAATTGCTAAAAAACCAATTTATAACATTAAAAAAGCAGGAATGGTTGGCTCAAGCCTTGTTAGAGGAATTGATGTACGAGATGGTCAAATCTATTTAACATTTGGACTCTAATATGAATAATAAACCAAAATATACCCTATTTAAAAATGCCTCTTATGCCTTAGATGGCTTGGTACATGCAATTAAAAATGAGACTTCATTTAAATTAGAGCTTTTAATAGCTCTTATTGTTTTTCCTGCTATCTATCTTTTACCATTTGAGTTGATTTATAAATTGGTTTTAGTTATTACCTACTTTATGATTATGATTGCAGAGTTGCTTAACTCTGCTATTGAGAATGTTGTAGATTTGGTTACTACAGATATTCACCCTTTAGCAAAGGCTGCTAAAGATATTGGGGCAACGGCTGTTCTGTTTACTGTAATTTTACATATTTTATGTTGGGTAGTTATTGGTATAAACTATCTATAACGTACTTAAGTACCTGACCATACTCCTCTTATAGTTAGAGGAGCTTTTTGCTTCTATTTACAAATCAATCTTTATAGAATCTACTATTTTAACTCTTATCTTAATTTAATATCTATACTTTTATTAGAATCTTAAAATTAAAAAAATATTTATAATGAAATTATTTTTAAATAATTTGTTTCAAAATGAAATATTTTATATTTATTTTAATTTCTTATTGATATAATCCCGTATTATATAAATATAAAAAGGAATTGAAATGTATTTAGAGTCAAATTATCAAGCTAGACAATCACTTAATCATGAATATACAAAGATAAAAGGTGCTGCAACTATTAATGAGGTTGCTATGGGTTTTGGAAAAGGGTGGGTGGTATTTGCTGTTTTATCTACTCTTGCAAGTGCATTCTCGTTCTATCAAGACTTCTATAAATCTTTAGGTGTTATAAATACTATTATTATTGTTTTAATCCTAGCTCTTGCCTTAGAAAGTTTTAAACATCTATCTATAAAGGGAATGTTCTCTAGTATGAACATTCTTAGTAAGAGTCTTGTAACTATAATTGCTTTAGGGCTTATAGGGGTGAGTTTTTATACACATTTTAAGAGTATTAAAACGTTTCAACAGAATTTAGTAGGAGATGATTTAAGAAAAGAGATATCGTATCAACGAGATATTCAAAAGATACAAAATAGACAAATTAGCACAATTTTAGCTTCAAATAGAGAACTCTCTAAAGCATTAAATAATGGTTCATCTCATGATGACCAACCCTCTGTACGAAGTGTAGAGAGTAACAATCAGCTTATTGCTACTCTACAGAAACTTTCAGTACAAAATAATATGAGCAATACCAACCTTATTTTGAAACAGTCACAAGAAGCAGCTACTACTACTTCATCTGCTATTTTGGTTATTTTTATTATGATTGAGATTATGACCCTTTTTAGTATATTGAGTAAAATTATTATTTTAGATAATGTTTCAGGTAAAATCAAAAATTTTGTTAGTGTTATGGATAGATTAGATGAACTAGAGAACAATACCTACCAATCACTAAGTTCACAAAGAGTAAAAGAGACACAAGAGCGTATTAAAATGGTACAAAAGCATCAACAAATTTTACATAAACAGGAGTTAGAAAAGATATCTTTTCAAAAAATCAATATAGAAGAAGAACCAGTAAAAAGAGCACCAAAAAGGAGAAGACGTAATGTACCAAAAGATGCAGTAGATAAAAAATTAGAGAATAATAGAGCTAACTTTATCTATTTAAATCAGTTTGACCAAACAGAACAGAAGCTCTTAAAACTTTTATGGAAAAATGGAAATGTAAAACCTAATGAGCCACTCAATCCAAGAAAAAAGGTTTTAACTCAAGCGGGTACTTTAAGAGGAAAAAGTGGTGTACTCTCTAACCTCTACTCTAAACTTCTTGAAAAGAACTATGTTGAATTTGATAAACGCTATAGAGCTAAAGTAGAATTAGTAGAAGGATAGTTTTTTTATAAAACTTAATTTTTTATAAAATTATTAATATAATTTAAGATATTATATATTAATTAATATATAAGGATTAAGTTATGAATTTAAAATCTATTGCAACACTTCTTCTTTTAAGTTCTATAGTATTTTCTTCAGAAATAGGGTATGCAAGTTGGTACGGAGAAAAGTACCAAGGTAAACCAACAGCTTCTGGAGAGCCATTTGATATGTATGCTTATACAGCAGCTAATCGGACTCTTCCTTTTGGTACAAAGATAAGAGTAACTAATTTAAAAAACAATAAGTCTGTTGAGGTTCGTATTAACGATAGAGGTCCAACAAAAAAGAGTCGAATTGTTGATTTGTCTTATCAAGCAGCAAAAGATATTGGATTGCTTCGTTATGGTGTTGTCTCAGTTAAAATAGAGACTATTTCTAAAACAGCTCAGAAACAGAGTTATAGAGAGAGTGATAATCCATATTTAACAGATGAAAAATCTGACCAAGAGTACATGAAGGAGTATTCATATAAAGCACAAAAAATAGAAAAAAGTTCAGACTACAATAAGTATCTTTCCTCTAATATCTCTCCTAGTCAAGCAGATAACTATACATCTAGTAAGCCAAGTAGTACATCAAAGAGGATAAATGTTCAAATATCTGCTTTTAATAGTAGAAAAAATGCAGAGAGTTTTATAGATAAGCAAAAAGATAATGGTTACAATATGAAGATAATAGAGATAAAAAGAGCTTCTAAAATACTATATAAAGTGGTTATTGTATGTAACTCTTCCACTGTTGCAAAGCGTCTTATAAAGTCAAAGCGTTATTCAGGAGCATATATTCTTAAATAGCTCTATTTTATCTCTTCTATATCATCATTATCGTCAAGTAGATGGCAAAATTTTAAACCATGTAGAAATATTGCCCATGAGATATAAATCCATAAAAAGAAGAAGAGAAGTATACTTAGCCCTCCATAGATACTTGTGTAGGTCTTGTTATGAACTACATAAAATATAAACCCACTCTTTGCAATATACCAAACCAAAGAGGCGATAAATGAGCTAATTCCTGCTGATTTAATAGAGACATGTGTATTAGCAGAGATTTTATAGCTTAAAAAGAAGAGAGACCAAATAATAAAAAATGGTAGAATCTGTAAAAGGTGTATACCATCGGTTAGCTCATGTCTGTCTAGTCGAACCTGTAGTTCTGTTGAGAGATAAAAAGAGAGAACTAGCATAACAGGTGTCAGAGTAACAAGTGTCCAATAGACGCTAATAGATGACCAAAAACTACGACGTTCACACTCAAAGATATCGTTTATAATGTAGTCGTAGTTTTTAAAAAACATCATAGATGCAAAAAGGACATAGATAACACCCATCATTCCTAATTTTCCAGAGTTATCTACAAAGGTATTTATATATGTTAATACCTCTTCGGAGTTGGTAGGCATAAGATTCTCAAAAAGAAGTGCCTGTATGGCTCTATAGACATTATCAAATATAGGAAGATTTGTAAAGATAGAGAGAACAATAACTAAAAGAGGAATAATAGAAAAGAGTGTATAGTAACTCAAACTTGCAGAGTAGTAAGAGAGCTTGTCAGAAAATAGTTCAGAGAGAAAGTCTCTGAAAAATACATAGTACCCTTTAATAAGTTGGCGAATTTTTATTGTTTTTTTCATCTGTTCCCTTTGTAGGGTGTAGTCACTGACTACACCATCAAAATAAAATTTAAAATATGGTGTAGTCTGGGACTACACCCTACGTGTGGATTAAAGTCCCATCTTCCCAGGGTTCAAAATATTGTTAGGGTCAAATGCCTTTTTAATATTTCTAAATAGTTGAAGCTCTTGTTCATTGAACGCAATTCCCATAAATGGAGCTTTAGATGTTCCAATGCCATGCTCTCCACTAAGTGTTCCACCCATATCTACTACCATTTGAAAAATCTCTTCAATACACTTATGACCCTCATCAATTTGGCTAATGTCTATCATAACATTAACGTGAATATTTCCATCTCCTGCATGTCCAAAACATGGGATTTTGAAATTATATTTTTCACCAATAGCATAGATTTTCTCTAACGCTTTAGGTAGCATTGAACGTGGTACAGAGATGTCTTCATTGAGCTTTTTATTTCCAAAAATGGTAATTGATTGAGAGGCGTTTCGTCTTGCATACCACAACTCCTTCTCTTCGGCTTCATCTTTAGCAATTCTAAACTCAACTGCTCCATTTTCCTTAAATGACTCCTCTAGTGTCTTTAGTTGAAACTCTACCTCCTCTGGTACATTTCCATCAACATCACCTACTAAAACACCACCTGCATCTTTTGGTAGATTAACTCCAAGCTTCTCAATAAGTGCTTCAATAACCAATTTATCTAAAAACTCCATAGCTACAGGGTTTGCTCCTGCTGAGAGTGATTTAAATACAGCATT
This sequence comes from Campylobacteraceae bacterium, assembly GCA_027038275.1. GTDB lineage: Bacteria > Campylobacterota > Campylobacteria > Campylobacterales > Sulfurovaceae > UBA1140. Next base: position 1,687 of record JALVXC010000102.1, on the reverse strand, counting down.
CATAGCATTGTCAACACTAAGGAAAATACCCATATAGGTCTTTTTAAATTTTGGTTTTGGAATGAGTTTTAGAGTAAGCTCTGTAAGAACAGCCAAAGTCCCCTCAGAGGCAATTAAAATTCCAGCTACGTTATATCCTGCTACATCTTTAATGGTTCTCTTTCCTGCTCGAATAATATCTCCATTGGTTCGTACAGCTCTAAGTGCCATAACGTAGTCTTTAGTAAGTCCATACTTTGCTGCACGCATTCCACCTGCATTTTCACTTACATTTCCACCAAGAGTAGAGTACTCTTCACTTGCAGGGTCAGGTGGGTAAAAAAGTCCAAGAGCCTCAACATGTTTTTGTAAATCCATATTAACCACCCCTGGTTGCACAACAGCTACCATGTTTTCGGTATCTACCTCTAAGATTTTATTCATGTGCTTTTCCATAGCAAGAATAATCCCACCATTAGCAGGTAATGCACCACCTGTAAAACCAGACCCTGCTCCACGAGCTGTAATTACAATACGATTATCGTTACAGTACTTTAAAATTTTAGATACGTCCTCTTCATTACGAGGAAAAACAACAGCATCAGGTTCAAAACGTGTACGTGTTGCATCATAACTATAGGCTATCATGTGGGCTTTGTCGTCATAGATATTATCTTTGCCTACAATATTGCTTAAGGCTTGTAAATGTGTTTTTTCTATCATCTACTTAAGTCCTGCTACCGATTGAAAGTAAGGAGTATAATTTTTTTCTGAAAAACCAAATACAGATGTATCTATCTGTCCAAAACGAGCATAGAAAGGAGACATTGCATTAGATTGGTTTACCTGCATAGGTATATCACCTAAAAACTGTTCTGAAATTGGGTCTAAGATAAGTAGTCGATTTTGTGCAACAATTAGAACTAACCCTACTTGATTAAGTTGTGCAAACTTTTTAAGGCTCTTAAATGTCAAATGTGTTTCACCATCTTTCATAAAGTCTAAAGCATAAGCATCAGGGTGAATCCATGTTTTGTTGTAGGTAGTTGTAATTTTTCTATAAACATCTCTATTTGGGGCAATTACTAAAGCATTTTTATAAAAGTTACCAAAGAGAACTTTATCACCTTTTGTGACAGCTGTTTTTATGTTAGGAATGTTTTCATGAGGTATTGCTTCATAGGGTATTACAGAAGCACTACCACTCTCTTTTGAAACTACGGCATGGGTAATAGCAGAGAGTCCATTACCATAGTTGTGAATAATAATGCCACTCATTCCTTTAGGAATATTTTTAGAGAGTTGAACTTGACCAGTTGAAGTAACATCTGATATTGTTGTGTTAATGGTACTTGGAAGAGTATTGGCAAAAAGTGTATAGCTTATTGTCAATAAAATAGATAAAATTTTTAGCATGGGTTTCCTTTTGACATAGATTTTAAAATCTAATAAGTGGATTATACCCCATGTAGCCTTAACATCTTTGAGTGTTTATATAGTTGTGGTTATCTTCTCTTATTGGTCTTTTTGTTATTAGTCTGTGTTTGATGGAATATCATATTTACAATTTTCTGAGGTCTAATTTCAGCAATTCTAATTTTAAAAATCACAAAAATTTAGCTATAATACAAACCAACAAATAAAAACAGAAAATCAGAGCATGAATAAGAAAATATTTAAAAATTTTAAAGATGTAATTAAAAAAAAG
>JALVXC010000101.1 GCA_027038275.1 Campylobacteraceae bacterium | reverse complement strand
AGAAGCAGTAGATAAGAGACAATATGCCACCCACCTACAAATTTATTCATTTTTAAAAAGTTCTCAATAAACATAAGAAGTATGCTTAAGCCAAAGATAAACCATGCAAATCCTTTAGAGTCAAATAATCTATTTAAGACTATAGGCTCTTTTATTTTAGAGTTAGTGAGTCTATCTACCTGTTTTGCTGTTGTCTCTTTCATCTTTTATCCTTTTCTCTATTAGATATCTTGTAAAACTTACTCGTTCCCAACGTCCTCGTTGGGAATGCATATTGGAATTTAATTTGCAAAAAGCTTTTTTAACTAAAATAACGCTCCTATGCATTCCCACCGAGACGGTGGGAACGAGAGCAATTTAATATGGTGCGATAGCAATCGCACCCTACACCTCATTACGTATTAGAGCTTGTGCAAACCTAGTATCAATAGTCGCTTCCATCTTCTCAAACATATTGTAGTACCCAAGTAGAGTTCGGTCAATAAAGATGTAGTCTGCATTCATCTTATGCACAGCGTGACGCTGTTTTTTTTGTACCTCCATAATTGTCTTAAACCCACGCTCTGAAAAGTCATTGTTCTCTTTAAAGTCATACTTCTCTTGGGCAAAGATTTCTATGTAGATTCTATCTAGTGGTTTAATAGCAGAGCGATAGAAATCTAACATCTCTTCCATCTTTCCATAGTCTACCATATCTAATTCTGCGTACTGTTTAGTTACAACTTCATCACTTGCATTGTCCATAAGCAATATATGCAGTTTTGAGAAACCTTTTAAAAACTCACTGTCAACCCTTTTGACACACCCAAAGTCAATCATACCTAACATATTGTCAGCCATAAATATAAAATTCCCTGGGTTAGGGTCTGCATGAACCATATTTAATCTATAAAGCCCAATGAAAAAACTGTCAAAGATAAGTTGAGCATAGTGGTTGCGTACATCTTGGCTTGGATTGCTATTTAAAAAGGCTTCAAAGCTCTTGCCCTCTAAAAAGGTAGAAGTTAAAACCGTTTTGGTTGACAACTCTTTGACAATAGTCGGGACAACTATCAACTCATGATTTAAATGCTCCTCATAATACTTTGTATTTTGTGCCTCTAACTCATAGTCAACCTCCTCTGTTAACCTCTCTGTCACCTCCTCCATAAGGTGGTCAATATCTTGTCCTTTAGCAAAACGACTCAATGCAAACTTAAGTACAGACAAATCGGACTCTATGCTTTTTGAGATTCCAGGGTATTGAACCTTTATAGCCAACTCCTTTTTATCTTTTGTTGCACGGTGAACTTGACCTAAACTTGCAGCTCCAAAGGCTTGGTTGTCAAAACTATCAAATATATTTTCTGGGTAGTCACCCAACTCCTGCTTAATAATCTTTCGTATTAACGCTCTATTAATAGGAGGAATAGCATTAAATGACTTTGAAATCTCATCTAAATACTCTTGGGGCAAAAAAGGCAAACCTAAAGCTATCTGTTGAGCAATCTTTACCGAAACCCCTTTGAGTGTGCCTAGTGAGTCAATAATCACTTTTGCAATCTCGGCATGAGTCTCTGACTTTGATGCCTCTTTGTTCTCTTTTGACATAAAGGCTCGTTTTACAGCCCCTTTTCCTGAACTCATGCCTATCTTTAACATCGCCTTTGTTACAACTGCACCTCGTGAGACTCTGCTTGTTGGTATCTTTTTTTGTCCTTGATTATTTGTCATTTAGCACCTCCCCAAACTTTCGTTTTATCTTACTAAAGCCACTCTTTTTTACACTAAATCTCTCTAGGGCAGAGAGAAAGTGTGTTTTAAAGAGAAACATTCCCAAGTCGTTTGCTCTGTTTAAGATATTTGAGTGTAATAACGCCTCAATAACCCCTAAAGAGTGGTCAATAAACTGTGTAGTGTTAGCAAACATCTCAGAGTCATCTTTGACCCAATAGGCAACTACCATTATGTAATAGTCCCAAAAAAGACGTGGTAGATACTCCTCAAAAGGTGGGTTAGGAATCTCTCCTGCCTCTATGGCAATGCTTAATATATCGGCAACCATATCTCTAAAGAGAGCATTTGAGTCATAGAGAGAGTCTAGTTTTAAGCCACCTGAACGAAAAACCATATCTGAAATTTGAATAATAAACTCTCTATCTTCCAAATATAGCTCTAACTCTGTCTCAATGAGTGTCTGTAGCTGTTCACGAAGTGTATAGGTGTGAAAATCTTCTATGTTTTGTAGAATCTCTGCCGTCTCTTTATGTTTTTGCTCTACATAAGCATAGACAATCTTCTCTTTAGTAGGAAAGTAGTTATAGATAGTTGGATTTGATACCCCTGCATTTTTAGCCATCTCTCTCATTGAAGCTGACTTAAACCCCTTTTCTATAATAAGATTAACAGCCTCTTCAAGAATTTTTGCTTTTGTCTTCTCTTTTGCTGATTGTGATACTTTCATGAATAGCTCCATAATTTTAAATATTTAACTTAGTATAATATAAATAGCCTATTTTGTCAATATTTTATATAGTAAATTAAAATTTTATTTTTTTATTGATTATTATAGTTAAATTTTATTTTTTATTGTTATAATGGTGATGGGGAAAAATAATACTGCATTTTGCTTATAAGGAAAAGAGATGAAAAATACTTTACACACTTTTATAATGGGTATACTTACTCTATTTGCTATATATCTCTATTTCTTGTCGGCAGAGCCTCTACCTTCATCACATATTATAGTCAAAGAGTTTTCACCTTTAAATATAGAACAAGAAGAGTTAAATGCACTTAAATACCTAAATAGACTTCGTACCAAAGCAGGACTTATTCCATTCAAATCACATAAAATTTTGACAAAAGCATCACAAAACCATGCTAACTACCTTACTAACCACTTAACCTATGGGCATAAAGAGGAAAAAAGCTTTAGAGATTTTACAGGGGTTTACGCCTCTGACCGTATTCAAGAGGTTGGTTTTTCTGCTCCACAAGTCATAGAGAATGTCTCTGCAAACAATAAAAACTATAAAGAGTCAATAGATGGTCTCTTTGCTGCAATCTACCACCGTATGGCATTTTTAGATTTCCGTTCTGATATTATTGGTATTGGAGTGAGTCAAAACAAAATTCAGCCTAGCCATACAGCATTTGTTTATGATATGAGTGCAAAAGCATTAGAAAAACTATACAAACAAGAGACTATTACTCAAAAACAACTAACAAAAGCTATTGATAATAATAAAAAGAGAAATAATAAAATAGTTATCTATCCTTATGATAAACAGAGAGATATTCCACCTGCCTTTTTTGATGAACTACCAGACCCTCTACCAAACCATAAGGTAAGTGGATATCCTATTAGTATCTTTTTTAACCATGCTATATATAAAAAGGCTAAGCTACTAAGTTTTCAACTTTTTAACCAAAATGGAATTGAGATAACAGACACAACCATACTAGACGCTAAAAGTGACCCTAACAAACGTCTAACCAATATGGACTTTGTTCTCTTTCCTTTAAAAAGATTGGCTTGGAATCAACGCTATTTTGTTAAGTTTAGAGCTATTGTCGATAAAAAACTTATTGAAAGGAAATGGAGCTTTCAAACTAGAAGATTTAATATACCTCTTTATCATGTAACTCAAAACAATAATAGTTTTTCATTAAATAAAGGAGAGTCTTGCATCTTATACTTCCCTCCAACTTCAAAAGAGAATTTACTTGGCAGTCTTGGTTACCCTTCAAATTATGATATTGACTTTATAGATAAAAATACTATTAAATTAACACTACTATCAAATAAAAAGACGGAAACCATACTTAAACTAGGTAGACATTTTGTAAAAATTCATGAGAAATAGTAGTTTTTTTAAAAAAATTTAATCAAGCTTAAAATATTCACAATTAAAACACAACTAAAGCCTATAATTTGGGCATGAGAGTTAGTATTTCACATGTTTTTCCTTCCCAAATCTTTAATTGTTGATAACTCTCATAATAGATAGCTTTTATTTCATAATTTTTTTTCTTCTCACTGACTATAAGAAAGTCATAGTAAAAGCTATTTTTAAACTACATATCTTAATGCCCACCAAAATTTAAATAATAACCATATAAAATAATAAAAAGTATAGCTATACCTGCATATAATATATGCTCTTTAGGATTAGATTCTATATAAAAAATATCTATTGCAGCATCATTTGAAAGAAAATAGATAGGAACTAAAAATAGTAATGCCCATACACTATAGTTTACTAATAGTTCAATATGAGAAAAGAGAGTTAAGTCATTTAATGAAAATATGAAGAAATTAGGCATTGTTACATTGGGAAAGAGATGCATGACTAAAGTATAAAAAATAAGAGGAAAGAGTGCTATAAAATAGAGAGCTATCAAGGTAAATCCTCGTGCAATTTTACACCTCAGTAAAATACCTGCAATAACAAAAAGTCCTAAAATAAGTGGTACAAGCTTATAGAGAAAAGAGAGTTTTGTATAATTAAAAAACTGAAAATACAACATAGAAAAAGCCATGGCAATCAACCAAACAACCACAACAGTCAACTTCTTTTTAAAAGATGAATTTTGTGAATATAGTGTTAACATATATTTATCCTTATTTATTTTTGTTGCATTATATCTAATATCTTTTAAATATACAAACTTAAGTCACCTAATTTATGGATTCTCAATTATGAGAATAACTATATATTAAACAAAAACCCCTATAATTTCAAAATGTACAATAAGAAAAAAGAACGACTTTACATCTCTGAACTCCTAGATAATGAGCCTATTGTTTTGTATCCATCATACTATGTATTAAGTAGCTCCATGATGAAAAATGAGATGTTACACTATGCCTTAATTGCTCTTCACTCTTTAGATTTGGAGCATTATGAACACCCTAGCTCTTATGAGGATATCTTTGCTATGTTTTCAGGGGGAATGTTTCCTATATATAAAGAGATGTATGTTGTTGGGTACTTTGGTGGAAAGATAATGTACCTTGATACCTCTGGTTGGAAAGGTATGCCTTGCACACAAGATGTGTTTAAAATGGAAAATTGGTTAGTCTGTTAAAGAAATTTTCTGTTGTTTATTATGTTTTAAAGCCTTTTAGACTATTATCATAAAAAAGATTTATTAAGGTTATGGAAATGGGGTTAATTAAAAAAATATTTTTTATTATTTTTATATTTATAAGTGGCATTAGTTTTGCTATTACTATACCTGATGATTTAGCACAGGAAATCTCTACTATTCCTATAAATAAGTATAACTATAGTATCTATATACAAGATGTAGATTCAAACTATCCTATTGCATCATGGAGAAGTCATGTAGTTCGCAAACCTGCTTCTGTTATAAAACTCTTAACTACATACTCTGCTCTTTTAAATTTAGGTTTTAACTATCGTTGGGAGACTAAGTTTTACTATACAGGAAAGATAAGAAATGGTATTTTAAGAGGTGACTTTTATGTAAAAGCTTCTGGTGACTCTACACTCTCTACAAAAGATTTGTATGATATTGTATCACAAGTGAGAGCAAGAGGAATTCGTAAAATCCAAGGAAATATTATCATTGACAGAACTCTATTTAAGGTCTCATCTCGAAACAATTCAGGTTTCGATAAAAACAAATATAGTCCATACAACGCTATGCCAGATGCAATGATGTTCAATAAGAGAAAAAGTACATTCTGTATTACTCCTCACTCAAAACGTGCTAAAATTGTAAAAGATGTACCTGATGGGAGTTATAAAATTGTCAATAAACTACGTATAGTGGGTGGTTCTTGTCGAAGAGGACGTTCATGGCCAAGAGTTAGCATTAAGACAAACTCCTCTTCTCGCTCAACAATCTTTTTGTCAGGTAAACTATCTAGAAATTGTGGTACTAGAAAGATATGTAAAGTTATCTCAATGCCTCATAGAGCATTCTACTATGCATTAAAAGAAAAGCTTTTAGAGAGTGGAATTAAAGTAACAGGTACATTAAAGTTAAGAAGAGTACCAAAAAAAGCAAAATATCTCTTCTCTCACTACTCTGAACCATTAGAGAGAGTTATTTCGACTATTACTAAAAGGTCAGATAATTTAATGGCACGTCAACTCTTCTTAACACTAGGAGCAACCTCTTTTTCCCCTCCAAGTACTCTTTACAAAAGTAGAAAAGCTGTGGAGAAAACACTAGGAAGATACCACATTTTAGAAAAAGGTACTCGTATTGAGAATGGTTCAGGACTCTCACGCTCTGCAAGAATAACAGCTAAATCTCTAGCTAATCTACTAAACCATGCATACAAACACTATGGAGAACGTTGGATGAATACACTCTCTATCGCAGGGATTGATGGAACTATTCATAACCGTTTCAAATACTCAACTGTTTTTGGTAGAGCATGGATGAAGACAGGAACTATTAAGGGAGTTAAGAATATTGCAGGGTATGTTGAGGGGGCTTCTGGACAACGATATGTGGTTGTTGTTCTTGTAAATGACCGATATGCTCACTCTTATGGTGCAAAACTAGCTAACAGAGTTATTGAGTGGGTAGCAGATACACAATGATACCTTCTGACTCTATAGCTGTTATATTAGCAGGAGGAAAAAGCTCTCGTATGCAACAAGATAAAGCTCTTCTACCTTTTGGAGAGGTTAACTCCTTGGCAGAGTTTCAATATAGACGACTCTCTAAAATTTTCTCAAAAGTCTATATATCATCTAAATATAATAAGTTTGATTTTAATGTAGAAGTAATAGAAGATAGATACAAAGACTCTTCACCTTTGGTCGCTTTAGTATCTATATTTGAGGAGCTAGAGAAGTTAGAGGAGATTTTTCTTTTAAGTGTTGATACCCCTTTTGTAAATGAGATGATTATTGATACTCTATATAAGAACAACTGTTCTGTAGATGTAGTTGTAGCAGAGTCTAACAATGGCTTAGAGCCACTGTGTGCTATTTATCATAGAAGTTGTCTTGTTGAGGCAAAAAGGGCTTTAGAGGCAAATAGACACAGATTGCACTCACTTTTTGAAAACTTAAATGTAAAAAGAGTTAAAATAGAAGATAAGTTTGCATTTATGAACCTAAACTATCCATATGAATACGAGAAGGCTAAAAAGTTAGATTTTATGAAATCCACTATCTAATAGTCTCTCATAAACTCTATCCTTTGCCTCTAGCCAAACTTTACTCTTTACAATTCCAGAGTCAATAGTTGAGTTCATCCACTCATATAGTTCATCTTCTGTAAAAGATTCTCTATTTCTTTCCATAAGTTGCATTTTTGCAATCATATAAAAATAGTCAATTACCTCTTCTTCACTCATTTTAATTGCAATTGTAGCTGTATCTAAGTTTCTAATTATTAACTGTAACTCTTTAGCTGAGACCTTGTCTTTATCGTAAAATATAATATTATTATGCTTATCTCGAATAGTAAATCCCGCAACTTCTCGTCCCTTAAGTTTACTAATAATTTCTGAGTTATTTAAATCTTCTTTAGAATAGACTCTAACTAACTTATTATTATAAATTCTAGCATACATAACTAAAAGCTCCTAATATTCTTATCTTTTAACTATAGCTAAAAATAATAAAATCAATAAATCAACAATTGATGAGTTTTATATTTCTCTAGTCTCTATCATTTGTCTTATCATACTTTTAGTAAAGATAATAAATTTATTAAAGAGTTCACTTTTGTATTTGTCTTTGTGGTAAATCATATAGAAGTTACGTTTACACTCAAAGTTACGCAGAGGAACTTGAATTAGTTTCTTCTCTTGTAGCTCTTGTGTAACAGCTATTTTAGAGATACAAGTTAAACATTGATGATTAATAAGTAGTGACTTAATAGATTCGGTATGTCCAAGCTCTAAGAAGATATTTATGTGGTCTACTTTGTCTTTTACATAGTCTAAGAATACATCACGAGTTCCAGAACCCTCCTCTCTTAGTACCCACTTTTTATCTTGTATGGTATCAATAAAACACTCCTCTTTTAATGATTCATCAGTAGTAACAACAACTAACTCATCAACTCCAATAATGGTTTTAATAATTTCAGGGTCATTTACCATACCTTCAATAAACCCAACATCAAGCTCACCATCTTTTATAAGCTCAACAATCTTTTTTGTGTTTCCCTCTTTAAGTGCTATCTTAATCTCTGGATAGGTATTCATGTATGAGCAGATAATAGGAGGCATTAAGTAATCAACAATAGTGGTACTCGCACCAACACGCACCATACCTTTGTTGATAGTATTTTTAAACTCATACTCAATATCATTAATTTTCTTTAAAATAGGAGCAATCTCTTTTTCAAAAGCACGACCCATCTCATTTAAGATGAGCTTTTTATTAATTCTATCAAAAAGAGGATTACCTAAGATTTTCTCTAATTCTTTAATTGCCATAGAGATAGCCGATTGACTAAGCCCCATAGCTTTAGCTACATTGGTAAGGTGACCCTCTCTAACGACGTTTAGAAATATCTCAAGTTGACGTAGGGTTAGTTTATCTCTTTTCTCTTTCATGTAAAAATTATATCAAAAAAATAGTTTATTTCAATAAAAAAGATAAAAAAAATTTAATATAAATTAAATTAAATCTACACCCTTTTCACCTTTGACCATACCACCAATAACATAAGCATCTGTGTTAGCACAAATAGCCTCTACATCTTCTCCATTAACTACTAAAATCATTCCTACACCCATATTAAAGGTTCTAAACATCTCATCTTCATCAATATAGTCAGCCATAAATTTAAATATAGGAAGCACCTTTATGCTATCTTTAGAGATTTGAGCTCTAAGCCCATTTGGAAGTACACGAGGTAGGTTTTCAACTATTCCACCACCTGTAATATGTGCAAGAGCTACAATTTTATCTCGATTTTCTTTAAACTCTTTTACATAGATACGCGTTGGTTCTAAAAGTGTCTCAACAAGAGGTTTTCCCTCAAATTCAGAATCTAAGCTCATACCTAATTTATCAAAAAAGAGTTTTCTTACAAGAGAGTAACCGTTTGAGTGAACACCTGAACTTGGAAGTGCTAAGATAACCTGCCCCTCTTTAACTTTTGAGACTCTATCCATTTGGCTTCTCTCTGCAATACCTACTGCAAAACCTGCTAAGTCAAAGTCATCATTAGAGTACATACCTGGCATCTCTGCTGTCTCTCCTCCGACAAGGGAACACTCTGCTTTTCGACACCCCTCTGCAATTCCTGCAACTACATCTTTTGCATTTTTGGGCACAAGACAACCTGTTGCGTAGTAGTCCAAGAAGAACATGGGTGTTCCAAAGTTACAAATAAGGTCATTGACACACATTGCAACAAGGTCTATTCCAACAGTATCAAATTTATTACTTTGGATTGCCAGTTTAAGCTTAGTTCCAACCCCATCTGTAGCAGAGAGGAGTACAGGCTCTTTGTATCCTGCTGGAAGTGCATAAGCACCTGCAAATGAACCAATACCCCCAATAACGTTTGAATCAAATGTAGATTTTACATCTGATTTAATCGCCTCTACGAAGTTGTTTCCTGCGTCAATGTCGACACCAGCATCTTTATATGAAATGTTTGCCATAAGTTGTCCTAAAAATTGTAATTAAAAAATTGTGGCATTATATCTAAAGTTAGCATACATAAAAGAGCTTAATTATGTTAAAATGGTATTCATAAATTGAATATTTTAGGAGGCATAAAATGCCACATGTAAAACTATGGACAAGCGTTATATTACTTCTATCTCTTAGCTCTTTTTGGGCTTGTTCTGGAGAGGATAACAACAAAAAAGAGACAAAGACAATACTCCAAAAAGGCGAACCAAGTGAAGAGCACTCTACTCTTTCACAAAAATATTTTGAAAATGGAGAGTTTGAAAAAGCACTAGAGGAGGATAAAAAGCAGTTAGCTGAGGATTTAAAGTACTACAAAGAAGAGACTCCAGAGATTGCCTTAGACTACAACAACATTGGTTTAGACTACGATAGACTAAAAAAACATACCAAAGCAATTGAATATTATAAAAAAGCAATGAAGATAGATGAACAGACATTAGAAGACAATAGTACAGAGCGTTCAACTACCTACTATAACTTTGCCTCTTCAAATGAAGCTTTAGGCAACTATGACAAGGCACTAGAGTACTACCAAAAAGCTCTCAATATAGATAAAGCAGGTTTAGGTGAATTTAGCAGAGATGTTTTAGATGAGTATGAAGATATTGCAAAACTCTATGAAAAAATGGGTAAAGTGAAGTTAGCAATTGAAGAGTATCAAAATATTGTAGATATTATGGCACATGGTTCTAACCCTGAAAGTGAACGAGCTAAACGTGTAAAAGTAAAAATTGAGGCACTTAAAAAGAGACTAAAGTAGATGTATGATGTCATTGTTGTTGGAGCAGGGGCTAGTGGATTAATTACAGCTATTGTCTCTGCTCGTAGAGGTAAAAAGGTTCTTATTTTAGAGAAAAATAACAAAATAGGTAAAAAACTTCTAGCTACAGGTAATGGAAAATGTAACATTACCAATCAACGACCAACACTAGAACATTACTACTCCAACAATCCAAATTTTATTAAAGAGTTTTTTGAAGGATATAGTTACCAATCTATTAAGCAATTTTTTAAATCTATAGGTTTAGAGGTAATAGAAGCTAAAGAGGGCAAAGTCTTTCCTATGTCACTTCAAGCCTCTTCTGTAGTTGAACTCTTAGTTGCAGAGTGTGCACAACTAGATATTAAAATAGTATGTGAATTAGAGGTTCAACAAATAAAAAAAATAAAAAACTTTTATGAAATTACTCACAATAAAGGTATTGAAAAAACAGAAGCCTTAGTTGTAGCTACAGGAAATATCTCTGCACCACAGTTAGGAGGTGTAGATAGTGGTATAAGTTTTGCGAAAAGACTAGGGCACAATATTATTAAACCTTTTCCTACTTTAGTACAGTTGACATCACCTATGAAAAGACTTGAACGCATGGCAGGTGTGAAAATAGAGAGCAGAGTAACTCTTAAAACAAAAGATGGAAAAAATATTCAGAAACAAGGTGATGTTCTCTTTACCTCTTATGGTATTTCAGGTTTAGCCATTTTAGATATTAGCCGTTTTGTTATGGTTGAACTTTTAAAAAAGAAAAATATTATGTTAACCATAGATTTAATGCCCAAGATGTCACAAGACCAACTCTTGGCACTTATGCGTAAAAGTTTAGTTAAAAAGAGTTCTAAACCATTAACTATATGGCTACAAGGGTTTATAAATAAAAAGCTCATATTGCCTATTTTAGAGCCACTAAAACTACAAGATGAGACGGTTGGTTCACTCTTTTCAAATATTAAAAATTTAGAGTCTATTGTCTCTAAAATCAAAAGCTTTGAGTTTGAAGTAAACGGAAGCAGAGGCTATAAGGGTGCTGAGGTTGCTACAGGTGGAGTTGATACTAAAGAGATAAATCCTAAAACAATGGAATCTAAAAGGCATAAAGGACTTTATTTTACAGGTGAAGTGTTAGATGTAGATGGTGACAGAGGAGGGTTTAACCTCCATTTTGCTTGGGTTTGTGGGCTTAGAGCTGGAGGGAATATATAAGTACATATCAATTTTTTAGTGAACCTCACTCTCCCAAATAAGAGATTATGGAAGAGGATTGCGAGAAAAACTTTGTTCAAGAGGAAGAAATGACTCTCTTCTTCTATTAATTTGATTCTGACCTTTGTCTCTTTTTATGACTGTGATGATATACTTTGTTAAAAAAATTGTCTTAGGTTGGCGTGTATACAATTTCATCGAACGTTAAAATCAAACCTACAAAAAAAAGGACAAAATATGCCCTACCCCCAAATAACCCCAATTCAAATAGCCAAAAAACTCCAAAAACGATTTAGCAAATATGGTCATCTCTCTCTAGCCGATTTACCAAAACCATCAGAGTTTAAAGATATGGATAGAGCTACAGCTCGTATTGTAAAAGCTATTCACACAGGTGAAAAGATAGTGCTTATAGGTGACTATGATGTTGATGGAGTAATCTCTACTACAATTATGGTAATGTTTTTTGAAGAGATTGGGATTAAATTAGATTGGATAATACCTAACCGTTTTAGTGATGGTTATGGTCTCTCTTCAAATCTTATTCCAAGAATTGAAGATTATGATTTAGTCTTTACTGTTGACAATGGCATCTCTGCTATTGAAGCTTCAAAAGAGTGCAAAAGGCTTGGGATTGACCTAATTATTACTGACCACCATATTGTTCCTTCTACTATGCCTGAAGCTTATGCCGTTGTTGACCAGAAACAAGAGGAGTGTCCCTTCCCTTATGAAGAGGTATGTGGTGCACAGATTGCATGGTACTTAATAGCGTCACTAAATAGGGCTTTAAAGTTAAAAGTAGACCTAAAGGCATACCTAGGATTGGTTAGCATAGCAATCGTAGCAGATATGATGCCTCTGCACCATATTAACCGTGCTATGGTAAAGGGTGGTTTGCAGATTTTAAATCGTTCTGAGTTACCTGCTATTAAAGCTTTTAGACAACATTTAGATAAAGAGGTGCTAAATGCTGAAGATATTGGTTTTCAGATTGCTCCTGTGCTAAACTCAGCAGGACGCATGGACGATGCTAAATGGTCAGTTGAGTTTCTCTTAAGCTCCAATATCTATGATGCAAGAGTCCGTTTAGAGCGTCTAGTAGAGTTTAATGAAACTAGAAAAGCTATGGAGCAGAAAATTACAGATGAGGCAATAGAGCAGGTAGATATTGATGATGACATCTTAGTAGTTGCAGGAGAGGATTGGCATGAGGGAGTAGTAGGAATAGTTGCTGCACGAATTGGACGACGTTTTGAGAAGCCTTGCATTGTCTTAACACGAGCTAAAAATGGTGATTTTAAAGGTAGTGGGCGTAGCTTTCATGTTTGTAACCTCTTTAAGGTAACCAATCTATGTCGCCCTATTCTTAAAAAATTTGGAGGACATGAAGCTGCCATTGGGTTAAGTTTAGAGTCTCAAAACTTAGAGCAGTTTAAGCAGGAATTACAACAACACTACAAAGCACAAAACTACCCTAATCAACTTATTGACCCTGATATTTTAGGTGAACTAAGTTTTTCACATATTGACTTTGAACTAGTGAAGCTACTTAAGAGTTTTGAGCCGTATGGTCAAGGTAATCCACGTCCAAAGTTTATTAGTAGCAATGTTATTATAGAAGATGTCAACGATATGGGAAAAACTAAAGAGCATAGACGTTTTACCTTTTCTCAAAATGGAGTAGTGCAACAGGCTGTACTCTTTAAGACTAAAGAGGTTTTTTACATAGGGCAAGTGGTCTCTATAGTTTATGGAATAAATGAAAATCACTTTAATAATCGTGTCACTTTACAATTGATGGTGGAGAAAATTTTTTAATCATAAGAGTAGAAAATTTTAGAAATCTGTTGACAATATTAAAAAAATAAAGTAGAATTCTTATGTAAAATATTTTTAATAAAAGGAAAACTATGTTTCGAGAACTATTACAATTTCTATTTACCAAAAAACATCAAAATCTAAATAAAGTAAGAATTACTGTTAAACATGTTGAGGATTAAAAAGAGCTAATTTTTAGCTCTTTAAAATTATTCTCTACTGACACCCAACACACTCCATACTTCTATCTTCAATATCATTCGTTGACTCAGGAGATTGACTTCTAAGGTAATAGGTTGACTTTAGACCAAACTTCCAAGCATTCATGTAAATCTCATTTAGATATCTACCACTTGCTTTGTCAAGTGTAATAAATATGTTAAGTGACTGCCCTTGGTCTATCCATTTTTGTCTAATAGCACCTGCTTTAACTAAGATATTTTGGTCAAGGTCATAAGCAGGAGTATAGTAGAGCCAAGTCTCAGGTGATAACTTAGGAGCACAAACAGGAATAAGTCCAGATAGATTCTCTTCAAACCATTTACGTTTATAAACTGGTTCAATCGCTTGTGTTGTTCCTGTTAATATAGAGATTGAAGAAGTAGGTGCAACTGCCATAAGATAACCATTACGCATACCATCTTTTTTTACTTTTTCTTTTAGCTTTATCCAGTCATGAGTATAACCAAAAAGTCCACCTCGTTCAACTAATTTGCATGCTTCTTTATTTGCATTGTCAATAGGGAAAATACCCTTTGACCAGTCTGACCCCTCAAAAATTGGATATTTTCCTTTCTCTATAGCAAGGTCACTAGATGACTTAATAGCATAATAAGAGACAGATTCCATTACTTCATCTACTTTCAATAGATGTTCATTTGAACCCCACTCAATTTTGGCTTCTGCTAACATTTGAGCTTCACCCATAACACCTAAACCAATAGCTCTTGTCTTTTGGTTTGTCTTTTTAACTTTTGCTAAAGGATAAAAGTTAAGGTCGATTACATTGTCAAGCATTCTAATGGCTATTGGTACAACTCTTGCAATATCCTCTTTAGTATTAATCTTTGAAAGATTTACTGATGCAAGGTTACAAACAGCTGTATCACCATCGCTCAACTCCTTGTCTGCCATCCAAATCTGTTTACCATTTATGCTGTCAAGTGCTGTCACTTTTTTAGCAGGTTTTGTCATGCCACTGTCAACGGTTATTGGCTCTTCCTCTTCATAGAGTGCAACTGAACCATCTGTAAATGTCAATCTAATTTTGTAGTGATTTGGGGCTGTGTTTTGGAAAATTTCGGTGCATAAATTACTACTTCTAATAACCCCACTATGCTTATTTGGATTTGCTTTGTTTGCTGTATCTTTAAAAGTTAAAAATGGATTTCCTGTCTCAAAGTAGGAGCGTAAAACCTCTTTCCATAAAGCTTTAGCCGAGACAACCTCTCGTGTAATATCATCATCTCCCTCTTCAAGCTCTATGTAACGTTTTTCAAACTCTTCACCATACAGGTCAGTTAACTCACGAACCTCATAAGGGTCAAAGAGTGTCCATCGCTCATCTTCTTGAACTCGCTTCATAAAGAGGTCATTTAGCCATAGAGCAGGGAAGAGGTCGTGAGCTCTTCTTCTCTCTTCACCAGAGTTTTTCTTTAGGTCAAGGAAATCTCGTATATCAATATGCCAAGGTTCAAGATAGACAGCGATTGCACCCTTTCTTGTGCCAAGCTGGTCAACAGCAATAGCCACATCATTGGCAATCTTTAAAAATGGTACAACTCCACCTGCTGCATGTTTGTGACCATCAATATATGACCCCATTCCACGAACTTGTGACCAGTCCCAACCAATTCCACCACCAAATTTTGACAACAGAGCCATCTCTTTATAGCCATCAAAGATACCTTCAATATTGTCAGGGCTTGACCCAATGTAACATGAAGACAACTGATGTCTAGGTGTTCGTGCATTTGACAAGGTTGGTGTAGCGGCCATTACTTCAAATTTTGACAAGATGTCGTAAAACTTCTTCGCCCATGTTTGACAATCAAACTCATTTTGAGCTAAGAACATAGCAACCCCCATAAAGAGTTGTTGAGGAAGCTCTATAGGTTTACCATCTTTGTCTTTTAGTAAGTAACGGTCATAAAGTGTTCTAATACCAAGGTAGTTAAATTGTAAATCTCTTTCAGATTTAATGTAATCATTTAGGTCATCTAAGTCATACTTATCTTTTAAACCTAATAAAATACGCCCTTCTCTCTCTCCATGTTCAAAATATTTTTTTAAATGAGCATAGGGTTTACCCTTGACTCCACCAACATTACGCCCTACTTTATGATAGAGGTCATAGAGAAAAAGCCGTGCGGCAACAAAGGTCCAATTTGGTCGGTCAATATCAATCTTATCAACAGCAGTTTTTATAAGTGTTTGTTGAATATCAGCAGAGCTCATCATATCTTGAAACTGTAAATTTGCGTCAACCTCTAGTTCACTTTGACTTACATTCTCTAACCCTTTTACAGAGGCTGAAGTATTTTTCTGAATCTTGGTAATGTCTAATGTCTCAATCCGACCACTTCGTTTTACAATTCTAATCATATTTATCCTTTGTTGTTAGCTATATTATATTAGTAAAAAAATACTTATTTTTTGTTAAAAAAAATTTAAATTTACTTTTTAATTAAATGAATGAGTCAAGAAGATGTTTCACGTGAAACATCTTTGTTATATATAGATTTTTTTAATTATTGAAAGACTCTATTAAATATTGCATCTACATTTTTAGTATAATAGTCATAGTTGAAGCACTCTCTTATTTGCTCTTCGCTTAACGACTCTCTTAGCTCCTCATCGGCAAGTAGATATTGAAGATAGAGTGACTCCCCTTTTTCATTTGTAGTTGATTTTCCTTGTTGAATCTCTTGCCAAACCTTCATGGCATTTCTTTGAACAATTCTGTAAGCATCTTCACGACTCACTCCAGCTTTTGGAAGTTCTAGTAGAACTCTTTGAGAGAATACAAGACCACCTGTAAGATTTAAGTTTTTCATCATATTTTCAGGCATTACTGTTAAGTTGGCAATAACATTGTTCATTCTATGAAGCATAAAGTCAGTAGTAATAAACGCATCAGGCAACCAGAAACGCTCAACAGAAGAGTGGCTAATATCTCTCTCATGCCATAGTGCTACATTCTCCATAGCAGGGTTAGCATAAGCTCTAATGACTCTCGCTAGACCTGTAATATTCTCTGTCAAGATAGGGTTTCTTTTGTGTGGCATTGCAGATGAACCCTTTTGACCCTTTGCAAAATACTCCTCAGCTTCATAAACCTCTGTTCTCTGTAGGTGTCTAACTTGCACAGCAAACTTTTCAATACTTGAAGCCATTAGTGCCAATGCACTTGCTAATCTAGCATATCTATCTCTATGAACAACTTGATTAGAGCATGGTTCAGGCTTAAGTCCTAGCTCTTCCATAGCATACTCTTCAAGTTCAAGTGGTGCATGTGCAAAATTACCCATTGCTCCACTTATTTGACCTACAGCTATAACCTCCATTGTCTGCTCTAAATTTTTTAAGTGACGAGCCATCTCATCATACCAAACAGCCAAAGTTAAACCAAAAGTAATAGGCTCTCCATGTATACCATGTGAACGTCCAACCATTAGAGTCATCTTATGTTCAAAAGCTCTTTTTTTAATTGACTCCATCAGCATCTTTACATCATCAATAATAATTTCAAGAGAAGCTTTCATCTGTAAAGCAACACCTGTATCAACTGCATCTGAACTTGTCATTCCATAGTGAAACCATCTTGACTCTTCACCAAGACTCTCACTTACAGAGGTATTAAAAGCAATAAGGTCATGTTTTGTAACTGCTTCTATCTCCTCAATACGTTCAACTGAAAAAGTAGCATTCTCTACAATCTTTTTACAATCTTCATCAGGAATAAGCCCTATTCTATTCCATGCTTTTACAGCTGCTTTTTCAACCTCTAACCATGCAGCATATCTTGCATATTGAGTCCATTTACTTGCCATCTCTTCTCTTGCGTATCGTTCTACCATTTATGAGTTTCCTTGTTGAGCCTTACAACTCGTTCCCAAGCTCAAGCTTGGGAATGCATTTAGAGTAACAATTTATTAAAAGAGTTCTTGCCAAACTAATTTGGAATCGGAGACTTTAGTCCCGAATATCACGAGGCTAAAGCCATCGATTCCTAGTTTTGTAAGAAGTCTAAAAAAGTTTTTGAAGAAAAATCTCTAATATGCGTTCCCAACGAGGACGTTGGGAACGAGAAAAGGTCTTTAGATTTTTATGATAGAATTCTATCCAATTCGACTAAAAAAGAGGTAAAAATATGCCATTCGTTAAGCGTCCCTTTTATGTAGAAAAACCTACTAAAGCATTTCTATTTATTATGAAGCAGTTTAATTTTACACAGGGTGAAGCACAACGTCTTATTGCAAAAGGGCGTGTTTTGGTTAATGGAGAATCTATCTACCACACAGGAGCAATAGTTGAAGGAGAGATAGAGGTTATCTATTTTGAACCAAAGAGTAGGGGACTAAAGCCAATATTTGTTGACAAAAAATTTCTAGTTTTTGACAAACCATCAGGCATTTTAGTTCACCCAAAAACTATGACAACAGACTACTCCATGCTTGATGAAGTAAGAAGTCACTCTGGACAAAATGCCAATGGTGTACATAGAATTGACATGGAGACCTCTGGACTATTTTTAGCAAGTAGAGACAAAAGAGCAGAGCGTTACTTAAAAGGGGCATTTGAACAAAAAAAAATTCAAAAAGAGTACTTAGCTTGGGTTACAGGTAGGTTGACTAAACCTTTTACTGTAGAAGAGCCTATCTGTGTACGTGATGACTACTCTACAAACAAACATAAAGTAGAGATATGCAAAGATGGGAAGTATGCTAAAACAGAGTTTACTCCACTAGAGTATGACAAAGAGCTAGATACTACTTTAGTAGAGTGCAAACCATTGACAGGAAGACTTCACCAAATCCGTTTACATTTGTTTCACGTGAAACATCCTATATTAGGAGACCCTATTTATGGTACATCTTTTGAAGCAACAAATAACTATTTGGATTTTAAAATGACAGAAGAGGAGAGACTAATAGAGACAGGAGCAACACGCCTAATGCTTCATGCTAATACCCTACTCTTTCCTTATGGGTCTACATATTTTATAAAATCTAGGGTCAATTTTAGAGAATTTAAAAATAAAATTTGCAAGAAAGAGAAAAGAAAATTTTTCAAATAATTAACCCATAGGTGCAAATACGGAGGTTGCCCCTACCAGCATAAAATATTAATCCTCCTCTTTTAACACTTTGTAAACTCCAATAGCAGAAAAAACCACAACTACAACAATAAAAACAATCAATCCAATATCGACTATAGACATCTATTATCCTCCAATTCATTATCTCTTAATTGACCACAAGCCGCAGATATGTCAAGCCCTTTTGACTCGCGAATAGTACAGTGTAAACCATGTTTGGTTAAATACTCTTGAAAAGCCAACATATCTTTTTCATTTGGTCGTTTATACTCTGTTCCTCCATGTGGATTAAAGTAGATGAGATTAACTTTTGACTTAATACCATTTAGCAGAGACAAGAGCTTTTTTGCAGAAGCTATATCATCATTGATATCTTTAATAACAAGATACTCAAACATCACCCTCTTTCTGTCATTGACAGGAAACTCTTTTACAGCATCAATAATTGATTTAATATTATATGCTTTGTTGATAGGCATTAACTTCTCTCTTAACTCATCGTCAACTGCATGTAGAGAGATTGCCAAGTTTACACCTAGGTTCATTTTACCTAGTTTGACAATTTTTGTGCTAAGCCCTGAGGTTGAAATGGTTTGACGGTGTGGGGCAATAGCCATACCATCAGGGTCAGCAAAGATTCGTGATGATTGACTAACTGCATTAAGATTATCTAGGGGTTCACCCATTCCCATGTAAACTATATTTACTCTTCTGTTTGCGTCAATGTTGTTGTCTCTTTTTATGTAACGTATCTGTTCAACTATCTCACCTGCTGTCAAGTTTGCTATAAACCCACTCTTTGCTGTTAAACAAAATGAACAACCTACTTTGCAACCAACTTGACAAGAGATACATACAGTATACCTCTCTTGGTGCTTTACAGAGCCATCTTCATTGAACTCTTTTTTCTTCATTAGAAGTAGTACTGTCTCTACTGTATTACCATCTTCTAATTCAAAGAGATATTTGGTACTTCCATCTTTGCTCTTCTCTTTTCGTATCATCTTTAGAATCCCTATTCGATACTTCTCTTTTAACTCTTCTCTAAGAGAGTGGGGTAGGTTTTTCATCTCATCAAAGCTTGTTACGTATTTGTGGTAGAGCCAAGAGTAGATTTGTTTGGCTCTAAAAGCAGGTTTAATAAGTTGTGCTAACTCTTCTCTTGTGTAGTCTTGTATAGCTGGTTTTTTCTCTATATTCATATCTTCTCTCACTTTTTAAATTATAATAGATTAGTGATTGTTTCACGTGAAACATCTTTTAACTCTTTTTTGTCTAATGGGTTAATATCTATTGTTTCACGTGAAACAATGACTTTTAATTAACCTATTTTATAGGCTCTTTAATATAAGCTGTCAATCGTGCCATAGCCTCTTTATGGTTGGTCATAAAATCTCGATGAGCATTACTGTTACAGTAGTTTGTCACAATAAAAACTCCTGCAACAGGAGTGTTAAACTCTTTGGCAACTCTTAAGACAGCAAAAAATTCCATATTTTCAAGGCTTATTCCATTCTCTAAATAGTATTTTGACAATCTCTTGTCTGTTGTAATATAATTAGATGAGTTGACAATTGTTTCACGTGAAACATCAAAATTATTAAGTAGTGATGTTGTTTTAACAATACCTTCATAGGTTGAAATCATATTATCTATTGGTGTATAGGCATTAGCATTAAAAAAACTGTTTTCAACATTGGTTGCTGTTTTTGAGTGGACTATGTCAAAGATATTATGCAAACCATAAGACCCTGCTGTTCCTACAAACATTAAAAAGGGTGGTTTTTCATTCTCTAAATAGCGTGATAGATTCATTGCCATATCAACCATACCAATACCCATAGGTTTTGCAAAATCAAAACTCTCACTCTCTCCTGCACAGATAAACATATCTAAATCCTTACAGGTATATTTTCGTTACGAAGATAGTGTTTTAAATCCATAATATCTATCTCTCTAAAGTGAAAGATAGAAGCAGCTAAAGCAGCATCTGCATTGCCTTTTGTAAATGCCTCCTTTATATGCTCCATTGTTCCTGCTCCACCTGAAGCAATAATTGGAATATTGACTAACTCTGCAATGCGTGAGTTTAACTCATTGTCAAATCCTGCTTTAGTTCCATCTGCGTCCATAGAGGTTATAAGTAGTTCACCTGCTCCTCTGTTATAAGACTCTTTTGCCCACTCTAAAGCATCAATGCCTGTGTCGTTTCTTCCTCCATGTGTAAAGATGTGCCACTTGTTAGGAGCTACTCTTTTGGCATCTATGGCTACAACTATACATTGTGAGCCAAAACGTTTTGCACCCTCATCAATAAACTCTGGTCGTCTAATAGCAGCAGAGTTAATACTTACTTTGTCGCAACCTACATTTAAAAGTTTGTAGATGTCATTTAACTCTCTAATTCCACCCCCAACAGTAAGAGGAATAAACACCTCTTTTGCTACCTCTTTGACAACATCTACAATAGTTGCTCGTCCTTCATGAGTTGCTCCAATATCTAAAAAGGTAATCTCATCAGCACCCTCAACATTATAACGTTTTGCTACCTCTACAGGGTCACCTGCATCTCTTAGACCTACAAAGTTAACACCCTTAACAACTCTACCATTGTCTACATCTAAGCAAGGTATAATTCGTTTTGCAAAATATTCCATCGTATTCCTTACAATTATTATGATAGAATTATAACTCAAATAGTTAATATTAAGTAAGAATTGTGTAAAATGAATAAAATTGAAAATCTATCAGAGTTTGCCAACAAACGTTTTGGGCAGAACTTTTTAAAAAATGACGCGATAATAAAACGAATCATCCAATCGATTCCCAATGATAACTTGCAAGTTGCAGAGATTGGGCCTGGCTTAGGTGATTTAACCAAAGAGTTAATTTTAACTCGAAATGTCACAGCATTTGAGGTTGATAAAAGATTATGTGAGCATCTCCAAAAGAGATTTAGTGACGCACTCCACACGGCGACACTAAAACTTAACTGTGGAGATGTGCTTGAGCATTGGGGGGAAAATAGACTACTAGATGAACCTTATCATCTTGTGGCAAACCTACCCTACTATATTGCCACTAATATTATCTTAAAAGCATTAAAAGATGAACACTGCCAATCTGTTTTAGTTATGGTCCAAAAAGAGGTTGCAAAGAAGTTTGCAGCAGAAGTAGGGGAGAGAGAGTTTTCAGGACTCTCTGTACTTACTCAAACAGTTGGTTTTGGTGAACTACTTTTTGATGTGGGAGCAGAGAATTTTGTTCCTCCACCAAAAGTGACCTCTTCGATTCTTTTAATACGTAAAAAATGTAGTGAAGATGATGAAGGTTTTGAAAATTTTTTAAAGGTTGCATTTAAACAGCCTAGAAAAAAGTTAGTCAAAAATCTAAGCACTCACTACTCTAAAGATAAGATTGAAGCACTACTCCAAGAGTTAAAACAGAGTCTTTCCATCAGACCTCACGAAGTTGAGACATCTATTTATCATCACTTATATAATGAATTAAACAAGGATAGTATAGATGGAAGAGAACAAGCAACCAGAAAAAAATCAAAATCAAGAGAACGCAACGAAAAGCGATACTCCAAAGAGTAGAGAAAAAAAAACAAGAAGAGACCGACCCGATAGACCAAGACGTGCAGGTAACCCTCATCGACGACCAAAAACTACAACTAAACCTATTGTTGGTAATATGATTGAAGAGAAACCTGAAATAAATGGAAATGTTAAAACAGATACTAAAGTAGTCAATGGTAATATAGAAAATCCTAAGCGTAAACCTCAGCAGAAAAAAAATCAACATAAAAAGCCTGAGCAAAATAAAAATTCTAAGACAATAGGAAATAAACCAAACCACAATAAAAACAAAAAGACAAACCGTAATGGGGGAGGTGGAAGAAGAGCCAAAAAATTTGTTTCAGGTCCAATGAGTGAAGCCATGAAAGCTTCTATATTAGAAAATATGGAAGTTAACGATTTACGCATGAACCCTTGGAAGCAGATTGAAAACAATAACCATAAAATAAGATTTACTCCTTTAGGTGGTCTTGGTGAGATTGGTGGAAATATAGCTGTTATGGAAGATGATGAGACAGCTTTTATTATAGATGTAGGTATGTCATTTCCTGATGAGACAATGCATGGTGTTGATATTTTAGTGCCTGACTTTTCTTATCTACATGCTATAAAAGAGAAAATTGTAGCTGTGGTTATTACTCATGCTCATGAAGACCATATTGGTGCTGTGCCTTATCTTTACAAAGAGTTACAGTTTCCAATTTGGGGAACACCACTTGCTTTAGCGATGATAGAGAATAAGTTTCAAGAGCATGGTCTTATGGAGCATGTTAACAAGTTTAACTATGTTACAAAGCGAAAACAGTACCAAATTGGTAGTTTTAAGATTGAGTGGATGCACAATACTCACTCTATTATAGATGCTTGTTCATTGGCAATTGAGTCAAAAGCAGGTACATTTATTCATACAGCAGATTTTAAAGTAGACCATACACCAATTGACAATCAAACTATGGATTTACAACGTCTTGCATACTATGGTTCTAAAGGGGTACTTTGTCTCTTTTCAGACAGTACAAACTCTCATAACCCTGGATTTACAAAATCAGAAGCAGTTGTCGGAAAGACATTTGACAGACTATTTGCTCTTGCAACAGGTAGAGTTATTATGTCAACTTTCTCCTCTAATACACACCGTGTTTTCCAAGCAATGGAGAGAGGCATTGAGGCAGGACGAAAAATTTGTGTTATTGGACGTTCAATGGAGAGAAATATTGAAACTACAAGACGCTTAGGTTATGTTGACCTTAACGATAGACACTTTATTGAGTCGCATGAGATACCTAAATATCCTGATGATAAACTCCTTATTGTAACTACAGGTTCACAAGGAGAGATGATGGCTGCTCTTTCTCGAATGGCAACAAATGAGCATCGTCATGTAAAGTTAAAACCAAGTGATACCATTATTATCTCTGCTCATGCCATTCCTGGAAATGAGAGTTCTGTCTCTTCACTTATGAATAAGTTAGTTAAAGCAGGGGTAACTGTACGATATAAAGATTTTGAAAATATTCACGTCTCTGGTCACGCAGCCCAAGAGGAGCAAAAACTCATTTTACGATTGGTTCAACCAAAGTTTTTCTTACCTGTGCATGGTGAGTACAACCATATCTTTAAGCACTCTAAAACAGCTATTGAGTGTGGGGTAAACCCTAGAAATATTCTACTTATGAGCGATGGTGACCAGATTGAGATTACAACCAAGTATCTTAAAAAAGTAAAAACAGTAAAAACAGGTAAAAGTTATATTGACAACCAAAATAATAAAGAGATTAAAGCAGACATTATAGAAAGTAGACAAAAACTTTCTCAAGAGGGTATTGTAAATATTGCTATGCAAATTAGTAAAGATACTAAAAAACTTATTGGTAAGGTTGTAATTAATTCTAGTGGATTAGTTCCTCAAAAAGAGAGTAAAAGATTTTCTAATGAGATTGAAAATATTATAGATACCTTCTTAGTAAATGCAGAGGAGAAGCAGTTGGCTTCTAGCAATACTATTCAAAAAGAGATAAGTGGTATTGTTCGTAAATTTATTGTACGTACTAAAAAACGTTATCCAATTATCAATACTATTGTCTTTTTCTCCTAATAATTAAATCCTACAAAAGTAGGATTTTTTAACTAACTCTTATAAAAAAAACATTATTTTTCAAAAATTACTTAATAAAAAAGCTTATTTTAAGTAAACTTTATTTTTAAACTTATATAATAGATAAATAACCTAAATAGTTTATTTTAGTGACAAAGGAGAAATAGTATGTCTGAAAGTATTATCTACTTTATATTTGTAGCATTGATAGGAGGAGTTGTTGGTTACTTAATTGGTAAATCTAGTTGTGCCAAGAGGAGTAGTTGCAATGAAGGCAAAAAAGGGACACATGAACTACATATTGACCAAAGAGAACAGCTAAATAAAGAGTCAACACCTGTAAGTAGTGAATCAAAAGAGGTTGGAAAGAAACCTACACTACTATCAGAACCAAGAGAAGGAGAAAAAGATAATCTTCAACTTATAAAAGGTATTGGAAAAGTTTCAGAAAAGACTCTTAATGACCTAGGAATCTACTACTTTTATCAAATTGCTAACTTTACTAAAGAGGAAGTTATATGGCTAAATAGTGCTATAGGTGCTTTTCCAGGTAAAATAGAACGTGAAAAGTGGGTTGAGCAAGCAAAAGAGTTAGTAAAAAACTCTAAGTAAAATATCTCTATTGGTTCTTACGTCTTGTATGAACCAATAGCATTAAAAATGCTAAAAAAGCAATAAAAGATTCAACTAAAAAGAGTTGCTTAGGATAGCTCTCATAAACCACTCCTGCTACAAATGCTCCAAATGCCCCACCTAATCCAAAAGATATACCCAAAAAGAACTGTTGGGCTAAACGCTTTTGTGTATAGAGAGAAAAGACATAACTAATCGCTGCTGTATGATACAGAGCAAAGCTTATAGCGTGTAGAGATTGCCCTAGAAAGGTCAAAAGTAGTGAAGATGGATATAGGTATAGCATAAGCCATCTAAAGGCAGTAACAACCGTTGCAAACTGTAAAATATTTAAGAGATTACGCTGGAGTAGTGGTCCTTGAAAGTAGAGCATAACAATCTCACAAATAACACCAAAACTCCATAGATATGAGACTACTTCTGAAGAGAATCCCTGCTCTCCTGCATAGATAGTAAAAAAGGTATAAAAACCACCAAAGGCAACCTGCATAAGAAAGATACTACTCCAAAATGCCCAATATTTTGTTAAAGAGAATGCAGAAGACTTTTCTTCCTCTTCCTCTTTGGCTACACTATCTTGATGAACAATAAAGTACCCAAATAGAAAAGTAAAAAATGCTAAAAGTGACAGACAATAGAATGTTAAAGTAGCAGAGAGATTAAGCTCTCCTAATGTAAGTACTACAACAATAAACCCAACAGAACCCCAAAGCCGAATCTTCCCATAGAGCTTTTTACTCAATGTACTTAGAGCAATAGTCTCAACAAAAGGTAAAATAACACCCATAGATGCACCAAAGAGTAGATTTGCACTTAGATATATCCAAAAGTTCTCTACTGTACTAAGTAGTAGCACTCCTCCAACAAAGGTAAACAGAAGTGCCAAACGGAAAACATGTTGGGTTAATTCAATATAG
Source organism: Campylobacteraceae bacterium (assembly GCA_027038275.1). GTDB lineage: Bacteria > Campylobacterota > Campylobacteria > Campylobacterales > Sulfurovaceae > UBA1140. Next base: position 14,084 of record JALVXC010000101.1, on the reverse strand, counting down.
TATTTAAATACAAATGGAAGCAAAAAACGCATAAATGGTGCAGCAGAGCCAATAATACCTATCTGTAACTTAGTATACTCAAAATCTAAAAGTGTCTTAGGTACAAAGACCATATATACACCTACTAAAGCAAAGTAGGCGAAATAAAAGAGAGATAGGAGTAGTTTCATCAATTAGATTGTTTTTTAGTTGTTATGTTTTGAGGAGGATTTGGGTCAACAATCAAACAAGTAGCACTTAAAAGGTCATGAATGGCACGTCCATCTTTACGAAAAAGAGGTACAAACCAAAAAAAAGGAATAAACAGACTAAAAGGTAACATTAAATTTCTAAAAACAATAGAGAACAAAGATGGGTTCTCTAGTGTATGAAACTCAATAACCTTTAAGTCTTGTGACCTCGCCCCTGGTGTTCTTCCTTTATCTCTCCACATAAAAATTGTCAAGATTATTAAATAGGGAACCATTACATAAGTCCATGCTAAAAGTTTCTCCTCTGAAGCTCCCTCTCTTCCATCCATTACCAAATAGATAACAGCATACATAATAGGCATAAAAAGCATAAAAATATCGGTTAAAAATGCTTTTGCTCTTTTGCCTTTACTAGCATAGGGAATAGCAGGTTTCTCTACCTTCTCTTCTACACCTTTTGTAACTCTATTTTTTTTTGTATCTCTAAATCGCTGTTTTTTTGCCATTTTAAACTCCTAAAAGAGAATTGTACCATTATGAACCTAAGTTCATAGAGAAGATAGGTAAAAGCATAGCAGCGACAATAACCCCAACAACTAAACCAATAAAGAGCATCATAAATGGCTCAAGCAGTGATAGTAACATCTTTAGTCTATCGTCATTCTCTTCACGGTAGAGTGCTGCAACATTACTTAAAATACTTGCCACCTCACTAGACTCCTCACCAAGAGCCAATGCTTGCATAAAGTTACGTTTTGGTAAAACTCCTTTTCCTCGTTGCAATGAGGTGGAGAGTTTGTTTCCCTCAATAACTCTCTCGGATGCTGACTCAAAACTCTCTTTCATTGCAGCATTTGAAAAAGTAGTAGTTGCCAACTTTACAGCATGAGCATAAGATACTCCAGAGTCTAACATTAGCGATAAAATATAAGAGAATCGTCCAAGCTCATGGTTTTGAATAAGCTCCCCAATAACAGGCATCTTTAACATAAAGCTATCGTAAGCTTTTTTAAATCCATAAATGTGTTTATAGGCTAACTTAAAAGCAAAAATTGTTCCTAAAAACCCAGCAATTATTGCTATGTAGTTATTTGTTAAAAAGTCACTAACCCCTAAAACAAACTTAGTTATATCTGGTAGCTCTTGCCCTGTATCGGCAAATATACCAGTAATTTTAGGTACAACAACAGCAATAAGAAATCCTGTCATTAAAATTGCTACAATAAAGATAAAAAGTGGATAAGCCATAGCATTACTAACTTGCTTTTTAACTTTTGCTTGAGAGGAGAAAAATGTTCCCATCTGAATAAGCACAGGAACCATCTTACCACTCTGTCCAGCAACATTGATACTCTGTAAAAAGAAATCAGGCATGGAGTAGACTGACTGAGAAGCTAATGCATGGTAGAGTGACTTTCCCTCCTCAATCATAGTTCTTAAAGAAGCTAAAAAAGAGGTATACTTCTTCTCATTTTTATGTTGCCCCTCAATAAGCTTAATAGCTGTTAACACGGTCATTCCCGAGTTAAGGTAAGAGGATAACTCTTTAGCAAAAGAGGATAGCAATGGTCCTGGCATCTGGCGTTGTGAAAAGTTTTTAATATTAATCTGAGAACTCTCTGAGATATCTTGATAGAAGATACCTTGTGCCTTTAGTTTTTGCTTTGCTTCATCTATACTTGAAGCCTCTATAGTCCCTTTGGCACTTTTTCCTTGCTTGGTCATACCTTTATATTTAAATAACATATTAACTTGCCTTACTTTTTAATGAAAGGATTATAACATCTCTTCACTATATCACTCCTATATCGTTTTTAAACTTTTAAAAGCAACCTTATTTAAAGATAATTTTTAAATAATAATAGTAAAAAAGTATTACAATTTGAGATTTTTATAACAAAAATTATTTTTTTATGTTAAAATAAGATATGAGCCAAAATAACCATAGTGGTAATCTTCCACCAAAACTAGAATCAACCAAGAAAAAAGCTATTGTGAACCACTTGACTTGTGCAACACTAGATGGACTTGTGGCAAAAAGCATAGAGGTAGAAGCTACATTTACTAAAGGACTCCCTGGTTTTTCTGTTGTTGGACTTGCAAGTTCAGATATTCAGGAGGCAAAAGAGCGTGTAAAGTCTGCTCTGCTAACCAACGACTTTACCTTTCCACCTCTAAAAATTACTATTAACCTTAGCCCATCTGACCTAAAGAAGCATGGAACACACTTTGACCTCTCGATTGCACTACTTAATGCACTGCACAAAGAGTCTATAGAGGAGGAGAATCTATTTGTTTTTGGAGAGTTGGGTCTTGATGGCAGAGTAAAATCAAGCTCAACACTCTTTCCTATTATTCTTTCACTTAAAGAGCAGGGGTTACTACAACGTGCCATTGTTCCAAAGAGTGCAATGAATCATCTAAGTCATATTGCAGGAGTAGAGTTTATTGCAGTAGAGAGACTTAGTGAGGCAATTCAACTTCTAAAAGAGAAAAATTTTCAAGCCTCTACTACACAATTTGAGTATAAAGCAGATAAGATAGAGATTAACAATGAGATTTTTTATGACCATATTGAGATAACATCTGATTTTGCTGATGTTAAGGGGCAGAGTATTGCCAAAAGAGCATCACTAATTGCAGCAGCTGGAATGCATAACTTTTTAATGGAAGGAAACCCAGGTTGTGGAAAGAGTATGATAGCTAAACGCCTAAAAGATATACTACCACCACTACAAGAGCAGGAGATACTCTCAATTGCTAAACATCAATTTTTAGATGGAGAGATACCTGATTTTAAAGCTAAACGCCCTATGCGTTCTCCTCACCATACAGCTACCTCTGCGTCTATCTTTGGTGGAGGTTCATACCAAGCTAAAATTGGTGAAGTTGCCCTAGCTCACAATGGCATTTTGTTTTTCGATGAACTTCCTCACTTTAACAAAAATATATTAGAAGCCCTTAGAGAGCCTCTACAAGACAAAAAAGTAAATATTTCAAGAGTAAACTCAAAAGTAGAGTATGAGGCTGACCTTATGTTTGTAGGAGCAATGAATCCTTGTCCTTGTGGTAATGCCCTCTCCAAGACAAAAAGCTGTAGATGTTCAGAGCAAGAGATAAAACGCTATAAAAATAGACTCTCTGACCCATTTTTAGATAGAATTGACCTATTTGTAGTAATGCAAGAGATTAGCATAAATGACAAAAAAAGCTATTCCTCTAAAGAGCTAAAAAAGATGGTAAACCAAGCCTTTATTCAACAAAAGAGAAGAGGGCAAAAAAATCTTAATGGAAAACTAAAGGAGAGTGAAGTGGAAGAGTTTTGTGTACTAAACCAAGAGAGTCAAAAAGTTCTCTTTTCTGCAATTGAGCGTTTTTCTCTCTCACATCGAAGTATTGCCTCCATTAAAAAGGTAGCTAGAACTATTGCTGACTTAGAAGGTTCTCCTAACATAGAGAAGAGACATCTTTTAGAAGCACTCTCCTATAGAAGAAGATAGAGTATTAAAAATCAAGAGATAAAGCTCTCTTTAGAAAAAAAATAAAGAATTTTGCACAATCTCTTGACATAATAAAACTTTTTGTCTATAATTGCATTCCTTTTTCAGATAGACTCTATCTTTTAAAGTATTTTCGGAGTGTAGCGCAGTCTGGTAGCGCACCTGGTTTGGGACCAGGGGGTCGAAGGTTCGAGTCCTTTCACTCCGACCATTTAGATATTTAAAATTTCAATATAATAGTTAAATCATAAAATTGATGGTAGGCGTAGTTCAGTTGGTAGAGCACCTGTTTGTGGCACAGGGTGTCGCGGGTTCGAGCCCCGTCGCCTACCCCATTGGTAGCATTGAATGAACAGTAGCCCAAAAGAAGAAGCGCTAGTGGCTCAACTGGATAGAGCATCAGACTTCGGATCTGAGGGTTAGGGGTTCGAGTCCTCTCTAGCGTACCATAAAATTGACTTCAGCAGTCGGCTCTTGTGACTAGTCACAGAAAAAAGATTGTCAAAGTTTTAAAATTATACTTGATTTAAGTATTATATTTATTTGCACTCGTAGCTCAGCTGGATAGAGCACTCGCCTTCTAAGCGAGCGGTCTCAGGTTCGAATCCTGACGGGTGTACCACCTATGCGGATGTGGTGAAATTGGTATACACGCTAGACTTAGGATCTAGTGCTTCACGGCGTGGAGGTTCGAGTCCTCTCATCCGCACCACTCTTTTAATTTCTTTTCCCATAAAATAGTACTTTTCATAACTTACTAATTACATCTTAGTTCTTTTAAATGTATAATAATGGAAATTAAACGGACACCCAAGAGGACACCCAGTTTAATACTCCACTTTTAAAGGCTAAATTATGGCTATAACTTCTAATGACTGGAACAAAACAAAAGAGAAAAATATCATGGTACACAAACAAGATAAACGACTCTTTAAATTTGATTTTAGAATTAATAATAAACGATACCGAAAACAACACAAGGTAGAAGCAACTAATCACACACCTTCACAAATGTTAAAGACAGCTAGAAGAGAACTAGATATAATGAAAGATGAAATTATAAATGGTACATACGGTAATAACCTTATTAAATTAGATAAACTATTCATTGAATATATACAAACTAAACCACATAACAACTGGACGCATAAGCTAACTCATATTTATGACCTTTATATAGGCAATAGTGAACTAAGCAACATTAGCAGAAAACCAACAGAAGCCACTATTAAAAAAAGAGAAAGCTATAATAAAACTAAAATAGGACATAAAGCAGTAGGCGACATTAAAGAGAGAGATATTTTATCAATTATCTCTAAAATGGAGAAAGAACACCACCTATCACCAAGAACACAAAAAAGCATACTAGAGGTTCTTAATCCTCTTTTTGATTATGCAGTTCGTAACAAATATTTAACCGAGAGTCCATCAAAGTATATTACTATTAAGATACCCTCACAAAAAAAGATAGTTACAGATGCTACAGAGCTTTTTCGGCGTGTTTATACTGGTATTATAGAGTATTACCATGATGAACCCTTTTATAAGGCTCTATTCCTCTTTGCGTTTACTGGTAGAAGAAAATCAGAGATACTTAATCTAAAATGGGAGAATATAGACTTTAAAAAAGATTACTACTGGATAGAGGACACAAAAAATGGTGACAAACAGCGTTATAAGTTATCTCCTATGTTAAAAGTTACTCTTTTAGAGTTATTAGATGATAGAGTAGGACTTGTTTTTAAAAGCCCAGTAACTGGTACAAAGATTGTAAACCTTGATAGACAAATGAAACAGCTAAGAAAACATACCAAAATAGAAAACTTAACACTTCACTACATGAGGAACATTTTAGTAAGTGCTTTAGCTGAACAACAAACCGAAGCTATAACCCTAAGTGGAATATTAGGGCATAAAGATATTAACACCATAAACAAATATTTATCTAACTCAACCATGAAGAGTAGTATAAAAGGTTTAGAAACCATTGACAAGATTTTAGATACTGAAATAATAGAATAATTTATTTTATCTAAAAACACAATTACCTATGGAAGCCAGTGACCACCCCCTTACTGGAGAATGGAAAGGTTTTAGAGAGTTTCATCTTGCAGGGGATATGTTAATAATCTATACTGTAAAAGATGACACTCTCTATCTTCAACGAATGGGAACACATAACCAACTATTTAAAAAATACTAATTCCAACAAAAAAGCAAAATTCACAAACCTTATAAACTACACATTTTATAAGGTTTTACTATTTTATGGGCTTTTCTTAGTTCCTTTCAGTTCTCTATAATACAAAACCTTATAAAATACCCTATATAGATACTAAATTATAAGGTTTTAAGATGGCAAAACATATTAAACGAATTAAAGAGAATGTAACAGCAACCGAGTATAAAAAGTTGATGAACTTTGTAAGAGGTAGTGAGAGCATGAGAGAGAATACAAAGTTGAATCTTTTAAGAGCGTTTACTTTACTTTTTTATACTGGTATGAGAGTAAACGAAACTCAATCTTTAAAAATTGCTCATATTAAAGAGCTAATAAAAGAGGGTACTGTAAAAGTGGAGATAAATAAAACCTCAACAGAGCGTAAACTTTACCTAAGTAATGATTTTAAAAAAGATTTACTAAAAGTTTTTGACCTTAGCGAAGATGGAGAAAATAGAGTTATCTCAAAGGGAGCAAACAAGAACCGAAAAAGTGGGATAACTAATGTTACTTTTATAGCTCAAATAAACAAAGTTATGAAAGAGGTTTTAGGCAATGGCTACACCTCTCACAGCTTTAGACAAGGGTTAATAACTGAAATGGCTCAACGGTCAGTAAATACTAAAGTTATTAGCCAGTTTATAGGGCATAAAGATATTAAAACTACTTTGGGTTATGTTACACCAAGTGAGAACGATATTAAAAACGCTTTAGTTAGGTAGTTCAGTAACTAATCTAGTGAAAGGCTCTCTTAAAGCTATTTAATCTCACCTAAATTAATTACCTAAGGCTAGGTGGGAGTTGAACCCACAATACGAGGGATTAAAAGTCGCTCCTAGTTACCACATTACTACAATCAAGCCTATACTCAATTATATCAAAACATTTATAAACTTTTAAATCAACTCTATTCTATTATAAAGAACTCTTATATCCCTTATCATAGTTTTTGTTAGTATTTTTATGATATTGCCACTAAAATTAAATCTAAAAGCATTCTATAATTTTTTAATCAACCAAAACACACCCAAAAGGATTAAAAAATGTCAGAAAAAACAGAGTGTAAACGATGGCTAAACCCCGAAGAGCTAAAAAAAGAGTATGGTTTTAGTACCTCTAACCAAGCTAAGTTAAGAATGGATAATAAAATTCCTTTTTCTAAAGTGGGGCATTATATACGTTATGACCGTTGGGAGATAGACAAATGGTTAAAAAATAACTCCGTCAGCATGAGAGACTAATACCCCATGACTACCCCAAGTGACCAAGGTATAGACACCATAGGTCTTATAGTACGGTACACTGGGGCTACACAACTTATCAACTCTTTAGGATTAGAGCTTTTTACTCCTAAGCGTGAACGCTATAACGAGACTTATAGAAAAATAGAGTATGAAATAAAAAAAGATACCACTACACGCTACAAGAGCGACCAATTTCAGCCCATTATAGAGGTGGTTAAGTTACCCAGTAGGGGTAATAACAAAAACCTTTTAATGGCTATTATTAGAAACACCCCTCTACTCTTTGATTTAGCAACCCAACATAAAAGACCTAAAGGCACTTACTGCATAGTTTTAATTACTGGTCTACATCAGCCTACTTATCACATAAACTACAAAGCTATGAAGATAATTAGCACTTTTTTAAAACGTAAAACTTTTAAACTCTATAGGCTTGATATAGCCATAGATACTTATGATAGTAGCACTATAGACTATAAGTTCAAAGAGGTATTTAAAAAGCGTTTAGAGCCGTTTTCTAAGTGTGGGGTATTTAAACCACCTAATGGGGCTACAATGCTCTATATTGATGAGGTAGAGCATGAGAGAGTAGGAAAGATAACCTATTACGATAAGACCAATAAACAAGAGGGGAGAAAGAAACAGAAAAATATCCCTAAAGGGTGGAAACGCTTAGAGGTTATTTTAACTTTTGAAGTTACCAGTAAAAAGAGTTATAACTTTTTTCAGTATGTAGAGAGTATGTTATTTAGAGATGATTTAGAGACCATCGACACCATAGCAAGAAAGGCACATATCAAGAGCTATAAAACTGATTTTTTGAATTACCAGTTAAATAGTTTCGTTGACAATAGATTTTTGAACAACAAAGAGAGCAAAGAACAATCTAACAGCCCTGAAGCTTTAGAGAGGTTCAAAGCGTCAAAGAGTATATTTAAGAGGGCTTTTAATCAATCTTGCTTAGACTCTCTTATAATTCTCCTAACTGAACTTTCTGCTAAATTGTATTTTCTGCTTAGTTGTGCATAGTTATAGCCGTTAAACTCCTCTATGACCTTATCACGGTAGTTAGTGGGCTTTTGTGGTACATAGAGCATTATACCCCCATATTTTTTATATATTCTCTCATGTGACGCACCGTTTTTAATATCTTCTCTAACATCTTCTAAAAAATCTTCAAATGAATATCCCATATTTAGCCCCTTATAAAGTTTTAATTCTTATGTGAAAATTATAACTTTTAACTAAGGAAAATATCATTTACCTTATATTTTATGACTTTTAAAGCTACTTTATAAGGTTTAAAGAATTTTTAAATTTTTAAAGCCAAGTTAAACGCCTATTGAACGCTCAATTTTTCTTAACTGAAACTTAACCTTAAGCCAAAAATGCAAAATGTAAATCAAGCTCTTTTAAAAATGGTGTTCAAATCTTTACAACTGTAAAACAACTGTTAAAAAATCTCTTAACAAATGTTCAAAAAACTATACAACTGTTAAAAAAGTGTCTACCCTATATAAAAACTTAACCATGACCACAGTTAAGAGTTTAGTTAGCTGTTCATCTCTTTTCTTTGTTAACACTTCTTTACACTGCCTATTTTATTGAGAATAAAAGAGAGTAAAAGTATGCTTTTTTATATCTGTTTCAGAGTGCTAAAAAAGCCACTACTAAGGAGATGACTAAAAAAGGGCTTATTTTTTGCTAAAAGTGAAACCTTTATAAAGCACTATATCACAGTAGTTTAGAGGAGTTTTGAAGAGGGCAAAAAGTAAAGTTTTTTTATCCCCCTAAAAAGTCGGATTTCAAAAGGGGTATTTTATGGGTGATTTTTGGGCTTTAGGTATCCCCCAAAAAAGTCGGATTTCGTTTAAAGCCCTAAAGGGTGGGATTAACTAAAAACATCAAAAGTTAATGTAACACCCTTTTGACCATTGCTAAGGGTTGTTTCTTGTATGCTTTTTACTGGTTGATTACTGTGAGTAAGTTTTTCTTTAATGAGGTTGTTTAACTTTTGATTGTTCTTTCTGTTTAGGGCTTGTTTTCTTAGTTTGGTTGCTTTTGACATTGATTATCCTTTAGATTTTGATTTTTACAAGTATAGCACACTAAAGTTTTTTATGATAAAATTGTTCTTAGGTAAGATAAATGATGTTGGAATGTGGTAACGAAAAAGCGAAAGCTTACTATTGTAGGTTCAACTCCTACCTTTTATCTTACTGGTAAAGAAATTTAGGGTAACTATGAAAAATAAAATCTTAACATTTATCGCCCAAATTATCTACTTTTCTATAGCCTTAATACTCTCTTTTATTGTTTCTATTTTTACAGTTTTTGTTATCAACTATCTAAGTAATGGTTCTTCATATTCTGCATTAGGTGGGATAATAAGTTTTATTTTAGGATTGATGTTTTCTTTTTACTGGTTGATTAAAGAACATAAAGCTAAATAGTTCTTATTTCTCCTTGCTAATAACATCTTGAAGAGCTTTAGCAAGTGCCTTATATTTTTCACAATCTTCATCTTTTTTTATTTCTTTTAATCTTTGGTTCTCAATATACAGTTTTAACCATGACCTAACCCAGTTAGGAGTTATCTTATTCCCCTTTGACCATGTACCACAAGTGTTATAACTTGTTTCTGATAAATTAGCAAATTCCTTAACAGTTAGATTGTTTTCTTTTAATATTTTTTTAAATTCTTCATATTTCATAAATAAATTATATCTTATAGACCACTAAAAGCCCTTAAAATAGTCTTTACAACCATTTCAAAACCATTGTATAGACAGTTAAAAATAAATGTTTTTTAAACCTTTTTATATTTTATTAATTGTCTTTAAGACATTTATTAAGTTGTCTTTAAGACATTTATAGGCTATAATTCTAAATATCAAACTAATTCTTTTAAATTGTTTTAGATTGAAAAAATACCCAAAGGATAGAAATGAGTTTAGAAAACAGACCGTTAAAGAGATGGCTTAGCCCTAAAGATTTAGTAGAAGAGTTTGGAATTAGTCTATCTAACCAAGCACGTTTACGCATGGAAAATAAAATTCCTTATTCAAAAATAGGACACTACATTAGATATGACCGTTTTAAAATTGACCAATGGTTAGAAAACAATCACATAGATGTAGCGTAAAAGATAAGGGGAGAGCATGGCAGAATTAAGACCTATTTTTATAAGTGACACACTACACAATCTTATATCTAAATTCCATTATTTGACCAATGCACACTATGGTTATTTAAGATGGGTTCAAGAGATAGGAAGCGTAGAAGAGAGCGAATTAACTGGCTTTACACAAGTATTCGAGGGGCTACATGACGATTTTTTAGAGTTTGAGAAACAGTTAGACCCACATATAGACAGACTAATAGAGCTTAACAGAGCTTCAACACCTAAACAGTAGAGCAAACAAGGGGCAAAGCATGACTAAAATAATGAATATTGTTAGCCCCTCTATTGCTGATATTCGGTTTAGTCAAAGTAGCATAGTTCATAATCAAATGGGCATAGACACTATAAGGCTAACACCAGTCTATAAAACCTTTGTCAAAACCATTAAGAACATGGGTTTAAAGGTTGTTGCACCGTCAAGAAACAGCCCAGTAAGTGGAGCTATAAAGAAGATAAAAAAAGACGCTGAAAAGGACGTTAAGAGACGTTATAAGAGTGAGAAGTTTAACCCAGTTATTGAAGTGGTCAAACTTACCAAAGGTAAAAGCGTATCTAACTACATGATAATAGTTAGAAACACTCCTCTACTCTTTGACATGGCAACATACCACAAAAAAGCAAAAGATACCTTTTGTATGGTGGTACTAACTGGATTACATCAACCCAGTAAAAAAATAAAGAGTGAAGCAATGAAGCACATTAGCAAGGTAGTTAAACGTAAATCTTTTAAACTTTATAGTTTAGACGTAGCCATAGACACCACAGACCAAAGAAGCATAACCCACAAGAGAAAGGGAGCTTTTAAAGATAATCTCATGCCATACTCTAAGCATGGGGTTATCTCTAAAGGTTCAAGCCTTTATATCAATAATTTAGAACACCAAAGTATTAGCCGAGTTCTCTATTATGATAAATATTTAAAACAGACAAAATACCACAAACAGAAAGGAGTTAGCAATGACTTAAGAGCATGGAAAAGATTAGAGGTTACATTAACTTTTGATGTAACGAAACGTGAGAATAAGGGCTTTAACGCCTATATTGAGAGCATGGAGTTTATAGATGATTTATATGAGGTTCATGCAGTTACTCAAAAAGCAAAGATTAAAAGCTATGCAGATGATTACCTCATTTACCAGTTAAATAGTTTTTTAGACAATAGATTTATGAACAATCACGAGAGTAAGAGACAGTTTAACAGCGTTGAGAGTTTGGAGAGATTTAAACAATCTGATTTTAGACGCTATACCCTACCGATTTAAAAGAGTTGCTAAAGGTAAGACCACCAAATCACTACCTTTAGCCTATCCAATGATAACTATTTCAAAGGAAATAAAATGTTAACTAAAAAAACAAAGAAAAGCAACACTAAAACAACAACTAAAAAAGGTTACGACCTCAAAGAGATTAAAACTAAAAAGCTTCTCAACCTGAAAAGAAGAAAAACGGAGCGTTAAACCTCTTCTTTTCACTAATGGGTTTTGTTTTGGTTATAGGGGGCTTAATGGCTCTATTTGTGCCTATTATGGCTCATGCTAAACAAGGGGTGATTATTGTAGAGCCGTTTGAGTGTAAAACAGAGTTAGCCAATTATCACGAGTTGTTAAGAGCGTTAAAAGTTACTCCTAAAGATGATTTTAAATATCCAATCTTTAAAAAAGAGTTACGTTTAACCGTTGAAGCTTTAAAGGTTCATAAGTGCAAAGGGTTTAAAGATGGCAACTAAAAAACCACCAATCAAAAATAAGATATTAGCTGATTATCTCATTAATAGTTCTCATGACTTAAAGAGTATTGGGGGCTTAATTGTTAGTGGGATAGTCTCAACCGTTGGCGTATATTCGGTTATACGTCCATTTTTTACCGATAAAGAGGCTACTAACTATGCAACACTAAACACGGCTTTAATTGCTTTTGTGGTGGTGTTGATTATCTTTGATACTATCAAGAGAGGGGCTTTAACAAAGTTTTTTAATAGCCTACTTAAGAAAAAGATTATTGATAGTAAGGTGAAGAAAGGTTATTTAGTTATCGCAGTATTTGCCACTATGTTTATGATTATGTTAGATGGTTTAGGCTCATGGAGTACAGCAGAGAAAGGGGCGAACCTCTACAGCCAATTTAAAACTAACTCCTCTACTGAATACCAAATCTTACAACAAAATGCAGAGAGTGGAAAACAAGAAGCAAGTAACTACCCTCTTTTGTTAGAGACGTGGAAAGAGTCAAAAAAAGAAGCATATAAAAACTGTAATGATACTTGGAGAGGTTGGAAAGCTAAATATAAAGCCAAGTGTAAAACGGAGTGGGATAACGCCCACCCTATGCCACAGCTTACAAGTAACGGACAGATAAAACTTAATGAGTATGAGAGTATTAAAAGTGATAAAGAGGGCTTTTTGGATAACTACTTGTTTATTATACTCTTTGTGTTGTTATTGCTCATGACTCTTTTAATGCAATATTTGACCATTGCTAAAATTTACGATGACTATAACGAGATTGAAGAGGGTTTAACGTGTGAACGTATAGATTTTATAAACGATACCATACAAGAGCATGAAACTATCTTAGCAGAGCATGAACAGCAAGTAGCCGAGATGATGGCTAATAGCACACGAGAGAAGAAAGGCAAAGATAGAAAGTTTCAAGAGATAGGAGAAGCAATAGCTATAACCCATAAACAAAAGATGATAGATACACGAGCTAAGACGGTTAAACGTATTGCTAATAATGCTTATGTTCCACAAGAGGATAGCAAGGCAGGGTTTGTTTATAATCCGTTCACTTCTGAAAGTAGTAACCAATCGGTTAAACCAAGTGAAGAAAAAGAGCCTATAAAACAGACCCCTAACCAATCGGTTAAACCAAACAGTTATAACCAAACGGTTAACCATTCGGTTAAACCAAATGAAGAAAAAGAGCCAATAAAACAGACCTCTAACCAATCGGTTAACCAAACGGTTATAACCGAACAGTTAACCGAACGGTTAAACCAAAGCTTATTTACTAAAGAGGAACTAAAGCTAATAACTATTTTATGGGGTAATGGTAAAGTTAAACCTCATGACTCTTTAGTAACTAGAAAAGAGGTTTTAGAAACTATTGGAGATACTAAACTAAATACCACTTTACTAAGAAACCTTTATAAAAAACTATTGGAGTACAATTATATTTATAAGCGTGTTGGTTATTTTGCTAAGGTGGAGTTATGAAAAAAACAAACTACTATCAAATAGAAGTAAATAGTGATATTTTTAGCCCTTGCATTAGTAAGGGTGACTTAGTCTATTGTTCTCCTACATTGGAGATAAACAATAACTCTTTTATTCATTGCATGGAGCATAATATCATTATGACCTATGGAGAGTTTAAAAAGAGATATTCAAATTATAAAGAGTTGAGTTTATCAAAAGTGGTAGGAGTTCAAGGGGGGTTACTATAATTTTTTTATTTTTAAGGTTTTATCGTTGATTTTTTACTATAATTCATCTATTTTTTTCATGATTTAGAGTAAATATAGGACACCCAAGAGGACACCCATTAAATTTATTTCATAGAAAAGCACCTAAAAATAAGGCTTTAAAGCTTATTGTTAAAGTGGTTCGAGTCCTCTAATCCGCACCACTTTTTTACTTCCATAACAATTTACCCTAAACAATAAAAAACATTAAGAAAGCTTAACTTTTCCTATAGCCTTTTAGCCTAATTTTGCTAAAATCCTGAAATTATTTTGGAAAAAAG
>JALVXC010000100.1 GCA_027038275.1 Campylobacteraceae bacterium | reverse complement strand
AATTTGACCTAAACATTTCCGGTAAAAAGCAATCGGTTAAAACGGCAAAAACCTTGGTGCAACTGCCGGTTAACTTCCGGTCAAGCGGTGCGACTTCGGTCAAATTGGCAAACAACGGCAAGCAAAGATTGTTTGTCAAACTATACAATACCGGCAGACCTTTGGAAAGTCCGGATTTGGCAAGTGCTAAAAACTTAATCATGGACATTACTTATTATAATGTATCCGGTCAACCGATTGATGTCAATCAAATCAAACAAGGAACGGACTTTGTCATTGAAGTAACGGTAAAACATCCGGGCATACTCAAGTCGTATCAAAATATGGCATTGACACAGATATTCCCTTCGGGCTGGGAGATTACCAACAGCCGTTTGGATAATATCGCCCGTTGGAAATCCGATAGTTTTACCTATCAAGATATCCGTGATGACCGTGTGATGACCTATTTCGACTTGAGAAGGGGACAAACCAAAACCTTCCATTTAATGGCAAATGCGTCTTATACCGGTGAATTTTATCTGCCGTCGGTTAAATGTGATGCGATGTATGACCATAATATCATGGCAGTCAGTAACGGGAAGTGGGTAAAAATTGTACGTTAAATATATTCTGTAACTTTTATATCATATTGATTTTATGTAACTTATGCGTCATTTAAATGGTTTTTTGGCATAAAAATTGCGAGGATTTCTTGACTAACACAAAAAATAAATGTTATGAGAAAAATGTTTAAAACAAGTATCAAATTATTCTTATTACTTTTAGTAACAGGAAGTATGATGACAGCTTGTAAAAAAGATGACGACAAAGCAAAAGTATCGGTACAACTGACCGATGATCCGTTTCCGGTACAGTTTTTAGCGGAAGCCAATGTCGAAATTACCAAAATAGAACTCAAAAACGATCAAGATGATTATGTAACGGTTTTTGAAGGCAGCAAAACCATCAATGTAGCCGATTATACGAACGGTTCTACGGCGGAAGTCAGTCTCAATACCGTGCCTAATGGCACTTATAATGAAGTGCGTGTGACCATTGGCAATGTGTCCGTCAAAATGACAGACAACACGGTTTTTGAATTTAACGCTGCTGCCGGTAGTCAAAGTGAAGCGGATATTGAACCCGCTTTGCAAGTGACTGACGGACAAGTCGGTGATTTATTGTTGGATTTGGATTTGGCGGATAGTTTCGAATTTTCAGGTAGCTTTATGAGTGACTGGATTACCAGTATTACCCAAATTACAGGTATCGCAGATTTTGATGCCGATTTTAGAGCTGTTGCTTTGGAAAAAACCGGCACTGTTTCCGGAACGGTTAAAGATGCCAACGGCGATCCTATTGCTTATGCCGATGTTAAGATTGAATATGATTATACCGGAGATGGTTTAGACGACGATGTCACAACACATGCCGATGCCAATGGTAATTTCAAAATTATCGGATTGCCACAAGGTGTTTATAAACTAAAAGTGGACACTGAAAATAACGGTGATGTTGAAATAGATAACATCAATGTGTCCGTTCAACATAATACCGAAGTAAATGTCGTTGTGCAGTAGGTGCAAAATCAATTTATATAAATAAGAAACCGCTCGAATTGTTCGGGCGGTTTTTGTTTATAAAATATAATGTATTTTTGCAAAAAATATCAACTTTGTTTGTTAAGTTCATCAAAAAATATAAATTTGTTATCGGTTTTAGCTTGATTTTCGGGCTATTTGTATATGCTTATGCCCCCAATTTTATTGTAGAAATCAGAAATCCTTTGATTGAATTTTCGAGAGAAATGTTTTACGATGCTGAATTTAAGCCGGTATCCGAATACATTATTAAATTTCATTTTAAAACTCAGGATAATTTAAGCTTAACGGCAGATATTTACAGTATTTCAAATCCCAAAGCCAATATTATTTTATTGCATGGTATTCGTTCCAATAAGGAACATTGGCATGATATGGCACTTTGGCTCAACCGGAACGGGTATAATGCCATTGCTTTGGATATGAGAGCGCATGGTGAAAGTCAGGGGACATATTGCAGTTTCGGTTATTATGAAAAACAAGATGTATCGAATCTAATTGATGCTTTGCAAGCACAAGGTTTTAAACAAAATTTCGGTATTTGGGGACATTCTTTGGGTGGTGCTGTGGCTTTGCAAGCTTTGGCTGTTGATAAACGTTTGAAATTTGGCATTATCGAAAGCAGTTATGCCGATTTTAAACAAATTACGAAAGATTATAGCCGGTATTATCTGCATTTTGAATCTGATTTTTTAAACAATTTTTTACTGGAAAGGGCAGCAGAAAAAGCTTGTTTTCCAATAAATCAAGTTAATCCGGTAGATTATTGTACCAAAATTAACCAACCAGTGATGATTGTTCACGGAACTGCCGACCAAAAAATTAATGTAAAAAATGCCCGGATTTTATATAACGAAATTGCCGGAAAGAAAAAACAATTGGTATTGATAGAGGGTGCAAGACATACTAATATTCATCAAGTAGGAGGGCAGTATTATAAAAATAAAGTCTTGAGT
>JALVXC010000099.1 GCA_027038275.1 Campylobacteraceae bacterium | reverse complement strand
GTAAGGCTCTATCTCATCATCTAAAGAGTACCCTACTATCTCTCCCTCCTCTACCTCTATAAAATCTACAAAGTTCCTCTTTTGAGCAGACTCATTTAGACGGTCACAATACTCCACTACACTCTCTCCAAACTCATGCTCAATTATCATTCGATTGACCTTTGAGTTTGGTAGACTCTTCATAGTAAAATCAAAATGCTCCTCTTTAATATTTAGAGCAATCGCTGTTGCGTTAATGTTGCTCTCTTTGAGACAACGATTAAAATAGCGACGACAGTTTCCTGTTTGAGCATTGAAGCCTAAAATGGTACAGAGTTGCGTGTCTGGCTTTATCTCTTCTGGTCTCATATATCTCCCTTTATTAAGGGCAGACACAGAGGTCTGCCCCTACATGTCTTTTTTTCTTCTCGTTCCCAACGTCCTCGTTGGGAATGCATATTGGAATTTGATTTACAAAAAAACTTTGTTTAACAAATATAACTCTCCTATGCATTCCCACCGAGACGGTGGGAACGAGAGAAATCCCAAGTCTGCCCCTACATGTCTCTTTTTCTTGCATTTGCATGAAGCTCTCTAGCCTCCTCCTCTTCTATTTTACAACGCATACACATCTGCTCACCACCTTGATAGGTAAAGTAGTTTCCACACTCATTACAACGCTTCACATCAAAGGTAGCCAGGGTTCTTTGAGTTGGTTCAAAAAACTCTTTTATCTCAAACCCTGGTTGAAGCTGAATAGCGTTTGGTTCACAGACATCATGGCAGAGGTGGCACTTAACACAGAGCATTGCATCAAAGTGAATGAGTGAAAACTTACTATTTGAACTTAATGCACCTGTAGGACAGATTCGGTAACAAATTTGACAGTTAGTACAAGACTCCTCTACAAACTTTTGAGATGTAAAGTTAATATCTTCTGTGGCTACTACTTCATAGGTTTCAGGTTTTTCAACACGCTTTAAAATAGAAAATAGAAGCTTTCGCTTGTCAGGAATTACCTTATTTTTTATCTTTGAGATGTCACTAAGGTCAATTCCAAATGACTTTAACTCATCGGCATCAATAGCCTCATCAAAGGCTTGTTTACTCTTAATTGCTCCTTTTAAACTAAACAAAGAACGTCTACTAGGAGTATTTTGCTCTTGTTGGGTAACTATAGTATCTGTTTGAGCTGATTTAATAAGTATCTCTTTGTCACAAAAGGTAGACAAGATAAAGTTTGCCTCTTCTATATTCTCTCTAAGCTGATTTTGTAGCTTTGGACTCTCTCCTCCACAAGAACAAGCCTCAACGTCCATTACTATAGGTTTGTCGGTAGCTATAGCCATTGAGATAAGATGTTCCACACTTAAAACAGAGAGACAGCAGTAGAGGTCTTTTTGACAAACAAGCTCACCACTCTGCTCCTCTAAAAACTTAAAGAAGAATTCTATGCTAGAAAAACCTGAAAGTGAAAAAGCCTCTGTAGGACAGACACCAACACAACCACCACAAGTGGTACACACCGAAGGAGTAAAAGCAGGAATATTCTCAACTATCTCAATGGTATCGACAGGACAGATGTCAACACACTTGGTACACTCTGAAAATTTGGAAGTTGCTCGAACACAAGAGGCAACATCAAAAAGTAGATTCATTACTTCATCTCTTCTAGTTTTTCGTTAATATACTCATAGTCACTCAACATAAACTCTAAAGTAAGCTCTGCCCCATCATGATAAAGTGCTGTTCTAGCCTCTCGTTTCATGTTAATAAGGTACATTGGTGACCAGTTAAGAAGATGGTCTTTTAAGAAACCTCTTTGCACCATTAAAAACTCTTTAATTGCCTCTTCATCATTTGCCTCATAAGCCTTTTTCATAGTATCACAGAGCATATACATAAACTCTAACTCTACTCCAATATGGTCAGGGCTAACCACTCTTGCCTCTTCAAGGTTTACCTTAAAATCAAACGCACCATAGATACTTAAAACAGGGTTGTCTCCCCCACTCTCAATCATCTGGTCATCGCGTGTATAGAATGTCTCATAGGGAACAAGGTGAAGTAGTGAAAGGTTAGTAAAGTCAACATCCAAATAACGCTCTTTTAAAATCTTATTGGAGAACTCTCTGCGTTTTTCCCACTCTTTGTAGTTTGGAAAAAGGGCTAAAATTTCAGGGTTAGACTCGATTGAGTCTAAAAACTCTACATCAACTTCGGTTATCATCAATCTTGAAGTCAAAGCATAGAGGGTACTACGATTTTCTATCTCTTTTAGTGTTATATTCATATTTCCTCACTGTTTAATTTATAACAGATAATATCACTTTATTACTAAAAGAAAGAGAAAGGTAGAAGAAAAATTTATAATTATTTAGAATAGGTAGCACTCTTAAAAGATAAGAAGAGAAGTCTCTATTTATCCTCCTTATCTTTCTCATCATCACTAGCAATCAGATATTTACCATACATCATTGCCACAACAACAACAAGAACAACTACATAAGCTACCCAAGGTTCTCTGTTCATAACTACTCCTCTCTTGGTGTATTTGTTTTAATAAAGAAATAGCCC
>JALVXC010000098.1 GCA_027038275.1 Campylobacteraceae bacterium | reverse complement strand
GGGTCTGGTGCAGGAGGCAAGGTGTAGCCATGGATGACTTCAACACTTGTAGTATTAAGCTCACTCAAATTGGTGTCATCATTGATACTTGCATTAAACTCTTCTGGAAGCGTAGGCTCGTTAATTACTTTATCACCAGTACTATTAAGCTCACTCACTTCACCATCGGCAGAAGCAAGCCCACTCACTTCATCACCTTCAGTGTTGGGGACACTGTTTGAGTAACCATTACTTTGACTACAACCTACGAGTAGCAATGAAGCGACTAACGTGGCTCCGATAAAAAGTGCACTTAGTTTGAACATATTGTTTCCTGTTTTTATAGATGTAGAATAGTAACTTAATTTCACTTAATACTATGCTGATATGTTATTAAGACTAGAAAGTGTCTCATCTTTTATATCAGCAAAGCAATGCTGACTGCTTCAAACTGCTTTTGCATACATGGGCCTAGAGCAGCAAAGGCTTCTCCTGTAAAAAGGTTCCCTTGAGAATGAGCCACTACTAGAACGCTGTGTCCATTGTCAATACTAGCTTTATATGCATCGATCTGCTTTTTTAAATCCGAAGCGTGGGAGGTGACATAACCAACCAAGGAGGCAAGCCAATCTCTCCATTTAATGAGATCTAGTTTCTGGTCAGCGGATTCTATAAGGTCAAATCCACCATCTCCGTCTATGAACATATCGTTGGTGTTGTTGTAGGCGTAACTTACTTTATTGATACGTTGGTTGTAGTGTTCTATGCCAAATTTATCTATGATGGAAGTTCTTAACAGTTTTGCATTACTTTCAGCTTGACTGTCTTTAGTCTTAATCCCATTTGCAAAATACACATCAGTCTTACGTTCATTTATAGCTGAAAAACTTGCTATTGGATATATCCAAATGAGTAGTAATAGAAATATTTTTTTCATCTTCTAATGCTTACTTAATGCTAAAATCACAAGATTTTTTTTCGTTCTCAAATGTGGGGAGTCTATACGAACCACCACTTAATAAAGTATCATATTGGATATACCTTTCCATCCTTTCTTTGGTATTAAAATATATTTTGCTTCTAAAATATTCGCTAACAATATCTTCTGTTACTAATATAGGTTCGTTAAGATATTTTGCATCATTCTCATAATAAAACTGACAATGCAAGGGTGCTCGAACTTCATCATGAATTTCCAAAGCCTTCTCCGGATGCTCCAACACCAATTTATAAGCCCGCCCTGCCTGCATAGCAATATCTATATAAACAGGATGTTTGTCTTTGTAAGTCTTATAGATCCATATCTCAACATCATCTCTGACACCATTGTTATTGCTATCTATACCAAGCAATGTAGAGTTGTTGATCTTTGGATCTGGTTCTGGTGGTAAGATGTGGCCGTTGATGACTTCAACACTTGTAGTATTAAGCTCACTCAAATTGATGTCATCATTGATACTTGCATTAAGCTCTTCTGGAAGTGTAGGCTCGTTAATTACTTTATCACGAGTACTATTAAGCTCACTCACTTCACCATCGGCAGAAGCAAGCCCACTCACTTCATCACCTTCAGTGTTGGGGACACTGTTTGAGTAACCATTACTTTGACTACAACCTACGAGTAGCAATGAAGCGACTAACGTGGCTCCGATAAAAAGTGCACTTAGTTTAAACATATTATTTCCTGTTTTTATAGATGTGTAATAGTAACTTAGTTTAACTTCATACTATGCTGATATGTTATTAAGGCTAGAAGATGTCTCTTCTTTTATATCAGCATGCATCGGTGAAGCGATGCTAACAGCTTCAA
The DNA here is from genome assembly GCA_027038275.1 of Campylobacteraceae bacterium. Classification (GTDB taxonomy): domain Bacteria; phylum Campylobacterota; class Campylobacteria; order Campylobacterales; family Sulfurovaceae; genus UBA1140. Next base: position 768 of record JALVXC010000098.1, on the reverse strand, counting down.
ACTGCTTTTGCATACATGGGCCTAGAGAAGTAAAGGATTCCCCTGTAAAAAGGTTGCCTTGTGAATGCGCTACAACGAGGACACGATGTCCTGACTCAATACTTTCTTTATATGCTTTCACCTGTGTTTTTACATCATCCTCATGTCGTGTAGCAAACATAAGATCAACTAAGTTTAAGATATCTACTTTTTGGACTATTGACTCCCAAACATCGGTTTTAAAACCAACTGTATGATTATAAGAGAGGGCTACTTTACCAATACGCCTTTTCATCTCATCTTCGTTTTGGTAAAACTCTTTTTCGATGGCAGGTTTAAGAATAGTCTTAGTGCTTATATATGCCGATTCTGGCGATGTATCTATACCGTTTGCAAAATATATATCAGTTTTTCTCTCATCTATTGAAGAGAGTGCCACGATAGGGAACAGCAAACAAAAAATTAACAGTAAATGTTTCAAGGTAATTGCTCAAATTTTGTTGTGTTAAAGTCACAATACTTTTTTGATTCATTACACCATGGTATCGTATAACTACCACCACTAAGCGCCGCTCCAAATTCTCTGTGAGCTTTTTTTCTATTTTCCGTATTATAAAATTTTTCTTCAAAACTTTGATTATATGTTATATCTATATCTATATAGATAGAACTATTATTCTCGCTACAATCACTATAGTATGAATAACATGTCAGAGCAGAAGTTACACTATTAAAAGATTCTTTTGCCTTTTGTGGGCTTTCCAATACTATTTTTCTTACACGTGCATC
>JALVXC010000097.1 GCA_027038275.1 Campylobacteraceae bacterium | reverse complement strand
ATCAACAAGAGGCTTCAAACTCTTAACATCAATACTCTCTTTTTGACTTTTAGAATAGATAGTTAAAAGATAAATAGACCCATTAGCAAGGCGTGTGTAGTAGATGACTCTGTAACCTCCACTTTTACCACCAACATCACTATTTTTTACCCTAATTTTATATAGATTTGAACCCAAATCAATACCAATAGTATAATCTTTTTCTAACTTTTCGACCAATTCAAGAATATCTGACTTTATAGAACGATATTTTTTAAAGAGCTTTTTTACATCTTTTTTAAAGCTATCAACAACTTTTACCTCATAGCTCATCTAAAAAATCCCTTGCATTGGTTGCTTTTAACTCTCCTCTTTCTGTTTTTGCTACCTCTTCTAATGCAACTTTTAGTTTTTGAGTAAGCTCTGTATCAGAGTCAGGAAGTTTAACCTCAAAAGGCAAACCCCTATGAGCTACAATCATTTTTGTAAAAATATTGACAGCCTCTGAAAAATTCATACCCATCTCTTCTAAAATTTTTTTAGCATCTTGTAGTGAATTTTGTTCGATTCGTAATGAAGTTTGTATTTTAATAGGTTTAGCATACATCTTTTAGCCTTTTAAATTGAGTTAAAAAAGTATAACATAGGTTTCATTGTATATACATTGGGATTTAATTGAAGTGAACTTCTAAGAATATTATACTGTTCTAAAAAAACTCTCTACCAACTCTTTTGGGGTTTCGTTTAAAATTCTTAGATAAAAGGGAATATACTCTCTGTTAAATGATTGCAAAATATTTTTAAGCGTCTCTAAGTCAATATGAGATTTAGGAGAGTAAGACCAATTACAATACGTTAACATAGCAGCTATAGCAGAGGGGTTTTCAAAATTTTCTTGAGTTAGTTTTAACCTCTGAACCTCTTCTTCTGTATTGTAACATTTGGTCTCCTTTTCTTTTAATTATTGTAACACATTATATCAAAACCATCGTTAAGCCTTTCGGCGAGACTTCCCTCTATGCCGATTTCATTTAACTACCCATAAATATCAAATATATCCAACTCCATATTTTTAAAATCATCAATATTTCTAGTTATCAATGTCAAATCATGAAGTTTTGCAGTAGAACCAATAAGATTATTTGCCATTTTTACTCATTCTCTTTCCCATTCATCTCTCAATCGTCTCTGATACTCCATAGGGTCAGAAATTCTATTTCTCAAAATACCCTTAACTTGGTCTAACTTCAACTGCTCATCTGTTTTTGAACTCTTTGGTATCTCTTGCTCATCTTTAAAAACTTTTAACTCTTTGACAATATCCATCTTTAGATTATTGAGTAAGGTCAATACAATATTTAGATAACTGTCACTAACTTTAAATTGTATGGTTTGCATATAGACTCCTTTGCATTAGAAACCTCTTTTTTCAATTATTGTATCACATTATATTAAAACCATCGTTAAGCCTTACAACTCCCTCAATCCCTCAAAAACAATCCTCTCTAACCTAGAACTATCAGCATACTGCACACACTCAATCGAAGCTTCAATATAAGCCCCATTATCAATAGCTCCACTATAATCAATAGGTCTATAACCACTCTTTAGTGCCAACATATCACAAAAAAGACGAATAACTCTCCCATTGAGTTCATAAAAAGGGTGAAGTGCAATTAGTTCACCTTGATAGTAGGCTAACCTTTTAGCAAAAAGAGTTTTCTTTTTTATATCTGAAAGATAATTTTCATCTTCAAGCTCTTTAAAAATTCGAGCAGATTCACTGTGAAGATATTGAGCTAAGCAAAATTGAGAATCTCCTTTGCTCATATTTACATCTCTATATACTCCTGCAAAATCGTAGAGAGATTCAAAAGTTTTTTTGTGAAGGTTTATAAAGTAGGTTTCATTTAAAACAGGATTGGTATTTAATTCTTGTGTAAATTTAGCATAGGAAGCATCTAAAAGCTTTTTTTCTAAAGTATGTAGAAATTTTGAATCTTTAATACCAAGTTTGTTGTAAGGTATATCTGTCCCATCTATGTAGATAGAACTCTTTTTAAGCTGATATTTTGACATTGTGCTTTAACATAAAGGCTTTAACTTCAGCTTCAAACTCTTTGGAAACAGGCTCATACCCCTCAATTCGTTGAGAGTTCTCAACAGTTTTTTTTATCTCTTCTTTTGAGAGTTTATAGATATTATTCTCTCGCTTTTTATTAAAAAAATCTCTAAGAAGCTCAACCAAAAGCTCATTAGCTTCTATCTTTTTTTTAGAGATATATTGAGTAAGTTGCTCTTGAAGATTGACATCTGTAATCTGTACATTTAGTTGCATTTTAAACCTCTCATTTTTTAATTATTATAACACATTATATCAAAATCAGCACTAGTCATTTTAACAATGTTTAAGTTCTTCTATTCCCTCAACAAATTGTTCAAAAACCCACTCTTCAAAGTCCTATAAATATCAAAATCACTATCTATACTAACAATATCTTTTATCTTCTCCTTAGTAGCCACAAACATAAGTGAACTATCTGCTAAATCCATTGGAACGTTGGTGTACTTTTCCATCATAGAGATTAGCTCACTCAAATCACTCTGTGA
>JALVXC010000096.1 GCA_027038275.1 Campylobacteraceae bacterium | reverse complement strand
CCTTTTCACGCTCATTTAGTTGGTCAAGAACCTCATCAATCTGATTGTTTAGGTCATCATTAAGAACAGCATCAGAAGGACTTAGTGTATTTTTATCTTCAATAAAGTCACCAAATCGTCCATCGTCCTCATCACCAACTGGTGTTTCAAGACTAACAGGCTCTTTTGTAATCTTAATAACATTTTTAACCTTATCGACAGAGAGTCCTACCTCTTTAGCAATAGTCTCTAAATCTGGCTCTCTACCCTCCTCTTGAAGACCTTTACGAATAATCTTATTAATTCGGTTAATAGTCTCTATCATATGGATAGGAATACGAATAGTACGTGCTTGGTCTGCAATAGCTCGTGAGATAGCTTGTCTAATCCACCATGTAGCATAGGTTGAAAACTTATACCCTTTTTGATACTCAAACTTATCTACAGCCTTCATAAGACCTATGTTACCCTCTTGAATAAGGTCAAGGAACGGTAACCCACGATTAGTATAACGCTTAGCAATAGAGACAACCAAACGCAAGTTAGACTTTGCCATTCTAGTCTTAGCCGCCTCTGAACGTGCTTTACCACGGCGAATTTGACCTAAAATCTCTGCTAATTTTTCTGGTTCAAGGTCAAAGCTATCTTTACTAGCTTCTCGTGTCTCAAATAGCTTCTTAATCTCAACATAGGTACTTACCATAGTTGTCTCTGGAACAGCATCCGTAATATCCTCTTTGTCCATCTCAAGAATATTATCTAAAATTTTTGCATGGTTCTCTCTAAGAGTATCGTTAAATAGTGGAAGTTTATACTCCAATCTTTTTAACTCTTTCTCAAAACCATCATCACTCTTAAGTGCTGTCTCCATTGCTTTTACAAGCTCATTAATAAGCTTAGATGTAGGTCCAAGGTCAATAAGTGCTAACTTTAATTGTTGCTTTTTAAAGGCAACTTTCATCTGCTCATGAAGAATCTTCTCATTATCTTCACAGCCACTCTCTAAGAGTGCATCAAGCTCACTACGAGCTTTCATCCACTCTTTTTTTGCCTTATCTAAAGCCTTAAATGATGAGACTACCTGCTTAACACGCTTATCTGCACCTTTAATTTTTTTCTCAGCTTCTTGCTCTTCTGTCTTCTCAGAAGCATCATCTTTGTCATCATCTGTCTCTTTCTCATCTTCAAAACTCTTAAACAACTCTTTAACTCGTCGTTCTCTATTTAACAGAGGCTCTTTGTAGTTTAAGATATAGTCAATAAGGTAAGGAACTGAACAGATAGCATCTAAGATAATATCTTCTCCAGCCTCAATCTCTCTACTTAAGTAGATCTCTTCCTCTTTAGTCAAAAGAGGAATCTTACCCATCTCACGCAGATACATACGAACAGGAGAGTCAGAACGACTCCACTCAAGAAGCTCTTTCTCTTTTAAAAAGTCAAACCCCTCATCTTCCCCCTCTTCTATACTTCTCTGTCGTGCTAAATCACGCTTTTTCTGTTCAGATGTTGAAAGAAATTTTGCATACTCAGAGGAGGTAACAATGTTTACTTTATTGTTTTTTGAGAGTTTAAGTATTTTACGAGCTTGAACAAGAGTTGGTTGTTTGTCAAACTCTTTTGCTAGATTTTCAAAGGTAAGTAGGTCACCTTTTTTACAACTTTTAAATATCTCTTCTAATCTTTTGTTGATGTCTTTTGCAGCCAAGAGGAGGACTCCTTATAAGGATTAATGGTAGTATGTTAGTCAGATACTATTTCTTTGACATTATACCGAAATTTTTTTAAGAAAAGATTTTAATCCCTTATAAATGCCTACATTTAAGAGTTTTAGAAGCTTTTTCTCTACAAAAATATTTTTTGTTTTTTTCTAATTTTTTCTATAAATCTACTCTTATAAGAACATTTCTGACACATCTCTTCACTACAGTATCCCTCTTTAAATCCATCTCTCATAGCTGTAGCACGTTTGTCATGTAAAATACTCTCTAAAGTATTCTCATGTAAATTTCCAAGTCTCATCACTGCTTCACTATCTAAACAGCAAGGAACTACATCTCCATTGGCTAAGATACCAATATGAGAACTTAGCCCTTGACAAGTTCCATGCCCATACTCTCTATTTTCTAAAGAGGGCCACTCAAAGTAGTTGTCGAAATGGAGTAGCACTTTGTTATCTAAACGTATGCTCTCTTTTGCACCTCTATACTCTAACTCTACTCCAAAGTGCTCCTCTAACTTAGAGAAGACCTCTTTGTTAAAGCTATCTTCACTCATTGCTTCATCTAAATTCCACATTCGTAGGTTTATAAATAGCTCTTTTTTTTGTGCAACTTTCTCATGACACAGCTCTAAAATAGGCTCTATATACTGCTCAAAACTAAGCCTTGTATCGTTTTTATTAAAGGCGTTTAACGAGACATTTATCTGCTTTACAGCAGGGTGAAATAGTGTCTCAAAGCTATGTTTTTTCATAAAATAACCAGAGGTTGTAAGCATTGCTCTCATTTTGTATTTATGGACAATATCAAGATAACTAGAGAGGTTTACAAGAGTCAAAGGGTCACCCACAACATGACAAGCAATCTCTTTAGTATAGGGCTTTGCTTGTTGAATAGTCTCTTCAAAAAAGGGTAAGCTCATAGTGGTATTTGGCAGATTTTTAGTAGGACAAAAAGAGCATCTAAGCCCACACACATTCGTAAGCTCTATATAAATACGGTAAAATTTCATAAGAGATTATATCACTTTTTTGGTACAATTAAGAACTTGGTTACACTTAAGGAAATTAGTTATGTCATCTTTTTTAAAACTTATCATAGCAACTCTCTTACTTTTTTACTTTAATGGTTGTAGTAACCAAAAGGAGGAAAAGAAAGAGACAAAAGAGATTGTAATACCTGAAAAAATAACCTACCTCTTTGTTACTCAACCCTCTTGCCCCTCTTGTGATGTTCTTGAAGAAAGCATGAACCTACCAAAACCAAAAGAGCTTTTAAGTCGCTATTTTGATGTAAAAAAAATCTATTTAGGAGAGCCTATTCCTGATGGACTAATAGAACCAAATGGCACACCTACTGTCTATTTTCTAGGTGCGAACAATGAAGTTTTAGTAGAACCAATGATAGGTGAAAAAGATGAAAAAGGGCTTATGGAGTTTTTAGAAGATGCACTTTCTGAGTTTAATATTACCTATCATGTCGATTTAGTGGAGAGATATAATAAGGAGCATAATATTACTACAAACTCTCCCCCCGCAAAACATCCAACACATTAGTAGCATAAGCACCTTTAGGCAAAGTAAACTCTAACTCATAGTGTGCTTTCTCTTCAACATAACACTTTTTAATATCTGTAACCCTTACCCACGCATAACGTCTTGCACCATTTTCGGCTATTTGCTCATCATAGTTTTGTTCAATAAGCCCTGCAACTTTTTGGGTTCTTGTGGTACGTTTTCCTGCTAAAAGACCAGAGGGGGCAATGTCCCACTCTTTAAAACGTTTTGCCTCCTCCTCTAAACTCTCTAACTCAAAAACTCGTCCATAAGGGTAGTGCATCATTAAGTCACCCTCTAAAAGCTTAAAAAAGTGTGGCTGTCTCTTTGTACCTTTTAGTGAACCTTTTGGAAGCTCAAAAACCTTTTCTGCCTCCTCTTCACTAAAGGCTTCAAGCAGAAGTGAAAGCTCAATACGTTTAGATAGCCAAGCATTAAAGAGGTGTGATTGATAAGCATGAATAAGAAAAGTTCTTGTCTTTCTATCTCGTATCTTTAGAGTTCCCTCTAAAATGGCTTTTCCCTCTTTGTAGTTGTCTCCTTGGTTTCCAAAACGTTGATTTCCAAAGTAGTTGGGTACACCATTTTCTTTGACCCATTTTAGGGTTGAGTCGAGCTTATCTTTTTGTACTCCAAGCACCTTTTTAAGACGCACTTTAAAGTGGTTTCCTTTTAGGTGACCTACTCGTATTTTGTTGTTGTGTCTGTAGGTGTTAAGAATTTTGATTTTATCATGGTTAAAGGTTTTTAACTTCTCTTCATTATCTTTTGCAGGTAGAGAGATGTACTGCATGGTCATTGCATTTTTATCTTTTAGTCCTGCGTAGCCAATATCTCGCTCTTTTATCTTACAGTACCTAGCTATTGCCTTTATCATCTCCCATGTGGTCATATCTTTTTTACGAACATGTAAAATGAGGTGTTCTCCACCTCCTGTAAACTCATAAAGGGGAATCTCATCAACAATAAAATCACGACTAGAAGGGTTAAATATAAAGCTATTTTTTACATTGAGAGGATATAGGAGTTTTTGCATTCTTTTTTACTTTAATCTTATTTTTTTATTATATTTGAAATCAAATTTTAATATGGTGCGATAGCAATCGCACCCTACAGATGATATTAAAATTTAATTTACATAATTTGCAAGAAATTTTATTGAATTATACTAAAATAGTGTTAAAAGTGGTGGTTCTTACAATCAAAGAGTACCCCATTATCTTTAACAACTTTCGCAAAAACAGTTAAAGGTACAGAGGTTTGCTTAGCTATCATCTTTACTTTGTCAAGATTTTTTGAAGAAAAACTTATAAGTAACTCATACTCCTCTCCACTCTTGCCCACCTCATCACTTATCTCTTCAAAGAGAGACATAGTAAAACCTTGGGTAGCTAAAAGTTTATTTGTATCGCAAAAGAGACCATCTGAAATGTCCATTCCAGAGTGCAAATACTCTCTAACCTGCTTCATAAAATCTCTACGTAACTTTGGCTCATAGAAACGTGATTTAGCAGAAATTGTCTCTCCTCTAAAGAGTGCCTCTAAGTCTCTTTTACTCTCACCTAAACTACCTGTATAAGCCAACAAATCACTCTCTTTTACCCCAGAGCGTAAAAGTGGATTTTTGGATTCAGATATGATAGTTATGCTAATATGAAGATTATCTCCTGCAATGGTATCTCCACCTATAATCTCACAATTAAACTCTTTTGCTGTATTTTCCAAAGAGGCTAAGAGCTCATCTATCTCACCTGTTGTAATCTCTTTTGGTAAAGCAAGAGTCACTAGAGCATACTTCGGTTCAGCATTCATGGCAATAGCATCGGAGATATTGACCAACATTGCCTTACGCCCTATCTGTCTCATACTCATCCACTCTCGTTTAAAGTGAACATCTTCAAAAAAAGCGTCCATACTATAGAGCTTATTACCAACTACAGCTGCATCATCTCCAATATATTTAGAGTCTAACTTGTTAATTAAGTAGGCTTCTTTGTCCACTACTTTAACTTCTTTCTTACATTATAGAGTTCCCAGTAGGTATCTATGGCCTCTTCTAGCTCTTCATCTGTTAGTGTTGTTTTATCTTTAACTGAAAAGTTCTCAATAAATGTATTGTTCATTTTTGAATCTGATTCTGTTGGATTTTTTAAAAAGGCTTTAATTGCCCCCTTTACACTTAACTCCCCACTATAACTCTTTAGATAGACCATAAAGAGCTTTTCTAAAGAGGCAGGTGCATAACGATGACAGGGAATACAATTTTTTTCATAGATATTCTTGGGTTCATCTGCTCCTAAAACAGTACTACAAACAACTCCTAACAATATAATTTTTTTAACCATCTAATGTTCCTTTTGTAAAATCAATTCTTATGGTTGTTCCTACATCTACAACAGACTCTACATTAATCTTTAAATTATACTCATCTATAATACTTTTAACAATATTAAGTCCAATTCCAAAACCACCTTCAGAGGTATTAAAACGAGTATAACGCTCAAATATCTCTTGAACTTTTTTAGATTTTATTCCAATTCCTGTATCTTGAACTTGTAGATAATTTTTACGCAAAGTAATATATATTTTTCCATTTCTTTTATTGTATTTTATGGCATTTGAGATTAAGTTATCTAAAACACGAGCAATTTTAACTCCATCTATGAATATAGCTGACTCTTTTAAGTCTAACTCAAAAGTAATCTTCTTAGCACTAGCTAAAATAGCAAAGTACTCTACCCTATCTTCAATAAGTTTTTTCATATCTATCCACTCATCTTTAGATTTTCTATTATGAGATAGAGTTAAATAGGTTAAGTCCTGATATAGGTGAGATACTGTTTTAGCTGCAATATTTATTCTACTTAATCTCTTTTTATTTCTATCTGACAATACAGAGGTATCCATCATCTCAACATTAGCTAAAATAGCTGAAATTGGAGTATTTAACTCATGAGTTGTATCTTTTATAAAATTATCTAAAAGCATAATAGAGTTTCTCATAGGTCGTAAGAAAATACCAACAAAAAATAGACCAAAGATAATTAAAACAATAAGTGTCAATGTTCCAAATGCTAAGATGCTAGACATTGTCTCTTTATACCAAGTCATATCTTCATCTACCTCTATAATGAGGTATTTAGTACCCAAGTAGTAGTCATCAAGTATTTTTACAAAGTGCAGAGTATTACCTACACGATAAATCCCTGACTCAAATCTAATATCTTCTTCCGTATCATGCTTTAGCAGAGAAAAAATTTTCTTTCCTTCAATATCATATATAGCTGAACGATACTTATCACTTCTAGGATATATAGCAACATGATTAGGAAAGTTATTGTGCAATTGCTTTAGGGCTTTTACTTGCTTATTTGCATACTCTGAAAGAATGGTTTTCTGATTTGAGAACATCAACTTCTCTTGACTCTGATAGTAGAATACTCCTAGTAACAGCAAAATCATAGTTACTAGAATAAAATAGAGTGCTAAAAAGCGAAGTAGTGAACTCTTTTCACTACTTCGAAGTAAACTTGTACCCCTGTTTTTTGATACTAACAATTCTATCCTTACCAATAATTTTACGAATATTTTTAATATAGGTACGAAGAGCTGTATCACTTGGGTCTTCGTCGTAATCCCAAAGCTCTTTATAGATTCTCTCATGAGAGAGTACCTCGTTTGGATGTTGCATAAATAGTTTAAATAGTGCTGACTCTTTGTTTCCTAAAGTCTCTGCAACTCCATTGACTAGCAACTCATTTGATTTTGTATTGTACTCAATTCCATCGCCAATTGAAATTAGCTCATTCGCTTCATGAAAGAAACCTCTTCTTAATAGTGTTTCAATACGAATAGATAACTCCTTTAAGACAAATGGTTTTCTAATATAGTCATCGCAACCACTGTTAAAACCTTTCTCTAAATCATCTACACCATCTAAAGAGGTAATAAAAATAGAAGGTGCTACCACCTCATTTTCTCGTGCCTCTTTTAACAGAGTAAACCCATCAATACCTGGAGTATTAACATCTAAAAGAAGCAAGTCAAATTTTGACTCATAGATTTTATCTTGTGCTTCATATCCATCATAAGTACTTACTACTTCATAGCCTTCATCTTCAAGAAATTCAGTAACAGTTTCGTTAAGATTAGCATCATCTTCAAGTAGTAATATTTTTGCATTTGCCATTACTTTTCCTTACCGTCTAACTTAGGTTAAACAAACTGCTTTGCCCAAGAGACAAGACGACCTGCACTCATAGCACCTGAAATACGGTCAACCTCTTTTGTCCCTTTAAACATAATCAAAGTAGGAATAGACCGTATACCATAAATTGCACCTAAATCTTGATGCTCTTCTGTATTGACCTTTAAACATTGAACGTGTAGAGAGAGTTCTCTACTTGCCTCTTCAAAAGCTGGTGCCATTTGACGACAAGGACCACACCAAGGAGCCCAAAAATCAACCATAACAGGAATATCACTATTTACTAAAATATGTAACAACTCCTCTTTGTTAACCTCTAATGGTTTCTGCTCAAGCATAGACTCTTTACAGTGTCCACAAATAGCTTTTGCATAGCTATCTTTTTTTGGTATTTTGTTCACTTTTCCACAGTGTGGACAGACAACTTTTACGCTCATTTTTATTCCTTCTTCCAATAATAAATAATATTATATCTCAATAAAATTAATGAATTGTCAACAAATTAGAATATTTTTTATAAAAATAGAGATTCACTATTAATAAACTTTACCTTTAAAAAAGTCTATTATTAAATTTTCAACAATATAAAATATTTAATAATATCCTTAGATTAAACTCTTTTAAGTATAATAGTATTATGAAGAGAGTACTAAATATCATTAATAGTGAAGCATGTATCAATATTATGAAAAAGTCTAATATAGAGGGAGAGTTTCTTCCTTGGCAAGACTTTCTACATGAGGGAAGCGTTCCTTCTGGGCTTACTTTAGAGGAGCTATCAATTATTCGTGCAAAGTTTATTTCTGAATATAAAGTTGGTGATTTTAGTGAAATTTATAAGAGACTTAAAGATAGAAATAATCGACTTAAAGCATACAAGAGATATAAAAAAATAGTTCTTTGGTTTGAACACGACCTCTATGATCAACTACAACTTTTACAACTTCTTGATTGGTTTGCAACAAAAGAGTTAAAAGATATACAACTCTCTTTAATCTATAGTAACAACTACCTAGGCGAATCAACACCTAAACAGATAAAAAAGATGTTGCACTACGCCATAGATGTTAACTCAAATCATCTTAAACTAGCAAAAGAAGCATGGTCTGCTTTTAGAGAGCCTACTCCAAAGTCATGGTCTAAACTTCTCAAAAAGCCAACCTCTATCTTGCCTTTTTTACAACCTACCATTGTTAGAATGTTAGAGGAGTTTCCAAGCACTAAAACAGGTCTCTCTCGTACAGAGTACCAAGCCCTACTTGTTATCTCTAATGGCATAGATAATGCACAAGATATTTTTGAAGAGTCTCAAAATTTGGAAAAGAGAAAATTTATGGGCAATATTATCTTTTGGAAAATTTTAAACAATTTTGAAAACTACAACCTTATAAAAAGAGATTTAAACAACAGGCTCACTATTACTACTCTAGGTAGAGAGCTTCTCAACGGTAAACGTTTTTGGTTTGACATTATGCCACTTGACCGTTATATTGGAGGTTGTCATCTAACACTAGAGAACTTATGGTGTTGGGACGCTTCTACTCAAACTATAAAACAATACTACTTCTCAAAACCACTAAACTACCTTTTAGTTGTAAAATAGCTCTTCTAATCTCTCAACAACCTCATCACTAGAGAAGATTTTCACATACCTAATTTTATCTCTGTTAAGATGTGAATATAGTTTTTGGTCATGCTCCTCTAGCTTCTCTTTGTAGTGCTTAATGGCTGAACTAGAGAGAGTTTTAGAAAGCAATCTATTTCTGATTGGGTTTAAGAGTTGAGCCTCTGGCTTTTGTGTAGGGGCTTCTTCCCATCTGTCACGAACTATCAGAACACAAACTTCATGCTTTTGAGCCAAAACAGAGAGCTCAACCTCATCTAAAAAATCACCTACCAAAAAAAGCAGACTCTTTTGCTCTATCTTCTCTAAAAGTCTCTGACCAATTTGACTATAATCTAAAGCCAACCCCAAAGGCTCAACCTCTAAAAGCTCTTTAAGAGTTGCTTCAACCTCTTCAATCTGCTTGGTTGGTTCATACTGTTTAAAGCTCTCTCCTACAAAAAAACAGCTCTGCAACAAATCATTAGCAAAGAGTGCCGAGTATGACAACACAGCCAAAAGTTGCCCCATAAGCTCCTGCTTCTTGCCAATAGCCATTCGACCATCTATCAACATAGCAACCACAACATTAAGCTCTCTCTCCTCATACATCTTTTTAACATAAGGTTCACCAAGTTTAGCAGAGTTTATCCAAGAGATATGTCGTATGTCATCTGAACTATCATAGACTCTAAGTTCAGAGAAGTCATAACCATGACCTAAAAATTTGGAGAAGTTACCACCTTGAAGAAGTCTGTATACATCCTCTTTGGCTTTTAGTGTGATTGTTTCTATATTTTTTTTCATTTTTGCCTATTTCTTTATATAGAATAACTATATAATACTTCTTAATAAATGTAGTTTATCGAAAAGAGAAAAAAATGTCCATCATAACCACCATACTAAAATTGTTACTCTTAATATACCTTATCGTAGGAGCAGTTCTTTATAACAAACAGAGAGATATTTTATACTACCCCTCTAATGCACCTCAAAAAAATCTTAATGAGATAAATCTTAAAAACGATGCAGGAGTCCTCAAAACTTTTGTACTAAATCGTGGTCATAAAAATGCCATACTCTACTTTGGAGGTAATGCCGAGAGTGTTGGATATAGTGCAGAAGAGTTTGCTAAAAACTTTCCAAACCATACAATCTATTTAGTCAACTATCGTGGTTATGGTGGTAGCAGTGGCACACCTACAGAAGAGAGTCTATATGCCGATGCACTTTTGGTGTATGATAAACTTAGAGAGTACCACGCAGATATTAATTTAATAGGTAGAAGTTTAGGTAGTGGAGTTGCTACCTATTTGGCTTCAAAACGTCCTATAAATAGACTGATATTGGTTACCCCATTTGACAGCATAACATCGGTAGCACAAAGTAAATTTCCTCTCTACCCTATGAGCATTATGCTAAAAGACAAATATGACTCTATAGGCAGAGTTTCTAAAATTGGAGCTGTTAAAACACTTATTGTCATTGGTACAAAAGATGAAATTGTTCCTGCTAAAAACTCTCAGAGACTATATGAAGCATTTGACAAATCAAAGGTTCATCTTCTCTATCTTCCTAGAGGGCATAACGATATTGAGTTAGATGAGAGGTATTTTTTGGAGATAAAGAGGTTTATTTGGAAAGCATGAAAAACAATGTAAAATAGCTTACTTTTTTCTACGCACAAACACTATAACAAGAGCAATAATTACAAACCACAAAAGATACCATTTCCAATAACTCTCAAAAGCAGGAATAGAGGTAATACATATCTCCTTACCACAGTAGATAAGTAGTTTATCATCAATCTCACCTAATCCAAAACGACCTATATTTGCCCACTCATAGCGATAGTCTCCTGCATTTAAATTGAGTGTTAAAAAAATCAAATTGAAAAATAGAATTTTCATTGCCATAAAATACTCCTCTATTTTAATAAAAATTCTGATTATAACGGATTGTGTGGGATAAGCTAAAAATGGGTATCTATAGTATTTAATAATACTTATGAATAAAGACACCCAAAAAAATAATAGCATAAAATCGATTACACCACCATTAT
>JALVXC010000095.1 GCA_027038275.1 Campylobacteraceae bacterium | reverse complement strand
ACTTATATAAAATCTATTTAACTATAGTCCAACTTGTTGAAATTGTACCTAAGCTTTTTGTTGTATGTGTTCCATCAGCACTCATATACCAAATATTTGTTTTTCCATCATCTCTTCTCCAAATTATATCTGATATTCCATCACCATTTAAGTCTCTAGTAGTAGCAATTAAATATCTTGTTGAAATTGTACCTAAGCTTTTTGTTGTATGTGTTCCATCAGCACTCATATACCAAATATTTGTTTTTCCATCATCTCTTCTCCAAATTATATCTGATATTCCATCACCATTTAAATCATTTACAGAAGAGATCGTATATTGTGTTGAAATATTACCCAAGTTTTTACTTGTGTGTGTTCCGTTAGCATCCATATACCATATTGATGTTTTACCACTATCTTTTCTCCATAATATATCTGCTAAACCATCGCCATTTAAATCACTTAAAGATTTTATACTATAACTAGTAGGTACTGAACCTATTAACATTCCTTTATGCGTTCCTTTTGGTTTCATAAACCATAAATAAACTTTACCATCATCTTTTCTCCATAATATATCTGCTAAACCATTACCATCAATATCATCAAATCCTTTAATGCTCCAATGAGTAGATACTGTACCTAAAGTTTTTGCATTATGACTTCCATCACTATTCATTTTCCAGCCAACTAGTTTACCTGTATCTTTTCTCCATAAAATATCTGCTATGCCATCTCCAGTTCCATCACCGATTGCAGCAATTTTATAATGAGTTGAAACTGTTCCTAAAGATAATATAGTATGTGTACCATTTTCATCCATTATCCATAAATTAGTTTTCCCTGTATTTTTTCTCCAAACTATATCTGCAATTTTATCTTTATTAAAATCACCTTTAGTAAGATTCATATCATATGCTAATTTAGCAAGATTTAATCTACCGCCAGTTGCAACTTTTCCATCTAATGCAGCAATATGATCAACAGCATTTAAAATACGATTTTTTCTCTCAACAGCTGTTTGATTATCATTAGCTCTAGATATATAAGCTATTGCTCCTGTAACATGTGGTGTAGCCATTGATGTACCACTAAAGAAAGCATACTGGCCTATTGCTTTTATTGTACCACTTGTAATTTTAAAGTCATCAATATTATATCCATCATAAGTTATACTATAGTCATTTGCCTTAACTAAAGCAATTTTCAAATTCTTTGTATATAAATATGTAGGAATAGCTACTGATAAATCTGTCCAATCATCATAACTTGACCAAGTACCACCTAAATAGTACCAAGTCTCTCCATCATCATTTGTTGCTAAAACATGGAAACCATCTACTCCTTCTTCTGTTGTCCCTTTTATTTTTAAAGTCGCACAAATGCCTTGAGTAGTATTTACACTGCTTAAATCTGCACCATTTTTCATAAGAGCAGTTTGATATCTACTGTTAGTATAATTCCCATCTTTACTATCACTTAAAGAGTAATTCCCATTAGCAGCCATACTATTATCCAATTGCCAATGATCTTCTGGATAATCTTTAAATGGTGCACTAGGATTAACTGTTAACATATCCCACTTTCCAATTCCATTCTCGAATCCATCGCTAAAATAGATATGATCATCATTTGGTGTACATATTTTATATGATGGATATGTACTAACTATAAAATCACCAGGTGCTGCTAAATCAACTGAAGTTGCTCCATAATTACTCCAGCTAGTTAATTCATCATTAGAATCACTAGCAGCAACACTTATTACATTTGGTAAATCGTAACTTGCTGGATAACTAGGATTTTCATCATTATCATTACCATCATTTCCTGCAGCTGCTATAAAGTTTATATTTCTATCATTTGCAGCAGAAATTGCATCATGCAAAATTTCTGAATATCCTCCACCACCCCAAGAATTATTGGTAGCAACAATATTAACTCCAGCATCTTTTAAAGCATTAAAATAATTTACACATTCTACTGCTCCATCAATATAACCCCATCCATTAGATGTTAAGAATTTACAAGCTGCAATTTTAACATGCCAATTAACACCTACAACACCTTCTTGGTTATTACCTGCTGCACCAATAGTTCCTGCTGTATGTGTACCGTGCGCATTGTCATCATATGGATCACTATCTCCATTTGCAGTATCTATACCATAGTAATCATCTACATAACCATTACCATCATCATCCACTCCTCTTTGTCCATTAACTTCTGCTTCGTTAACCCATATATTATCTTTTAAATCTGGATGATAATAATCGATCCCCGTATCTATATCACCAACAACAACACTAGAATAACCTTTATGTTTTACCCAAGCTTCAGGTGCATCAATATCAGCATCAATTGTTTCACTTATGCCATTATTATTGCCATCGTTATGCATTCCCCACATATCTGAAAAATATGGATCATTTGGTATAATTTGTGGCAATGTATTAGTAGTATTTATATAAACTTTTTTTGATTCTTCTACTATATCAACACCATCAATTTTTTTTGCAATATCTATAAGCTTTTTTGCCCCTAATTTATTAGATTCTATTACAATAATACTTTGCTTCTGTTTTTTAAATATTCCTACAGCTTTTTTGCCCCCAGCTAAACCAAAACTTTTTACCCATTTA
>JALVXC010000094.1 GCA_027038275.1 Campylobacteraceae bacterium | reverse complement strand
CTTACTCGGGATGGATGCCAATGATAATACTTTTCAAATATTTTCTGTAACTCTTCTATATCTTCCATGATTTTTTTACTTTTTTATAAGTTTAGCATTTTTTTTTGTAAATGTCGTGGAGTGAGATCTCAAATAAACAACTTTTAGAGCTTTTTAGTAAAAATATTGAGAAGATTGTTGACTCATTAGAGAATAGTCGGCTTATAGAGTTAACGGCTGATAGTATTATTGTTAAGGGGTAGCTTCTTCTTTATATTTTATTTAGATTAGTTAAAAAATCACCCTTGTTTTTAATAATCAAAGATATAATATTCTAAAAAATAAAAGGGAAATAAATGTCAAGTTGGTCATCGTTAAGAATAGTTGAGTGTATTGAAAAGATAGAGAGAGAAGAGTTAGTATTACCTGTAGTACAAAGAGACTTTGTAGGGAAAAGTGATAATTTTGAAAGTTTTTTAGAAGCAAGAGCTAAACTACTTGTGACAAAATTAACAAAAGAGTTATAAAATGAAAAACCTACCAATAGGAATCCAAACATTCCATCAAATAAGAGATAAAGAAGAGAATTACATCTACATAGATAAAACAGATTTAGCCCTAAAGCTTATTAAAAGTGGAAAATACTACTTCCTCTCACGCCCACGCCGTTTTGGTAAGTCTCTCTTTTTAGATACGCTCAAAGATATATTTGAGGGTAAAAAAGAGCTGTTTGAGGGGCTTTATATTTATGATAAGTGGGATTGGGATATTTCCTATCCTGTGGTTAAAATTAGTTTTGGGGCAGGAGTTACTAAATCGGTTAATGATTTAGACCAAACTATTTTATATCTTATAGATGAAAACCAAGAACGATTGGGCTTAGAGTGCCAATATAAAGAGAGTGTCAAAAACTGTTTTTTAGAATTAATTAAAAAGGCTTATCAAAAATATAACCAAAAAGTAGTCATCTTAATAGATGAGTATGATAAACCTATTTTAGATAATATAACCGATAAAAAACTCTCTAAAGAGATACGAGACAGATTAAAAAATATCTACTCTGTCATCAAAGATAGTGACCAATATGTAAAGTTTGCCTTTTTAACAGGTGTAAGTAAATTTTCAAGAGTTAGTCTTTTTAGTGGACTAAATAACTTAGAAGATATCTCATTAGATGAAAGATATGCAACTATTTGTGGATATACTCATAGAGATGTAGAGAGTCACTTTGAAGAGCGATTAGATGGTGTTGATTTAGATGAGCTAAAGAAGTGGTACAATGGATATAACTTTTTAGGAGAAGGGGTCTATAATCCATTTGATATATTACTCTTTTTTTCTAAAGGGAAATCTTATCGAAATTATTGGTTTGAGACAGGTAATCCCTCTTTTCTAATTGAAATATTAAGAGAGAAAAACTATTTCTTACCAAACTTAGAAGATTTAGCTGTTAGTGAGAGTGACTTAGGTAGTTTTGATGTAGACGATATAAAGTTAGAGACTCTACTTTTTCAAACAGGATATTTAACAATAAAAGAGGTTAAAACAATATTTAATCAGAGAATTTATCAGTTAACCTATCCCAATCTTGAAGTTAGAACAGCTTTAAATGAGAATATTTTTAAGTATCTTTTAACCGATAGTTCTCTTCCTAAAATGCCTATATTGACTGCTATATTAAACAAAGATATGGACAAGTTCAAAAGAGAAATTTATCAACTTTTTTCATCACTTCCTTATAACTCTTATGTAAAAAATGATATTCAAAATTATGAGGGTTATTATGCAAATGTTATCTATGCTTATTTAGCAGGGTTAGGCATAGAGTTTATAGCAGAAGATGTAACCAACTTAGGGCGAATTGACTTAACTATTGCAACCCCTGATATGAGCCAAGTCTATATTATCGAATTTAAAGTAGTAGAGAATAAAAATCAAAATGGTAAAGCACTAGAGCAGATAAAAGAGAAGAGATATCATGAAAAATATCTTAATATAGCTAAAGAGATTATTATAATTGGTATTGAGTTTTCAAAAGAGGAGAAAAATATCTCTAAATTTGAGTGGGAGAAGATACTTTAATCTCCCCAATCCTCTTGTCTCGGATTAGCAAACCTATCAATAATCTCATCAAACCCAATATCTGCACCATTAGGCTCTAAAACAATACCAGAGTTTTCAAGCTCTTTTAAAGTAGAATTAACCAAATCAGGCATCTTTGCTAAAGCTTCAGGGGTCATACCATTTTTGACCTCTATAATATCTTTAGGAGTCATGGTAATAAGCTGAACTTCACCCATCTTTTCATGAAATGAGCATATCTCTATCATCATAGTAAGCTCTACCTCATTGGCTGTTTTTCGAGTAGTATTTTCATTAGATATAATCTCTTGAGCATTTTCAGAGGAGATAGCTCCTACCTCCCCCTCTTTTGAGCCTGAACTAACAAGAATGATTTTATCGTACTCTTGGTAGTAAGTCATAAGAGTAAAACCCAAATTACTACCCTCAACAATAGTTAGTTTTGGATGGGGTTTGTAGTTGAGTTCAATATACTTAACCAAGTAAGCACCTAAGCCCTCATCATGAAACATAATGTTTCCAATCCCAATGAGGGCTACTTTATCATAGTTCACTCTTAGTTGCTCTCTTTGACAAATTTAGTACCACCAAAG
>JALVXC010000093.1 GCA_027038275.1 Campylobacteraceae bacterium | reverse complement strand
TTTAAAGAGAACAATCGCCTCATGTTTTGCAAAAGCTTTAGTACTATTGTTTATAAAGCTTTTAGTGTTAATATCTTTTAGATTAGAGGCATTAGCCACACTACCTAGAAGTAGAGAGGCTGAAATTGCAGAGAGAAGTAAGTATCTTTTTTTCATATTTTTATATCCTTTATAGATAATTTTAAATTATCATTTTTAAAAGATATAATTATATTGCTAAAAACTTAAAATAGTATTATTTTTTAAATTTATTTTTTTAAAAAATGTTATTTTTAATTATTATGCAGCATTAACAAAAGTATCTTTCATTTTATTGAAAATAGTTGCAATAATCCCTTTAGGCTTTAAGAGAGAATCCATATACTCATCAAAAGTAAGATGTCTCTCCTCTAAATAGCCCTGTAAATAGATTAATGAAGCCTCCATTCCATGTACCTTTTCAATTTTTAATAGATGTCTATAGAGAGGCTCAATAGCATTAATAGCTTTTCTAGGAACAGCTCGTCTAAATGCAATATATGTTTTATTGGCATCTTCATATCTTATTTCAAAATCTGTACTAACCCAATAGTACTCTCCTGAACGTGCAAGATTTTTAACCAATGCTCTAATATTTTTACCACTCTGAATCTGTTTCCACATTAAAAAAAATATCACAGAAGGCATATCAGGATGTCGTACAATATTGTGTGCCTTACCAATAACTTCAATCTCTTCATAGCCAGTTACATCACAGAAAGTATCATTGACATAAAGAATATTTCCTTTTTCATCCGTTTTACTAACAAGAAAACTTCTTGAACTTATTTTTATCTCTTTATCAATTGCTATAGGTCTATATGTACGCAATTTTTATCCTTTTTTTTGCTTTAAAAAAATTATATAATTAAAATTGGTAATAATAGTGAAATATCTCTAAATTATATTTTTTTTAATTATCCCAATCAAGCAATCTCTGCTCTCCCTCTAAGCTACGAACATGAGTAACATCTTGACTCATCTCTATCACACCTTTGTATGTTCCATCAGGGTCACGAACAGCAAAGTATTGAATATGTATAAACTTTCCTCTAAACTTTATCCAAAACTCAGCTAGGTCTTGTCTTCCTGCTTTAAACTCCTCTAAAATTCGTAACACTTGGTCAACACTCTTTGGTGGGTGGCAGAACTTTACCTCTCGACCAATAATCCCTGCACTTCTTGGAAATACTCTATCCTCTCCTCTATTGTAAAAGACAACTTGGTCATTTTCATTTACATAAGTAATATCTACAGGTAAAATTCTAAAGATAGAATTAACCTGTTCAGGAGTTAGGTAGCCCTCATTATAGTAGGTTTTATCTTTTGTACTAAATGGTAGTTTTCGTTTTTTTCTATCTTGACTTGGGTGAACATACTCATCTGGTGGGTAAGGTGTAGGCTCATGCTCAAACATCCAACCTATCTCTCTGTCTCCCTCTTTAAACTCTTTCCACTCCTCCTCACTAAGCATCCCCATTGCTCTTGGAAAAAGTCTTGTCTCCTCTACATTTATCATCTGCTCTAAAAACTTAAAGAGCTTTTGCATTTTTGAGCCAATATCTTTAATATTTTTAGATGCTATTGCCTCTCTACACTCTTTTATTTGAGCTCTAATCTGGTCATGAAAAGTCCACATACCTTGTGAGGGACTTGTCCAACCATGCTTTTCAAGATATGGAAAGAGTTGGTTCTCTTTGCGTGTATAGTGTAAGTCTACTTTTGCTAATTTTTCAAAAACAGCACTATAGAGTTCCAAATCTTCATAGATATTTATGCTCTGTAGTTGACCTACAAGCTCACGAATAAGTAGATTCTCTTCTAAATAGGTTCGTACAGGGTGTCCATCTGGATATTGTCCTTCAAATGGAGATTGTTTATTGCTTAGAAATTCACTCATGAAATTAGCCCTTGTTTTTTATATTCTACTTTAGCTAAAACTCTTTAAAGTTATTGTTTGTATCGTTATTTTTAGTTTTTAAAGTTGAGTGGAGGTTACATTTTTATATGAAGCTTTCTCTCCTTCCAATCACTACTACATGAGAATGAATATGAAGGCAATAATAACAAAATGTTTAAGTCTCACCAAGATAGTTGGAACGAGGGAAATCTATTGTAAATGTTACTTTCCTTGCTCTTTTTTCCCGTTGCAAATTGGGTATTTTTTTTCTATTGTTTTCATGATTTATTATAGCGTGTTTTTGGACAATCCTCTTAACCAAGATATGTTATAATAAAACTAATTAAACAAAAAGGAGAGCTAATGCAACTTTCTATAAACATTCCTGACAATATTTTTTTTGGCATCAATGAAACGGAAAAAAGTTTGACTCAAATTTTAAAACAAAAATTGGCTATAGAGCTTTATAAGTCTCATCAAATCTCTATTACCCAAGGAGCAAAGCTTGTCTCTATGGATATTTATGAATTTATGAAACTTTTAAGTGAACATCAAATTCCTGTGATAGATGACTATGACATAGAAGATAAAGTGGCTAATGCTAAGAGAATTTTAGCATTATAATTGGTGATAGTTCAGCATTAGTGGCACTCTTTAAGCCACTCTCTCCAAAGAGAAATTAACCACTTCAATCATACGATTTTTTATCTTTGCTTCACTCACTACAGCCTCAATGTTCTCAGCCAC
>JALVXC010000092.1 GCA_027038275.1 Campylobacteraceae bacterium | reverse complement strand
ATCTGTTGATGGAGCTACAATCGACACTATAAAATAATATATACGCAATCAAGACAAGCCTCTATAATTCTAACCTCTTCCAAATCATAAATTATGGAAGAGGATTGCGAATTATATTTTGTTCAAAATATGATTAACAATTCTATAACCATGATTTAACGCAATAGCAATACTCCCACCAGAAGCAAAAGCAATATCTCCAGCAATATAGAGTCCTTTTACTTCACTCTCATAGTTCTCATTAAAAATAGGTTCACCTTTTTTATCTAAAGTAATACCACATGCCTTTAAAAAATCTTTTGGTGTAGTTCCTCCAATAGCGTAGATAGCTCTATCATATAGTTCATGTGTACCATCTACATAGTTTACCTTAATTTTTCCATGTTCATTCTCAACATTTTCGATATCTATACCCAACTTTAAAGCTACTTTTCCATCTTGGGCATACTGCTCTATCATGTCTCTATTTGTTGGATTTGGTCTAGTAATCTTCTCTTGACGATAGGTCAAAGTTACCTCATTTCTATCACTTAGCTCACATGCGTATTCAATCGCAGAGTCACCACCTCCAACAACTAAAACCTTTTCACCTTGACCACACTTATCTAAGTTGTACCCAACCAAAGGTCTAAGTGAAGCAGGGATTTTATATTTTGGTTTGTTTGGTTTTCCCATTCGACCAATAGCAACAATAATATTTTCTGCTTGGAAGTTGCCTTTACTACTCTCTACAGTAAACACTTTTTCCTCTTTAGATACTTTATAAACTTCACAGTTAAACTCACTATCTATTAAATCATCATCAAGAAGTTTATCAAAGTAGTCTAAAGTACTCTCTTTTGTTCCATCAACAAAATCAACATTTCCCTCTAGCTCAACCTTCTGTCCTTGCCAATCTTTGTCAACACGTTTTTTATCTTTGTAGAACTTACGAATGGTGTTTGAGTGGTTATCTGTCTTTTCTAGCAGAAGCACCTTTTTAAGCCCCAACTCTTTTGCCTCTACCACAGCACCTATTCCTCCAGGACCTCCACCAATAACAATCAAATCATAAACTGTTCTACTCATAACTTTTCCTTCCTATTTTTGAATCTACCATTATACATCATAATTTATTTAGTAATGTTATAATTTTAAAACATATCTTGGAGAGTCATAAATGTCATTTAAAGAACTTAACTTAAGCTCTAAACTTCTAAAAACATTAGAGAAATTAAACTATATAAACCCAACAGAGATTCAAAAAAAAGCTATACCATTAATATTTCAAAAAAGAGACATTTTAGCTACCTCTCAGACAGGTACAGGGAAAACAGCCACTTTTGTTCTACCTATGCTGGAGAACATAGAAGAGGAGAGCAAAAAGAGAGTTGGTGAAGAACGTTACAAAATAAAAGCCCTTATTTTAGCCCCTACTCGTGAACTTGTCATTCAAATTCAAGAAAAAATTGAGATGTATGGAGAGAACTTTACCCATAAATCTGTAGCACTCTATGGAGGAGTTAAGCTAGGTTCACAAGTCTCAGCTATTCGTACAGGAGCAAATATTGCAGTAGGAACAACAGCTAGAGTGCTTGACCATATTAAGAACAAGACACTAAACCTTTCAGAGTTAGAGATGATTGTCTTAGATGAGGCAGACAAGATGTTAGAGATGGGATTTATAGATGACATTAGAGCTATTATGTCACAACTCCCATCACAGCGACACTCACTGATGTTCTCAGCCACCTTTGCTAAACCCATTATGAGTTTGGCAAAATCTTTTTTAAGAAATCCTATTACCATAGAGATAGAGAGAGAGAACCTCTCAACTAAACAAGTAAAACAGCTAGTTAACTATGTAAATGAAGAGGAGAAGATGCCTCTACTCTCTCATCTAATTAAAAATAGTAACTATAGTCAAATACTCATATTTACAAATACAAAACTACAAGCTAACAAGATTGTAGAGCATCTAAAAAATCAAGATATTACAGCAAAAGCGATTCATGGAGACAAAACTCAAAGTATGAGAAGAGAAGCACTCAATGCTTTTAAAGAGAAAAGGCTTAGGGTACTTGTTGCTACAGATGTAGCTGGACGAGGAGTAGATATAGTCAACTTACCCTATGTTATTAACTTTGAACTCCCTTTAAAAAGTGAAGAGTATATCCATAGAGTAGGGCGAACAGGTCGAGCAGGTAAAGAGGGAGAGGCGTTATCTCTTGTTTGTGAAAAGGAGTTGCCTCAATTAGAAGAGATAGAGAGATTAATTAATAAAAAATTAGAAGCAATGGAGACAGAGGGGTTTAAGTTTACACCACATATTACTTTAAGTAATCGAAAAGAAAAAAAAGAGAAAGTGGTAAACTTGAAATTAGCCAAAGAACTAGCAAAAAAAATGATGAAAAATGAAAATTTATCTAAAAAAAAGAGAAAAACAGTATCTCAAAAGCCATCAGATAAGAGACACTTTTAATTTTTATAAAAAAAATAAATATTTATGTTCTATTTAAGAGTAATTTTATCTTATTTAGATATAATTCAGCCATATCTTAAGTAGTTGAATTTTTGATAATTTTCTTCCTCCTTTTAAATTAAGAATTCATTTCCTCCTTTATCTAGTATTTCTCCTTTGTAACTTAAATGCTAACTAACTACTTAAGATTAAATCTCCTTTTTATCATTTCATTTGTATAATACACTAAAAAGTGACCACTGCATGAGAAATAGGTTTCAATTCGATAGACGCATTCTACAACAGATAAATTTTTTACTTATTTTACAACTCTTTCCTCTGTTTGCTATCTCCTCTTATTTAGTCTATGAAATCAACTTTCATCTTTTTCAAAAACAGATGCTCTACTATGGTATATCTGCTATTGCTTTCTTTATTGCTTTTTTAATTCCTTGGCGTAAGTATCAATGGCTTATTCCACTTGCTTATTGGATTAACCTTGGTCTACTTTTAAGTGTTGAACTTTTCGGTAAAAAGATTTTAGGTGCTAGACGTTGGATTGAGATTCCAGGTCTTGGAATAACTATACAGCCTTCGGAATTTATCAAAATTACTGTTCTACTTATGTTAGCATACCTTATTTCACGCAATCCTCCTCCAAAAGATGGTTATGGTTGGAAGATGTTTGGGACACTTGCCGCTTATATAGTAATTCCATTTCTACTTATTGCAAAAGAGCCTGACTTAGGAACTGGACTTATTTTATTACTTACAGGGATTGGAGTCCTTTTTATGGTAGGTGTTCAAACACGTATTTGGGTTATACTCCTTATTATTCTTGGGGTATCAGCTCCACCACTCTATACATATGGTCTAAAACCGTACCAAAAGCAACGTATTGCCAACTTTCTTGGAAAACCAAGCTATCACGTTCAACAATCTATGATTGCTATTGGTTCAGGTGGAATGGATGGACAGAAAAAAGAGGAGGCAACACAGACACAACTAAAGTTTCTACCTGTCTCATCTACAGACTTTATCTTTGCCTATTTAGGTGAACGTTTTGGTTTTACAGGAATGATGACCACTATTGGACTCTATATCTTTCTAATACTTCATCTACTTTCTATATCTATAAAAAACATCAAAGACCCCTATGTGCAGGTCTTTTCAGCTGGTATTGCTTTTCTCTTTTTTATATCTATGATTGTTAATATCTTTATGACCATTGGTCTAGCTCCTGTAGTAGGTCTACCTCTACCTATGTTCTCTCATGGAGGGACATCATTTATTATTTTTTCAATTCTTTTTGGAATTTTAGAGAATTTACTTGCATTTCGGTTCTATTTTATGTATAATTCTGACTCCAAAATAACGATGATGCCTAAAAATGCTCATTAATATGTTATTTTGCTCTAACGGGTCGGTAGCTCAGTTGGTTAGAGCACTCGGCTCATAACCGAGTGGTCGGGAGTTCGAGTCTCCCCCGACCCACCACACCACAATTTAACCCCATTCAAAAACCTCTAACAAAGACCTAAAAACAATAATTCAAATCTATTTTATAGTTTAAGTTAGTCTAATGTGTAGTAGTCATATCTAAGTAAAAGAGTAGTAATATTAGTAGTCACTTAAAAAAAGACTACCAAAGGACACAAAAAATGACTACTTCTAAATTAACAGCTAAAATGGTACAGAGTGCAAAGCCTAAAGAGGTGGACGGCGTTTTAAAAGATAATTACATTCCTGATGGTGGGGGGCTTTACCTCATCGTTACAGCTAAAGGGGGGAAACTTTGGCGTTATCATTTCTCATTTCAAAATAAAAAGTATAGATTGCCATTAGGTAAATATCCTCAAATATCATTAAAAGAGGCTAGAGAGCTACATAAAGAGGCTCAAACACTCAAAGCAAAAGGAATTAACCCTGTTGAAGAGAGAAGAGCTAAGAAGCAACAAGCAAAGCAAGAACAGAAAAATAGTTTTAAAGAGGTTGCTGAGGAGTATCTTAAAAAACGCTCTTCTGAATTATCACCAAGCACCATTAAAAAACATGCTAACGCACTAAAAAGAGATTTTTACCCAATCATAGGAAATAAATCAATAGATAAGATTGAGAGAGCTGAACTTGTAAAGATAGCTCAAACCATTCAAAAGAGAGGAGCAGTTGAGACAGCCCACAGACTCTTAAACCTTTGTAGCCAAATTTGGCGTTATGCTTTACAGCTTGATAAAGTTAAACATAACATAGTAGCAGATATTAGTAAAAAAGATGTTCTCCAAGCCTTTACTCATAAACCTATGAGAACCATTACAGACCCTCAACGCATAGGGGAGCTAATGAGAGCTTTATATGAGTATCATGGTGAATACTCCACTAAATGGGCGTTGCTTTTTATGGCTCATACTTTTGTACGCTCTTCTAATATTCGTTTTGCAGAGTGGGAAGAGATAGACTTTAAGAATAGAGTGTGGGTTATTCCACCTCATAAGATGAAAACAAGAGTAGAACATACTTTACCACTTACTAACCAAGCTATAAAGATACTCAAAGAGATAGAACCCTATACCAAAGAGAGTAAATACATTTTTCCATCTTCATTAGGTCATAGTAGAGCATTGAGTGAGAACACTTTAAACACAGCCCTTAAACGTTTAGGTTTTGGGGGTGAGATTGTATCTCATGGTTTTAGGTCTATGTTCTCTACTTTGGCTTATGAGAGTGGAAAGTTTAGGGGTGAAGTTATTGAAGCACTCTTAGCACACAAAGACCCTAACGAGATAAGAAGAGCCTATAACCGTGCTACTTATGAAGATGAGAAAATAGAGGTTATGACGTGGTGGAGTAGGTTTTTAGAGGGGGTTAGGAATGGATTTTAAAGAATTTCAAGAAATTCTCACAAAAGTTCTTAATACTAATTATACTTCACATCAAAATCAGTGGGAAAGATTAGATAAAATAACTCAAAAAAGTATAGATATACTCCAATGTAATTTTAAATTTTTTAAGGATATTCCATTACAGAATTTAGAGCTAGAGCTTTTAATTTTATGCTCTACACTTCGTGCTTATGAATATGAAAATAGTTTTAAATATAAAAGTCAAAGATGGTTTTTAAATATGAATAAATCTAATATAAATAAAGACATTGACAATAGTAAACATAGACCTATAACAGCTATAAATAAAGATATTAAAGCATTAAAAAAATACAGTTCTTTAATTAAAGAGATGTTTTCTTATGACAAAGATAAATGTGATTTCTTTCTTAATCGGAATGAACTACTACTAAAAGACTTAGAAGAAAAAAAATTTAATATTATTGATAAATATCACTATTATGATTGTCCAACTTCAAAAACATTAATTAAAAAAACTCTTGAAAATATACGAGAGAAATATAAACTAAAAAATGTTTCTCTTGAAGAAAAACAAATTATTGATGAATTACCAACATATCAACCACTTAAATCTTTAGAACCAAAACTTTTAGAATATTCTAAAATTACTTTTCGTGAATGGAAAGAAAATCGTGATTTTTATATACGTTACTTCAATCTTTAGAATTAAAGTTTTACTAAGAATGTATTAAAAATAAATACATTCTTTGTTTGATGTTTTTTTTATAATCCGTAATACTTCCTTTATCTAATACAAACCAACAAAAGATAAAGGATATTTATGAATTACACAGAACCACAAATACCACAAAACCTAAGAGCAAAAGAGGCATGTAAATATTTAGGTATAGGACTCTCTACCCTTTGGCTTTATGTTAAACAAGGAAAAATTGAACCTATTAAACTATCTCAAAGAGTTACTATTTTTCCTAAATCTGAACTTGATAACTTTATTGAAAACAGTAGAATACAAGTAGCCTAATATCTACCATAGCAATAAGTAAGAGTTTAGATGTTTAATCAAATAGGCATAGATACTATCCAACTTATAGCCAATTATAAAACGGTGATTAAGTTGGTTGAGCGTATGGGCTTAACTATAACTACACCAAGTAAAAACAGCCCAGTAAGTAGAGTTATTACCGATATAGAGAACATCAAAGACCATAACCAAAGATACAAAGTTGAAAACTTCAAACCACTTACCCAAATAGTTAAACTATCAAAAGGACAAAGTATATCTAACTATATGATAATTACTCAAAACATTCCTATACTCTTTGACCATGCAACACACCATAAAAAAGCTAAAGATACTTTCTGTTTAATAACTTTTACAGGACTACACCAACCCAATACAAAAATAAATAGTGAAGCTATGAAGATAATAAGCACATTTACAAAGCGTAAAACGTTTAAGCGTGTTAACATTGATATAGCTATAGATACCCAAGATGATAACCAACCCATTAAATACAGCCGTAAAGAGCCGTTTAAAGCTGATTTAATGCCATACTCTAAGCATGGGGTTATTATTCCACCTAATGGGGCTACAAGCCTCTATATCAATAAAATCTCTCATAGCTCAATAAGTAGAATACTCTATTATGACAAATATTTAAAAGAGAAAAACTATCTAAAAAGAGCAATAGGCAACGATTTAAAAAACTGGAAACGGTTGGAGATTACATTAACCTTTGATGTAACGAAAAGAGAGAATAAGGGCTTTAAGCAATATATGGAGAGTTTAGAGTTTTTTAATGTTCTCTATGATATTGATGAGGTTGCAAAAAAAGCAAAGATTAAAAGCTACAATACTGATTACCTTATCATGCAGATAAACAGCCTATTAGATAAAAGGTTCATGAATAATCAGGAGAGTAAGAAGCAGTTTAACAGCGTTGAGAGTTTAGAACGCTTTAAAATGTCAGATTTCAGGCGATATACATTATTTTAAGTGGTGATTTAATATCTTACGTGATAAAACTTTATTGACTTTTATCTCTTTGTATATTGCTATAAGATTAAAAAATTCTTCTACATCAATATCTAGTTTATTAAAGTATGTTCCAAGTTGTAGAGAATTATAATGATTTTCTTTTCCCTCTACATTTTTATATCTATCTCTTATATTTTGTTCTGTAAAACCTACAAACCGTGCTACCTCTTTTATAGTACATAGATTTAAATGTTTTGGATTTTCTTTTTTTTTGCTCATAGTGTGTTACTCCGTATTGTATTAGTAAGATGACTTCTCACGCCTCTTATACTCCTTAAAGTATAGCCTTTTTTCTTAATTAAACACTTTTTTTTCAACTAGAAATAAACTATAGTTGTCTTTTTTTTCCATAAAACCTATTTTTTAAAATAATTTTTATTTTTTGAATGATTTTTAGGGCTTTAAAAAGTTTTTTAGTCCATATAAATAGCATTTTTATTTTATTTAGAATTACAATAGTTGTTTTTTTGGCTTTTTTTTCTTAGGTTAAAAAGAAATAGTTCAATAAAAACGCCTATCAGTCAGACTTAACAAGGCTACGCCGACCCATGCAAAGCAATATAACTTTATACAGTACCTTTTTAAATAAAAGTCGGAATTGAGATTTATTTTATGATAAAAAAAAATCGGATTTGTTACTTTAAAAAAATATCGGAATTATTTTATAGTGGTAAAAGAAGAGCTAAAAGGGCTTAAAATCAATTTATTAGCCTTTAATCCTTTTCATAGTATTTTATTTTGAAATAGACTATCAAAGGCGAAGTAATGAAACAACATAAAAACTCTTTAAATATTGAAACAATTAAAAAAGATAGTAAAGATTACAAAGAGATACAAGCCATAAAAGCACAAAATAACTCTAAATACAGCGTAAAAGGGTTAAAGCATAGATTTACCTTTCTCAATAGAAAAAGGCGTTAAAAGGGCTTAGAATGGCTTTAACTAACATCTAGCCTTATTTTATTATTGGCGTACTGATGTATTAACATCTGTATAATATTTTGATAGGGTATAGAGTTCTCTAAAGCTTTTTTCTTTAACTCATAAATATCATTCTCACTTACTCTTATTGAGATAGCTTTTTTCTTTTGGTTTTTAAGATATGATTGTAACTCTTTAGTTCTCTCATTGAGATTACCTTTTGATACCCATTCACCACCCTCTACACTCTCTAAAATCTCTTTTTCAAACTCATCATAGTTACTCATGATTAACTCCTTTTGAATTGTATTTTTTGTTCATTTTCCTTGATGGAATAATAGTTTTTAAAAATATTGACTCCTCATCTTCAACATAAGGCACAATATGAACATAATCTTTTATCTTTATCAATATAATAAAGATATTTTGATTAGGGTATTTTTCTTGGTTTGGGTGTTCTAAGTCGTCTAAAAGATAACCCTCTTCAAGAGATAAAATCACATCTTCAAAACTTACACCTCTTTGTTCTTTTAAAATCTCATTCTTTTCAAGACTATATCTAATAGTTTTATTTCTAATCATAATCTATATTAACCTTTATTTGTCATACAATGTATTTTATTATAAATAAACTCTTTTGTCAAATCTTTTCACTATCTTCAACTTTCTCTCAACACTCAACCATGACCAAATAAACAGACTCAACAGCAGTTCAATCTTTTTTTTATTTTAATCTTTCTTCTTTTTTATACCTCATCAATAGTTATATTTATATGCCAATCTCTTAAGAGTAAAGTACCCTTAAAAGGCTACAACTAAGAAGCCTCATAAAACGCATTCAGAGTAATACAGAAACAAAAAGTAAAGCTACCTTTAGCCCTATAGTGGGTTAGGGTTTTTAGGGCTTATTTTAAAGTGTCGGAAGTGGGTTTAATTCTTTTGATTTAAAGTTTCGGAAGTGGTAGAAATAGAAAATATCGGAAGTGTTATTTTTCGGTGTTTTGAACATTTATTACAGCTTTAAGGGACTCTTTTAATTGAACTAACTCTTTATATTCTTTTTCATCAATCAATATCCCATTTTCATTTAATTTTTTATGTTCAATATACAGCTTTAAAAAAGGTTCTACCCAATTACTCACTTCACCTCTTTTTGACCAAGCGTTACAAGTGTTATAACTAATATTTGCCAATTCAGAGAATTTTTTAATGGTTAGTTTGTTACTTTTTAAAATTTCTTTAAATGTTTCATATTTCATAAATTAATTATATCTTAAAGACCTTTCAAATGCCATAAAACAATAGATAAGACTATTTTATTTTAGTACTAATGAAGATTGCAATTTTAAAGTAAATAGAACTTTATTTATATATTTATTAGTACTATATACTATTTTTAAGTAGTAATTAATACTATTTATTGCTATAATTACAAAACCCAAATAAACCAAAAGGATTAAAATGACTACCAATCAACCCCAACCACATTTAAAAAGATGGCTAACCATTGAAGATGTAGAGCGTGAATATGGCTTTAGCAACAACACACAAAAGAGAATGAGAAGATTAAAAAAAATTCCATTTTCTAAAGTTGGTAAAAAAGTGCGTTATGACCGTTTAGAGCTTGATAGATGGTTAGAAGATAATAGAGCAGTATAAGCAGTTAAAAAGTGGAATATAAAGCAGTAGAGGCGATTAAATGACTAAATCAATGAGTAGTAACTACCCTTACAACGTTATTAATTATCCCTCTATTGGTGCAGATATTGAAAGCTCAAAAGGTGGCTTTATCTTCAATCAATTAGGGATTGATAATATTGAGTTAATCGCTAAGTATGACACTTTTAAAAATATGGTGGAGAAGATGGGCTTAACTATTGAGCTAATGCCAAATAACCATAAGATACATGAGAGGATAGATTACGAGATGAAACAAGACAGTAAAAAAAGGCTTTTATCTGATAAGTTTATGCCTATTGTAGAGGTTATCTACTTGCCAAAGGTTGGAAAATCTAAGCCTTTATACATAACGGTTATTAGAAACATTCCTACCCTCTTTGATGTAGCAACACACCATAAAAAGGCTAAAGACAGCTACTGTTTAATTATCTTTGCAGGACTTCACCAACCATCAAAAAAGATTAGTAGTGAAGCTATGAAGATAATAAGCAAGATTATCAAGCGTAAAGCCTTTACTCTTAGAAGTGTAGATTTAGCCATAGATACCACAGACCAAAGAAGCATAACCCACAATAGAAAGGGAGCTTTTAGAGATGACCTTATGCCATACAGTAAACAAGGGGTTATCTCTAAAGGTTCAAGCCTTTATATCAATGATTTAGAACACCCAAGTTTTAGCCGTGTTCTCTATTACGATAAGTATTTAAAACAACTCAACCAACAGAGAAAGGAGATTATAAACAATGACTTAAGAGCATGGAAAAGATTAGAGATTACATTAACCTTTGATGTAACGAAAAGAGAGAATAAGGGCTTTATGAATTATATTGATAGCCTTAATTTTATTGATGATTTATATGAAGTCCAAGAGGTGGCACGGTTGGCAAAGATAAGCAGTTATGAAACTGATTACCTCATCTACCAACTTAACAGCCTGATAGATAATCGGTTCATAAATAATCATGAGAGTAAGAAGCAGTTTAACAGCGTGGAGAGTTTAGAGAGATTTAAACAATCTGATTTTAGACGTTATATTTTACCAATGTAAAGGAGTTTAGAGAGATGAAAAACGTATCAGAAGAACAGCTTAAAAAGTGGATAGAGCTAATTAAAGATAACAATAAACCGTGTTATCAACGTTTAGGCTATTTACAAAGAGAATTAGAACGAGTTTTAGGAGTGTAATAGCATGAAAAGAGAGCTATTTGAGATTATAGAGGAGTTAGACACCTTACGGCTAGAGTTAGGGTATCTATTCCAAGCAAATAAAGGCTTTATAGAGTCAGAGTTAAAAGAGGTTTATCTTGATAAAGATGAATTTTTAAGCCTTATTAGTGGCATTGAGTACAGTAATCAAGGTTTAATTAATCGTTTTGAAAAGATTAGTAGTGAACTTGCAGAAGTTTATAAAAAG
>JALVXC010000091.1 GCA_027038275.1 Campylobacteraceae bacterium | reverse complement strand
TACCATCTGCAACCGATGAGCCAAAGTTGGTTAAGAGCTTAACATTAGTCGCCCCACTTAGTGGTTTAGTTGTTCCATTAATTCGTAAATTGGCTAATGCAAATCTAATCTTATTCTGCTTTCCATTTACCCCTTTTAGTTGAGTCTTAAACTCCACTCTTTTCATATTTCCACTAGCTTTTAAACTCAAAGAGCTATCACCTTTTAGAGTTACATTTGAATCTTTTAATATCTTGCTTAAGTAAGCTCCATGAGGTTGTAACTTGGAGTCTAAATCAAAAGCTAGAGTGTTATTAATATCTTTGTAGTTTAGTTTAGAGTCTAATTTTATATTTCCACTAGCTACAGAGGAGTCAAAAAGTGTATAGAGCTTTGAGTCTACATCTCCATTGAGTGGTTTAGCCGTTCCATTTAACTTTAACTCTTTTAAATTTAACGCTAAATCGTTCTGTTCTCCTCTAACCTCTTTTAGAAGAGCGTTAAATTTCATCTTTTTCATACTACCACTAGCTGTTAAGTTCAATGAACTATCACCTTTTAGAGTTACATTTGAATCTTTTAATATCTTATTTAGATAGCTTCCGTGAGGGTGTAGATTTGAGTCTAAATCAAAAACTAATGTATTGTTAATATCTTTATAGTTTAGTTTAGAGTCTAATTTTATATTTCCACTAGCTACAGAGGAGTCAAAAATGGTTAAGAGTTTGGCATCTATATCTCCATCAAGTGGTTTTGCACCTCCATCTAGCTTTAAACTTTTTAAATTTAACGCTAAATCGTTCTGTTTTGCCTTTAACCCCTCTATTTTTGTTTTAAAGGTTACCTTTTTCATGCTGCCTTTTGCAAATAGTTTGACTAAAGGAAACTTCTCAATAGTAATATTTTGCTCTTTTAGCCCTGCCAAGAGGTGACTCTTTTTAGGTTTAAAATCTGCATTGACATTAAACTCTAAAGAGTTATTCACATCTTCAATATTTAGTGAGGCTTTGGAGTTGAGATTTAACTTACCAACATTTGAGTCAATCTCTCCTTTTATGCTATTTAGAAGATTTTTCTTTGCAATAGAGTAGTTTCCAAAGGTGTGTAGAGTTCTACTCTTAATCTTATACTCATTTTGTTGTAGAGCTAACTTTTTAATAACAACGTCATACTCTATATCTTTAAAATCACCATCGGCATCTATATTTAAAATTGGATTTTGCTCTAGTGTCACATTTTGTTCAGCTAAAAATCTATTGGCAAAATCTTTTTGTGCCTCTAGGGCTGTTTTTAGATAATAATGCTCTTTGTTAAGATTGGCAACAATATCCCCTTTGACAACATTGCTATCTATCCAGAGTTTAAAATCCCCTTTGTGGTTAGTTTTCATATCACTCTCAAGGTTGTCAATATTTAGCTTCAATCCACTTAGATGATACTCTTGGTAGTCAATATTTTTGAGTGAGATAAAAGAGTGCTTGACAACCACTTTATCAAAAGGGAGTTGTAGTTGGGTACTATTTGACTCTGTACTACTATTGCTATCAATTAGAGAAGAGAGATAATCTCTATCTACCTCTAGCCCATCTACAACAAGATTATCAACTTTTAAAACTCTACTCTGTAGTGCTAACAAATCAACCTTTAGAGTTAACTCTTTTAGCTTTATATCATTATTGTAGTTAATATCAGTTACTCTAAAACCTGTAAGAAAACCACCCTCTAACTTACCATAACTAACTCCATATTTTGCCAATGGCTCTTTAAGAAGTTGCACAAAAGGAGAAGGCATCTCTATGATAAGAAAGAGTGCAATAGATAAAAATATTATAAAGAGTATAAGCCATGAGATAAGCTTGTAAAAAAATAAAATAAATCTTCTCAAAATACCTGTCCTATTCCCAAATGAAGTGCAAAACCACCCTCAATAGGGTAACCAATATCTAATCGCAGAGGTCCAATAACTGAGAGATAACGAACCCCCACCCCATAGGCATTATACCACTCTCCTGAAAAATCATTAACCTCTTGTGAGAGTTTTGAGCTATCAAAAAATCCAACTAGACTAAACTTATCGGTAAGGTAGTAACGTGACTCAAAAGAGGTATCTATCATACTTAACCCACCAATAGGATAACCCCCTAAATGTTGTCCTAAATCTCGATACTCATACCCACGGTTACTCATAGCTCCACCTAAAAAGAAGTGTTTAAATGGTGGTGTAGGCTCTGAGATAGCTCCTGCTTTTACCTTTCCTGCAAAGACAATAGGTTTAAACTC
Organism: Campylobacteraceae bacterium; assembly: GCA_027038275.1. GTDB lineage: Bacteria > Campylobacterota > Campylobacteria > Campylobacterales > Sulfurovaceae > UBA1140. The sequence continues at coordinate 9,145 of JALVXC010000091.1, read as the reverse complement.
TTTAATATATCTTGCTTCACCCTGCACCTTTAGGTAGTCTATCTCTGAGCCTATCTGTTTCATTGATTTTTCTACATAGAGTGAAGTAAAATATCCATTTTTAGCATCTAGTGGTGAATCACGTCTATCTACCTCTACTCTATAGAAGAGTGAATTAATAAGGTAGTTCCCTGCTAAAAAAGTAGGAATGCCTGTCTCAATGGTAGAGTGCTCCATCTGAAAACCAAAGTAGTGCTCTAATCCAATTAATCTCTTTCCAAAAGTAACACGCTCTGTAAATAGCTCTTCAATATATGAGTCATAATCCCATTTTGAGAAAGAGAGTTCATTTAAAAAGCTCAATCGTCCAATAAGTGGCACATTAACTCGTGGGTCATAAAATGAGCTCCCTGTATGGTACCCTCTTTGTGAAATATGAAACCAAGCCTTAAACTCTCTTAAATTTCCAAAAAAGTTATGGTCAATATACTCTACTCCACCTCTAGCTCCATCTTCTGTATCATACCCTATATTTGAAGCAAACTCTTTAGTTTTTCCCTCTTTTAGTGTTAGGTTAATTGGAGCTTTCCCATCACTATTGTTTAGGTCTGCCTCCATACTAATCTTCTCAAAGACACCTAGCTGATATATATTTTCATAACTCTCTTCAAGTTTTAGGACATTGTAGAGTTCACCCTCCTTGTAGACTATCTGCTCCTCTATTAGTTCATTATCAATTTTAGATGAGTTGTTTATCTCAGTTGTAGAGAAGTAGCGTTTATCACCTTTGTCAACAGAGATATTCACATCGACTCTATACTCATCTAAATCAACATAGGCTTTTGCGTCCATCTTATAGGCAGGGTAGCCATGTTGCTCTAAAAAGTCAACTATATCTTTTTTGCTATTGGTAAAGTCAACTGTTTTAAAGCGACTCCCCTCTTTTAGGTGAGATAAGCTCTCAAACTCTTTAGCTAAAGAGATTGAGGCTATTTTTATGGGTTGATTTTTCTGAATCTTTAAATAGATAGTGTTATTATCTGTAGTTGCAGAGATTTTTGCTCTATAGTACCCCATACTATGAGCATACTTCTCTAAACTCTCTTTAAAAAATTTAATCTGACTCTCTTCAAAAGTAGGATTAGACCTCCATATTTGATAAATAGCAGGATAATCAATATGACAAACTTTAAGAAGTGTTGCCCTATCAAACTCCCCAGCAATAGTGTCTACATCACCTGTAAATTTTATTTCTGTAAAAGTTTTTGAGTATAAAAATGTAAATATAAATAATAAAAGTATTAAAAGTTTTTTCATAGATAATATTTTAGCATAGTAATGTGAAAAAAGTAATTTTTTTAGAGTAATAAAAAATGGTGATCACGATTGGACTTGAACCAACGACTTCTTCCATGTCAAGGAAGTACTCTACCAACTGAGTTACGCGATCACTTTTGTGAGCGTGAGATTCTATTACTTTTTGACTTAAAAAAAGATTATCTAATTCAATTCTATGCTCTACTATTGCCCCAATCGTTTATGTTTTAATCGTTGAGCATGTGTTATTGCAACTGCCATTGCATCTGTAATATCTAGTGGTTTTATCTCCTTTTTAATATTTAAAAGACGCTTCACCATAAACGCAACTTGCTCTTTTGTAGCTTTTCCATTGCCTGTAATGGCTTTTTTCACCTGTAAAGGAGTATACTCTGCATAATCACCAATAGATAAAAGTACTTTTAAACTTAAAGCTCCTCTAAACTGTGCTAATTTAAGAACAGTTTTAGGGTTGTGAGCATAAAAAATATCTTCAATCGCCACTTCTTCGGGATTATGAGCCTCAAAAAGCATATCTAACCCATCTATCAATTCTCTAATTTGAGCCTTTAACTCTCTCTCTTTAAACTTTAAAACTCCTGCCTCAATTAGGGTAAACTTTTCACATGTAAAATCTAAAAAGCAAAAACCCATATTTCGGGTTCCAGGGTCAATTCCAAGTATAACCATTCACATCCTTTCAAATATGTGAATAACTTTATTCACATCCTTTTTATTCCCTAATTTTAGCCACTTTTAGCTAATATGCAAAAAAGTTATTCACATAGTTATTCACATAATAAAAAGGGTTCGCATGAATGTAGGAAACAAAGTATTAAAAAAATTTAAGGAAGAAATAAGTAGTAAGGACTGGAATCGTTATATTAAGAACCTTACTTACTCAGAAAAGGAGTCTAAAGAGACTTTTAGACAATTCTATGCACCTAATATTTTATTAGCAAGATGGATTAAGACTAAATATGAATTTCAACTAGTTCACCTTTTTGAACTAGAGACAAAAATAAAACCTCACATATCTATTTCAATAGATAAAAGTGCCACACTAGAAAACAAAAATAACAAATCACATATCAAAAAAGAGTCAGGTACGAGTGCAAAAAGTACTATTTTAAACCCCTCCTTTACCTTTGAGAGTTTTATTGTTGGAAACTCTAATCAATTCGCCTATACAACAGCCAAATCCGTCTCTGAGAAACCAGGAACTATCTATAACCCTCTATTTCTATATGGTGGAGTTGGATTAGGAAAGACCCATCTTATTCAAGCCATAGGAAACCATCAAATATCGTTAGGGAAAAAGGTCATATATACAACATTTGAGCAGTTTATGAATAAGTTTACAACTCACCTACGTAGCCAAACAATGGATAGATTTCGTCAACATTTCAGGGAGTGTGATGTTCTAATTATTGATGATATTCAGTTCCTTTCAGGCAAAGAGCAGACCCAAGAGGAGTTCTTTCATACTTTTAATGAACTACATCAAGCAAAAAAACAAATTATCATCACTTCAGATAGACAACCTCACAAAATTAAAGGCTTAGTAGACAGACTTAAAAGTAGGTTTGAATGGGGATTAATGGCAGATATTCAACCTCCTGAACTAGAGACCAAAATTGCAATTATTCAAAAAAAATGTGAAATAGATGGGATTAAACTAAACCCTGATATAGTTAATTTCTTAGCCTCAAATATGGGAAATAATATCCGAGAAATAGAGGGTGCGATTATTAAACTAAACGCCTATGCTGGACTAATGAATCAAGAGTTAACTTTAGAGTTTGCACATAATGTAATAAAAGACCAGCTCATAGAAAAAGAGAAAAATATCTCTATTAAAGATGTTGTTACTGTTATATCTAAAGAGCTAAATATTAAACTATCTGATATTACTTCAAAAAAGAGAACTCGTATTGTTGTACGTGCTAGAAGAATCTCTATATATCTTATTAGAAAATTAACCTCTGCTTCAATGCCACAGATAGCTGTTTATTTTAATATGAAAGACCATACAGCAGTAAGTCATGCCATAAAAAAAGTAACAGAGATGTTAAAAGAGGACGAAAATCTTAAAGTTTTATTAAATGAATTATCTACTAAGATAAATCGCCTATAAAAAAAACAGATAAGAAGCTTTTTTGCAAGGTAAAGATATAAAAAAAAAAGATATAATTCAATATGTGAAAAGATGTGAATAACTTTCACATATTTTATACTTTTTAAAACCCAAGATTATGGTCTTTAGAAAGGTTATTCACATATTCACATAGACCTACTACTACTACTACTTATTAAAAAAAAATAGGAGGGAAAAATGAAAATTCATGTTGGAAAACAATTAATAGAGTCAATGCTTATTAATCTTCAACCTTTTTTAGAAAAAAAAGATGCTACTCAAATAACATCACATGTCTACTTTAAAGCAATAAATGATTTAGTTACTCTAAAAGCGAGTGATGGAGAGATTGGATTAGTTATTAACAGTAGCAATATGATAATTGAAGAGGAGGGAAGTTTTACAGTAAATGGGAAAAAACTCCTAGATATTATACGTACTTTTAAAGAGGAAGAGATTACTCTTAAAAAAAACGAAGATAATATTATAATTAAACAAAATAGCTCAAAATTTAAACTACCAACTTTTAATCCTAAAAACTATCCATCTTTCCCTCTTATCGAAAATAAACCTCAAATCACTTTAGACTCCCTCAATCTAATTAAAGGTCTAAAAAAAATTTCACCTGCTATAGATAATAACAATCCAAAGTATGAACTAAATGGAGCATTACTAGATATAAAAGAGAGTGAAACTAAAGTTGTAGGTACAGATACAAGGAGATTAGCTATTAACACTCTAACTAACACATCAACACAAGCTTTCTCTTTGATTATTCCTAAAAAAGCAATTTTAGAGATACAAAAACTTTTTATAGATAATATTAATATCTATTATGATGATACCAATCTTATTATTCAAAATGAACAATACTATCTCTTTACACGTTTAATAAATGGAAATTTTCCTGACTATGAGCGTATTATTCCAAATCAGGGTAGATTAGAGGTTACTCTACCTAAAAAAGAGATGTTAGATGCAATTAAGATGATTACACCTATATCTGAAGAGATTAAAATAAACTTCTTATCAGATAGATTAGTTTTTAACTCTTTAACAGCTGACAATGTTGAAGCAAAAACTGAACTTCTTATACCTACAGGATTAAATGAGACTTTTGAACTTAATGTCAACAGTAGATATCTTTTAGATTTTATTTCACAAGTAGATGATTCTACTTTTAAAATTATACTAAATGAACCAACCTTACCTTTCATCTTAAAAGAGAAAGAGTTTATTACAGTTATTATGCCGATTATTGCATAAATTAAGGAAATTTATTGATGTCAACCAAATACATTTTTATTACAGGGGGAGTCTTGAGCTCTCTTGGTAAAGGAATTGCTGCTGCGAGTATTGGTACTCTTTTAAAACATTCAGGATTTAGAGTAGGTATCTTAAAACTTGACCCCTATATCAACGTTGACCCTGGAACTATGTCTCCTCTAGAGCATGGTGAGGTCTTTGTAACTAAAGATGGAGCAGAGACAGACTTAGACTTAGGTCACTATGAGCGTTTTTTAGATACTGCATTAACCCAAGATAACAACTTTACTACAGGTCGAATCTATAAAGCTGTTATTGAGAATGAGCGTTTAGGAAAGTACCTTGGAAAAACCATTCAGATTGTCCCTCATATTACCAATGAGATAAAAGAACGAATTATAAAAGCAGGTGAACCTAAAGATATTTTGATTGTTGAGCTTGGTGGAACTACAGGAGATATGGAGGGAATGCCATTTTTAGAGACTATTCGTCAGATGAAACATGAGTTAGGACGTGAACATGTGATGAACATTCATGTTACCCTTCTGCCTTATATTCGTACAGCAGGAGAGATTAAAACAAAACCTACCCAACACTCTGTTCAAGAGCTAAGACGAATAGGAATCACCCCTCAGATGCTTATTTTAAGAAGTGAGACACGTATTCCTAACGATATTTGTCGTAAGGTTGCTTACTCTTGTGATGTCGATGAAAAATCTGTTATCGAGGCTATTGATGCACCTACTATCTACGAAGTTCCTCTAAACTTCTTAGCACAAGATATTTTAGAACCTATTTCTAAAGAGTTAAATCTAGGCGAACTAAAACCTGATATGCATCGTTGGAGTGATTTGGTCTCTAAGATTATTAGACCAACACATAAAACTACTATTGCATTTGTAGGAAAATATTTAGATTTAAAAGAGTCATATAAGTCACTTACAGAAGCACTTATTCACGCAGGAGCAAATCTTGATACAGATGTCCAAATAAATTGGGTTGACTCTGAAAAGATAGAGAATAATGGAGCTAAAAAGTATCTTATAGACTGTGATGGTATTTTAGTTGCAGGTGGATTTGGTGAACGTGGTATTGAGGGTAAAATTCAAGCAATTCAATATGCAAGAGAGAACAAAATCCCATTTTTAGGTATCTGTCTAGGAATGCAACTTGCTATGATAGAGTTTGCACGTAATGTTTTAGGTATAAAAGATGCAACCTCTGTTGAGTTTGACTCAAATACAAAAAATCCTCTTATCTTCTTAATTGATGAATTTATTGATTCCTCTGGTTCAAGACAAGTTCGTACATCTACCTCTCCAATGGGAGGAACTATGCGTCTAGGTGAGTATGAGTGTAACACTAAAGAGGGTTCAAAATTAAGAGAGGCGTATGGTGGTGCTTCAACTATCTTTGAGAGACATAGACACCGATACGAAGCAAATCCTAAGTATCGTAAAGCACTAGAGGAGAAAGGAATGATAATAACAGGTGAATCCAATGGACTTATTGAGGCTGTAGAGATTGCAGAGCACCCTTGGTTTTTAGGGGTTCAATTTCACCCTGAGTTTACATCACGACTACAAAATCCAAATCCATCTATTTTGGCGTTTGTGAAAAATGCATTAGATAAATAAAAACTTTTAGTAATCGCCAATTGTAAACCTCACTCTCCCATAATCTTTAATTTGGGGGAGGGGGTTTATTAATTTAGAGAAGAAGAAGTTATTTATGCTTCTTCTTCCACTCTTTTTCAAACTTTTTACGCTTTAAAATAGAGAGTTTTTCGATAAAAACCTTGCCATCTAAATGGTCATTTTCATGTTGTAATGCAACAGCTAAAAACTCATCTGTATTTATAGTATGTTTATTGCCATATCGGTCTTGATACTCAACAATAACATGTTTAGCACGTTCAATATCTTCATAAAAACCTGGAATACTTAGACACCCCTCTTGGTTTTTCCAAGAACCATTTTTTTCAATAAAAATAGGGTTAATAACCTCTAAAGTATCCTCTTTTTTTATCTCTTCATCTTTGGAGTCATCTTCGGGAAGATTAATAATAAGCACACGCTTAGGAACTCCAATTTGAATGGCTGCTAAACCTACCCCTTTTTTACTTACCATAGTGTCGTACATATCTTCTAAAAGCTCATGAAGCTCTTCATTAAACTCAGTAACCTCTTTTGAGACCTGTTTTAGACGTTTGTCAGGGTAAATAACTATATCTTTAACCATTGATGACCTTAACTAAAGCTCTTTGTTAATACTTTGTCAATAAGTCCATACTCCATTGCCTCTTTTGAAGACATAAAGTTATCTCTCTCGGTATCTTTTTCAAGCTCTTTAGCTGTTTTACCACAATTCTCAGCCATAATCTCATTGAGTGTATCTTTAAGGCGTTGAATCTCTTCTGCTTGAATCTGAATATCTGTCGATTGACCTTGTGCTCCACCTGATGGTTGGTGAATCATAATTCTTGCATTTGGAAGTGCATAACGTTTACCTTTAGCTCCAGAAGAGAGGAGAAAAGCACCCATAGAAGCAGCCTGACCAATACATATAGTCACAATATCAGGTTTAATATAGTTCATAGTATCGAACATCGCTAACCCAGATGTAATAACCCCTCCTGGAGAGTTGATATAGAAGTAAATATCTTTATCAGGGTCTTGTGCCTCTAAAAAGAGAAGCTGTGCTACAACAGTTGAAGCAACTTGGTCATTAACCTCGCCACTCAACATAATAATTCTGTCTTTTAATAGTCTGGAGTAGATGTCATAGCTTCTTTCACCACGACCTGTTTGCTCTACAACATAAGGAATATAACTCATAAATGTTACCTTTTAATAATTTTTTAGTGGTTAGGAGAATACACTTTTTTTGCTTAGAAGTAGGGTGTGATTGCTATCACACCACACAATATGCATAAAATTTATAAGATTATTTTTTATTGATTTAATTGGTGCGATGCCAATCGCACCCTACCCAAAAATTGGATATATAGAAAAAAGGGCTATTGGTCAATTCCAATAATTTTAGCAAAGAGTTTATCTTCAATCATTCCCATCTTAACAGCAGGAAGTAAGTTGTTCTCTTGGTAGTATTTGATTACTTGTTGAGGGTCTTGTTGGCTCATTAGTGCTTCATAGTATATAGTTTGAGTAACCTCTTGGTCACTAACTTCTATTCCCTCTTTTCTTGCTAGGTAGTCAACAAGGAAAGTTGCTTTTACAGAGTTTTCAGCTGACTCTCTTACCTCTTCTCTAAGCTCATTAATCTTCTCTTCATTATCTTTATATTGCTCTAGCTCCTCTTGACTCATTTCTCTTGCTTTAGCATTAATTTGAGCATCTATCTCTTGCTCTACAATATTTTGAGGAAGTGCAAAATCATACTTCTCAACTAAAGCTTCAATAAGTTTAGGTTTTAGCTCTTCATTATAGAGTTTTGACATTTTTTCAGATTTTATCTGCTCTGAAATCTTCTCTCTTACTGTTTGGGCTGTAGCATTTTCATCATTTGGAATAAGCTTTTTAACCATCTCATCATCAAGTGTAGCTTCTGCTTTCTCTTTAATATCATTTAGAGTAATTGTAAATACAGCCTCTTTTCCTGCAAGATCGTCTGATTGGTAATCTTCAGGGAAAGTTACAGTAATATCCTTTGTCTCTTCTATCTCCATTCCTACCATTTGGTCTTCAAATCCAGGAATAAATTGACCAGAACCAATAACAAGTTCAAACCCTTCTGCTTTTCCACCATCAAACTCTACACCATCAATTTTACCAACAAAGTCAAAGTTAGCTTGGTCACCATCTTTTAAAGCTCTTTTCTCTTCAAGTGGAGCAAATGAAGCATTTGATTCTAAAATATCTTTTAATCTCTCGTCAATCTCTGAATCGTCTACTGTTGGCTCTTCATACTTTGGAGCTAACTCTTTATAATCTTCTGCCTCAATAGTAGGTCGAAGAGAGATTAGCAACTCAATATCAATTTTATCATCTTGTTTATCATACTTTTTAAAGATAGGGTCAGCAATAATATCAGCAGAGTTAATCTCTAGCTCTTTTTTTGCCTCTTCAAGAATTTTCTGTACGGCTTCATTTTCAGCATCTTGTTGAAGTTGCTCTTTATACATCTTTTTAACTACGGCTACAGGCACTTTACCTTTTCTAAAACCATCTATCTTAGCACTCTTTGCTACTTGCTTTGCTGCTTTGTCAAGGTTCTTTTCAATGTCTGAAGCATCAATAGTCGCTACTACAGAAGCATTAGCTGCATCTGTCTTTGTCGCTGTAATATTCATTACAATCCTTTTTTCCAAAATAATTTCAGGATTTTAGCAAAATTAGGCTAAAAGGCTATAGGAAAAGTTAAGCTTTCTTAATGTTTTTTATTGTTTAGGGTAAATTGTTATGGAAGTAAAAAAGTGGTGCGGAT
>JALVXC010000090.1 GCA_027038275.1 Campylobacteraceae bacterium | reverse complement strand
CAAGAGAACTATGCACTAAAAGCCTCCTATCTCTCTACTACCATAACCAAAGCACTTGCCATCTTTGCAGGTCAGTGGCCTCACTCTAGTTATGCTGTTGTAGGTGGAGTTAGCTGTGACCCAACCCACTTAGATGTTATACAGGCTCAAAGTCTAGTAGAGGAGAGTATTCGTTTTTTTGAAAAAGTAGTTGTAGATATGAGTTTAGATGAGTATCTATCTCTTAAGTCTGTTACACAACTCTCTAAAATTGGAGGAGATTTTGGAAAACTATTATATCTAATAGAAAGTAATAATATGGCAAACATAGGAAAGAGTCATGACCGATTTATTGTCTTTGCCAATTCCCCAATTTCTGCTTCTGCAAAGTCCATTGGTACACTACTCTCAAAGATAGATGTTAATTTTGTAAAAGAGTCTACTCAAGAAGGTACAATGGCAAAAGCTGTAGAGTACAAAAAGAGACTCTATGAGGTAGGTGCACTTTCACGAGGTATGGTTGCAAAACGTCCTATTATTAAGTCTTTACATAAACGCTACAAAGACTCTCTTTTAACTAGAGTCTTTGCACGAGTTGATGAGATTGGTGTTCTTTTAAATATTTGTAAAAATTTACTTCAAAATCTTACATTAGATGAGCCATCATGTACATTACCTCTAAAAAATGTAGCTTTACACTTTGAAGGAGTTGGTATTGTAGAGGCAGCTCGTGGTTCACTAATTCATAAAACCAAAGTTAAAAATGGAAAAATTGTCAATTATGAGATTATTACTCCAACACAATGGAACTTAAGTCATGGTACAAAAGATGAAAAGGGAGTAGCCATAAAAGCTATGGTAGGTTCTAAGAGTGTTGAGGAGGCTACTTTTGTATTTCGTACTTTTGATGTCTGTTCGGTTTGTACTACGCAGTAGGGGGATTTTTAGCTTAAATAATAATTTAACATATTTTTAAACTTTTTACGTTAAACTATTCCAAATCCATAAAAAGGTCTAATGTGGGTGACAAAGACATAGTAAGTAAAGAGATTATAAAAGAGATAGGTCGAGATATATCCATGCATATCTTAGGTATTGATATTGAGGGCGAAGTAACTCTTGTTGACAAAGAGTGGACAAGGGTTGAAAAACGAGATAGTGATATTGTCTTTAAAAACAAAAATAGAATTTTTCATATTGAGATACAAAATAACAATCATAAAGATATGGAACTAAGAATGTTACGTTACTATAGTGATATACTTTTTGAGTATAAAGAGTGTAGTGTTGAGCAGTATGTTCTCTATATCGGTAAGAAACAATGCACTATGGAAAATGAAATTTTACGAGATAAAATCTCTTATAAATATGATATAATTGATGTAAGAGATATTGCTTGTGAGGATTTGCTCTACCATTCAAATCCATCAGCTGTAGCTTTGTCTATATTATGTGATTTTAAAGATAAAGACAAACAGGTTGTAGTTAATACGATTTTACGACGAATTAAAGAGTTAACCAAAGATGATGAACGAGAGTATAGAAACTATCTTAAAAAGATAAATATTCTTTCGACAAATAGAGATTTAGAACAAGAAGTTGAACAAGGAGCTAAAATGTTAACAGTAGATATAGAAAAAACACCTTTTTATAGAATGGGTGTTGAAAAAGCCACATTTGAAAATGCCATTGTCATGATGGAGCAACTAAACCATTCAATAGATGAAATTGTAAAAGTATTAAATATCAAAAAAGAAGAACTATTAGAGTACATGAAACAGAAAAAAGAGGAAAAGTAGTCTAAACAACTACTTCAAAAAACTACATATTTCCCCTATAATCTTATAATAAAATTCTCCCATACTAATCTCCTCTGTAAAGAAAATCTAAAAAATGAACCACCATTCATTCTACATTAAGCCTCATTATCATACCATAATAAAATTGAATACTTATTCATAAAAATAGAAGAAGGAGAAGTAGATGAGCAATAATAAAGAAGAGTCTGTAAAGAAACTCTTTACAACGCAAAGTGCTAGTGTTAACACAAACCGAGGTGAGAGTTACTATGCTGAACTTTACGCTAAGTGTCAAAAGCGTTTAGATGAGCTAAAGCAACTTAAACCACTCAACAACAGAATGGATTTTTTAGAGAGTATTGAGGAGGAGGGGTTAGATAGAAGAGATTTCCTTAAGTGGGCATCTGCTACTACTGCTATGTTGATGCTTCCTGCCGCATTTACTCCTTTGGTGGCTGAGGCTGCTGTACTTATGAACCGTGTGCCTGTAATTTGGATGGAGCTACAAGATTGTGCAGGTAACTCAGAAGCTCTCCTTCGTTCAGATGGACCACAGATAGATGAGATTATTTTAGATATTATCTCTTTGGAGTTTCATGAGACACTTCAAGCTGCATCTGGTCATCAAGCTGAAAAGCAGATGGAGGAGGCAATAGAGCATTTTAAAGGTAAATACCTACTCTTTGTTGAAGGCTCTGTTCCTCTTGGTATGGAGGGGTATTATGGAACTATTGGGGCAAAGGCAGAGACTTTTGTTGACCACCTTAAGCGTGTATCTAAAGATGCAGCAGCTGTTGTGGCTGTAGGTTCTTGTGCTACTTATGGGGGTATTCCAGCGGCTGCTCCAAACCCTACAGATGCTGTGGGTGTAATGGACATAGTTAAAGGAAAACCTCTTATTAATATTCCTGCTTGTCCTGCAAATCC
>JALVXC010000089.1 GCA_027038275.1 Campylobacteraceae bacterium | reverse complement strand
TCTCATCGCTTACATCAAAACCAATTACTTCTGCCTTGCCACCTGCATTTACAATCTCCTCTTGTACTGCTTTAGCTTCTGCTTCACCACTTCGGTAGTTAATCCACACTTTTAGTCCATATCCTGCCAAAGTTTTTGCTATTTGAGCACCTATACCTCTACTTGAACCTGTAATAAGTACATTTTTACCTGTAAATTTCATACTTTACCTTTTTAAAATTTTGGTTAATTGTAGTGAAATGCTTGTTAAATTGTTATGAAATAAGAATAGGGAGAAAAGGAAAATTAAAAATAGATAATTTTCCTTATGAATTTGGGAAGAATGCCTCTTTTACTTTATCAAATAAATCATAATCATCATCTTCAATCTTTGATTTAGTAATAATATGATTTAACTGTTTAAGTACAGACATTTTCGTATATATTTCATTATGTAAGGCATTAGCAATAATAGAGATATGGGTATCTATATTATAATCTTTCTGCATTACTTCATTGAGCAAAGCATCTGATTCTTCTCTTGTCATATTAAAATCTTGTTTCATATATTGACAAAAGAGAGGTCGTTCAGCATCTAAATCTTTATTGTCTAATTTAATAACATAACAAAAGAGTGCTGCTACTGACTCTTTAATCATTCTATCCATTATAAACCTCCCTTTATTAAAATAATATCTTCTAATATAATAGCATAATAAACATAATTTCAAATAAAATTGTTGATTAATATTTAAAATAGTGTTTATTATTATTACATTTCACAGAAGACTCTTATCCATCTCTTTTGGAATCTCAAGTCCCATAATTTCAAGTACAGTAGGAGCAATATTATTTAATCCTCCACCATCTTTTAGCTTTTTGACACCATCTGCTAAAACATAACACCAAACTTCACCTACTGTATGATTTGTTAAAATATTTCCATTAGCATCTTTCATCTCTTCACAGTTACCATGGTCAGAGGTAAGTACAATCGCATAGTTTTTCTCTTTTGCTTTTTCTATAATCTTTCCAATCTCTCTGTCTACAGCATTAACAGCCTTACATGCAGCCTCATAGTTTCCTGTGTGTCCTACCATATCACCATTGGCAAAGTTTACAACTATAAGGTCATACTCCTCATCCATACCTTTAAGAACAGCCTCTCCCACCTCTGGTGCTGACATTTCGGGCTTCATATCATAGGTCTTTACATCTGGACTAGGAATAAGTACTCTACTCTCGCCAATCATAGGCTCTTCTTGCCCACCATTTAAGAAGAAAGTTACATGAGCATACTTCTCTGTCTCTGCTGTATGGAGCTGTGTTAGTTTTGCACTACTTACTACCTCTGCTAAAGTATTTTTAGGAACTTCTTTGTTAAACATAACAGGGTAGTTAAAAGTTGCATCATATTGAGTTAGAGTAACTATATTTAGAGGTAAATAGTCTCGCTCAAAACTATTAAACTCATTATCTCCTAAAGCAGTTGTAATCTCTCTAGCTCTATCGGAACGGAAATTTGCCATAATAACAGCATCACCATCTTGCATTCCCTCATAGCTACTTAATGCCACAGGCTCTAAAAACTCATCAAAAATTTTAGCCTCATAACTTTTTGTTACATACCCTATGGCTGAAAGTTCAGTTTTTGGCTCAGCTTTTACAATAGCATTGTAACCCTTCTCTACTCTCTCCCAACGGTTATCTCTGTCCATTGTATAGAAACGACCACCAATAGTAGCTATTTGAATAGACTCTGAACAGATAGCCTCTATCTGCTCTATATAGATTCTTGCAGAGTCAGGTGCAACATCACGCCCATCGGTAATAAGGTGCAAAAAGACCTTTTTCTCTCTCTTTTGAGCCAATTTTGCTAAACCTATAATATGTTCAATATGTGAATGAACCCCACCATCACTTAAAAGCCCAATAATATGTACTCGACTACTTTTTGCTAAAGTACCATTGAGTGCTTCATTTTTTTCAATGCTTCCATCTTCAATAGCCAAAGAAACTTTTACCAAATCTTGGTATAAAATTCGCCCTGACCCAATAGTCATGTGACCCACTTCAGAGTTTCCCATCTGCCCCTTAGGCAACCCTACACTTAAACCATGTGTAGAGATGAGCGTTTTAGGTGCTTCTACCATCAATCTATCGTAAGTTGGTTTTGTTGCATCTTTAAATGCATTACAGATACTATCGGGTTTACACCCTATTCCATCAGTAATAATTAAAATTGTCTTCTGAATCTCCATTAAATGAACCCTACTTTTATAAAATTTTAAGTAAAATATCACTACTTTACTTACAATCAGGATATTATCTAATATGTTATATGCTTTTTATGAATATTTCGACATCAATCTGTTTCAATACATCTCTGTTCGTGCTGGTTTTGGCTTTTTTATTGCCTTTCTTTTAACTCTTATTCTTATACCTAGATATATGATGTGGGCAATATCAAAAAAGACAAATCAACCAATAAATAAATATGTTCCTAACCATGCAAATAAAGCCAATACTACAACTATGGGTGGAGCTATGTTTGTTATTGCTACTGTTTTTGCTGTACTCTTTACTTCCAATCTAAAAAATCCATATGTAGTTGCAGGACTCATAACACTTATTGGATTTTCACTTATTGGATTTCAAGATGATTTAGGAAAAGTTTTAAAAGCTGATAACTTAGCAGGGCTATCTGCTAAAGGAAAGCTTCTTCTCCAAGGAGTTATTGGGACAATTGTTGTTCTATATATAATTATTGTAGCTGACTTTCCTACAACTATCTATATCCCATTTTTAAAAGAACCTCTATTTGATGGAGGAGTATATTTTGCTATTCCTTTTTGGGTTTTTGTATTTCTTTCAATGTCAAATGCTGTAAACTTAACTGATGGACTCGATGGATTAGCTACTGTTCCATCTATTATCTCTTTAACTACTCTAGGGGTAATTGTCTACTTAGTTGGTCATGCTATCTTCTCTGGATACCTCTTGCTTCCAAATATTAAAGGTGTAGGAGAGGTAACCATATTGGCTGCTTCTCTATCTGGTGCTTTGCTTGGCTTTTTATGGTACAACTGTTACCCTGCTGAAATATTTATGGGTGATACAGGCTCTTTAGCTATTGGTGGAGTAGTTTCATATATGGCTATTTTAGGCAAGAGTGAAGTTCTACTTGTACTTATTGGACTTATATTTATTATAGAGACTCTATCGGTTATTTTACAAGTTGGAAGCTATAAGTTACGAAACAAACGAATTTTTCTTATGGCACCTATTCACCACCACTTCGAGATGAAAAAGTGGGCTGAAAATAAGATTATTATACGTTTTTGGATGATTGCTTTTCTCTCTAACCTTGCTGCACTCATTACACTTAAAATTCGATAGAGAGCAAAGAGATGAATAAACCTACACTTTTTGGATACGGTCTAACAACAAAAGCAATTGCTAAAAAGCTTGGTGGAGGGTGTACTTTTTACGATGATAAAGCTAAAGAGCCTTACATAGATGAAGAGTCAAACCAAATCTTCCCCTCACACCTATTTGACCCAGAGAGTAGCAACCTAGAGGTCACAACACCTAGTGTGCCACCTCATCACCCTCTTATAAAATCGGCAAAAAATCTTTTGAGTGAATATGACTACTTTGCAAAAGAGATGCCCTTTAGTATTTGGATTTCAGGGACAAATGGTAAAACAACCACTACTCAAATGCTTCAACATCTACTCAAAAAGAGAGGCTCAGTTGCAGGTGGAAACATTGGAACTCCTTTAGCCCAGCTTGACCCCAAAGCACCTATTTGGATTTTAGAGTCAAGCTCTTTTACTCTACACCATACAAACATAGCCTCACCAAATATCTACATTCTACTTCCTATTACCCCTGACCACATAGATTGGCATGGAACAGCAGAAAATTATGAAGCAGACAAACTAAAACCTCTACGTACTATGAAAGAGGGTGAACTAGCACTAGTACCAAAAGGACTTAATCTGCCTGAGACTTCTGCTTATGTGGTAGAGTATGACTCAACAGAGTTTTTAGAGGAGTACTTCTCTATAGATAGCTCAAAACTTCGTTTTAGAGGAGCTTTCTTAGAAGATGCTCTCTTAGCACTAGCAGTTACTAAAGCTCTTTTCGATGAGATAGACTATGAGGCTATCAATGCCTTTACCTTAGATAATCACCGTCAAGAGGAGATGTTAGATAGCCTTGGGAGATTGTGGGTAAATGACTCAAAAGCTACGAACTTAGACGCTTCCATTCAAGCTGTAAAAACCTATGATGATAGATTTATTCACCTTATTGTTGGAGGAGAGGACAAAGGGGCAGACCTAACACCTCTCTTTGAGCTAATAGCAAACAAAAAACTACACCTCTATACTATTGGAGCAAATAGTGAAAAACTAGCCAAATTAGCCACAGAGCATGGTGTTGAGTTTACTGCTTGTGAAACATTAGAAAATGCTGTAAGTGCTATCTCTCAAAAACTTACTAAAGATGAAGTTGCCCTACTCTCTCCAGCAGCTGCTAGTTTTGACCAATTTAACTCCTATAAACATCGTGGAGAGGAGTTTTTTAGATTTATTAAAAATATCAGCTAATTTAAGTTTTAATTAAGTCTAAGTGGCTATAATTTCAGCCACTTCACATAAGAAGTACTCCTTTTTTATGAAGCGTGGCTCCATAGCTCAGTTGGTAGAGCAAAGGACTGAAAATCCTTGTGTCGGCGGTTCGATTCCGTCTGGCGCCACCATTTATTCAAATCCCTATTAAATTTCAAAATATAAATAAATTGTGTAGAGGCAGACCAATGTGTCTGCCTAAGATATGGGTAGACACATTGGTCTACCTCTACAAATTAATATAAAATTTTTATTTTATCTTCTGTTTTTATTTATCTGTTTAACTCAATTATATTATATATATTTAAACTTTAACCATCTTACGACGCATATAGGCTATTTTACTCTGTAATGGTAAGTTTTTAGGACAGTGGTCTTCACAAGCAAGTAGACTCATACAACCAAAGATTCCATCATCATCTCCAATAAGCTCATAAAAATCTTCATCACTTCGCTCATCGTGAGGGTCTATTTGAAATCTTGCTACTCTGTTGAGTCCTACAGCACCTACAAAATCCTCTCTCATAATTGCTGTAGAGCAACTAGCAACACAGAGACCACACTCAATACATCTGTCAAGCTCAAATACCTCATCAGCTACTTCTGGCTCAACAGGCTTTTCTATTTTAGATATATCGGTCTTCTCTTTTGAGACAATCCAACTGTTGACTCTAAGACTCATATTTTTCATCCATGTACCTGTGTCAACTGAGAGGTCTTTAATGAGCTTAAAGGTTGGTAAAGGTAGAAGCTCTATCTTTCCACTCTCAAAGTTGCTAGTTAATGTTTTACAAGCAAGTCTTGGTTTTCCATTGACCAACATACCACATGCACCACAGATTCCTGCTCTACAGACAAAATCTGAAGATAGGTCATTGTCAATAGTCGCTTTAATTTTAGTTAAAGCAATATATAGAGTCATACCAGGGGTCTCTCGTAGTTTATAATCTACAAACTTAGGTTTTGAGTTAGGGTTAGAGGGGTCATATTTAAATGACCTAATTGTAATCTCTCTGCCCTCATCTATGCTCATATCTCTCTTTTGTGCAATCTCTTTTGCATTTTCAATGTTTTGCTCTTGCTTCTCTAAAGAAGCCTCCTCTTTTTTGCTCATTGTGCAACTCCTATTCTCTCATTTTCTCTTTTGTATTCACTCTGTAACTCATAAGGCATAATTGCATCTTGTAACTCATAACGATTGGCATTTTTGTTTGCCTCTTTTATCTTGTCTATCTCATCTTGTCGCTTTTGGCTTAATGGATTTTCAATAGTATTTCCTTTTTTACCGTAACCTCTAAAGGCAGGTGGCATCTCCATCTTCATAATATCTAGCTCTTCATATTGAAGAGTTGGCTCAATATCATCTTCATTTGCCCAATAGCTAATGGTTCTCTTTAGCCAATTTACATCATCTCGTTTAGGGTAGTCCTCTCTATAGTGAGCTCCCCTACTCTCTGTTCGCTCTCTTGCACCCTTGGCGACACATAGAGCCACTTTTAGCATCATTGGAACTTTATATGCCTCTTCTAGTTGAGGGTTGAGTAGTCGGTGTTTATTTGTAATTGTGATATTTTTAGATTTAACAAGTAGTTCACTTAGTCGCTTAACAGCATAATCTAAATCTTTACCATTTCTAAAGATACCAACATTCTCTTGCATAACATTTCGCATCTCATCTTTAATATCATAAATATTCTCATCTCCCTCCATGGCTAGGAGTTCATTTAGATAATCGTCCTGTTTTTTGAGTGCTTTTTCTACTACTTTTGTATCTATGTTTATCTCATGTTCACTACAAAAGTCAGCAAAGTAGTCCCCAATAATCATTCCAGAGACCACTGCCTCACTAACAGAGTTTCCTCCAAGTCTGTTAAATCCATGCAAATCCCAACAAGCAGCCTCTCCAGCAGAGAAGAGTCCCTTTATGTTGACACTCTCTCCTTTTGGAGTAACTCTAATACCACCCATTGAGTAGTGTTGCATTGGAAGAACAGGCATCCAACCTTTTTCGCCCTCATCAGCAGGGTCAATACCATTAAAGGTTTTACTAATCTCTTGAACATCTCGTAGGTTTTTTTCAATATGCTCACGACCCAAAATAGAGATGTCTAACCATAAGTGGTCACCATAAGGAGATGGAACACCTTTTCCTTTTCTAATATGCTCTAGCATTCGTCTACTTACTACATCTCGACTTGCTAAGTCCTTCTTTTCAGGCTCATAATCTGGCATAAATCTATAACCATCTTTATCTCTAAGTACTCCACCATCACCTCTACAACCCTCTGTAAGAAGTATTCCCGATGGAACGATTGGGGTTGGGTGAAACTGCACAGCCTCCATATTTCCCATATATGCACCAGCTTCAAGTGCAATGGCATGACCTGTACCTTTACAGATAGTTGCATTGGTAGATTGCTTATAGATTCGTCCATACCCACCTATAGCCAACATTGTCCCTTTTGCCACATAGGCTATGAGCTTTCCATCTTTTAGGTCTCTAACAATAGCTCCATAGCATCTACCATCTTCAACAATAAGTGAGATTGCCTCTTTTTTATCTTCAATTACCACTCCTCTTCTCATCGCCTCATTTGCAACAGCATAGAGCATGGTATGACCTGTAGCATCAGAGGTGTAGCAGGTTCTCCACTTTTTAGTTCCACCAAAGTCTCGTGCATTAATAAGCCCATGAGCCTCATCTTTTTCAGTAATAGTAGTCTTTTTGGTGTTAATTACTACATCTCTATCGCCTTTTTGAATCCTAGTCCAAGGCACACCCCAAGAGGCAAGTTCTCTAATGGCTTTAGGTGCAGTGTTTACAAACATTCGTGCTACCTCTTGGTCACAACCCCAGTCGCTTCCCTTTACTGTGTCAGCAAAATGGACATCTTCGTTGTCACCCTCACTCATAATAGCATTTGCTAGACTCGCTTGCATTCCACCTTGTGCTGCTGCTGAGTGTGAGCGTTTAACTGGGACTAAACTTAAAACTATAGTATCAAGCCCCTTACTTGTCGTTGCAATGGCAGAGCGTAATCCTGCTAGTCCACCACCAATAATTAGTGCATCTGTATATTTAATATTCATTATTTATCTCCCATATTAACACTATATCTTTTCCCGTAATCTACTCTATGTTCATACCCAATCTTTATATATGAAGCTAAAGAGAAAAGACCAATTAAAAGATAAAAAACTACTACTATTTTAATAATTTTACGAGTCCTAATTCTATTTTGTCGTGGATTCTCTCCATCAAACCAACCCCATTTCATTATTAGTCTATAGACTCCAACTCCTGCATGAAGTACTACAGAGACCAATAACATAAGATACATTGGCCACATTAAATCACTATAGATTCTATCTGATGAAGCAAAAGGTCCTATGTTTTGTGGTTGTGTCATCATAATATATAGATGAATTGAGCCTAAAAAAAATAGCATAAATCCTGTAGTTATCTGAATAAACCAAAGATTGGTATCAGCATGATTCATAAGCTTAGCATGGGTACGGTAACGTAGATACTCTCTGTATGAGCTAGGAAACTTTCTCATAGCCAAAAAAGCATGAAAAATAAAAATAGCAAAGATAACCATTGCTAAGGTAGAGATAAAAATAGGTGAACCATCTTTAACTATAAACTCTCCCTCGAACATCTTAGTTATGGCATACATACTATCTTTTCCAAATAGGATAGAAGATTCAAAAATAAGATGAAATATTATAAAAAGAGCTAAAATTAGCCCAGTAGCACTCTGTAAAAAATCCAATCTTGCTGGAATTCTACTCTTCTTTTTTTCGATTGTTGTTCCAGTAAGGCTTTCAACAATATCTCCGTTAATATCTATTTTAGACACGGAATAATCCTTTAAATTGTAAAATGATTTTTTAATTATGAAAGGTTGGAAGCAGAATGCTTCCAAATTTATTATGCAGGGGCAAGTGCCACCTTCTCTTTAAGAAAAGCATCAATCTCTGCAACAACTACATCAACATCTTGCTCTCCATCAATAACTTTAAGTAGATTATCATGATTGTAGAACTCCTCTATATGCTCAATAGCATCTTTATATACTGCCATTTGATGGTTGAAAAGCTCTTCATCCTCTTTTGTTGATTCTTGGTTTAATACACGCTCTCTTGCTACATCTTCACTAACACGAACCTCAATTACTGAGATAAGGTCAACTTTATCTGATTCATTAAAGACAACATCAGCAAAGATTTTCATATGTTTCTCTTTTCTTGGAAAACCATCAACAAGTACAACCTCAGTCGGTGCTTTTTTAATAGCACTACAGAGTGTATCAATAGCAATAGCTGTTGGAACTAAATCACCTTTTGAGACATAGTCATTGATAATCTTTCCTGTAGCAGTTCCTCTAGCTATCTCCTCTTTAAGTAGGTTACCTAAAGAGTATGAGGTAATTTCTGGATGATTTTTAGCAATTGCTTGACCATCTGTTGTTTTTCCTGAACCTGGTGCTCCAATGAGCAGTATTAGTTTTTTTGACACTTCTTTATCCTTTTAGATTATTTTGTTAGTTATTCATCAGAATTATAACTCTTATAATATTTAAATATAATACAAGCAATATATTAATTTAAATTGCACCATATTTATATAGTTTTATGCATTAATTTTAGTTTAATTATTTAAGAGTTATTTAACAAATGTCACTATTTTTTATAAAAAATATTTTTTCATCTTTTATAGAATTTAATACTCTTGTAAGATTTGTTGAAATATACTTTTTTACATGAAAGAGTATGGAGATAAATAATGAAACTACTAAAATGGAAAGATAGCTACTCCATGGGAGAAGATAAGATTGATGAGCAACACAAAGGTCTCTTTGAACTCTCCAATGAAATCTATGAACTTGTAAAATCAGGTGTAGATGACCATGAAACTTTTAGAAAACTCTTTATAGCACTAAATGACTACTCTGTAGAGCATTTTATCTATGAAGAGATGTATATGCAAGAGCAAGAGTATCCTAAACTAAACGAGCATATATCTCAACATAACGCATTTTCAAAAAAGTTAAAAGAGTTGGCTTTAGGAATAGACAAAGATTCACACATTAAAGATATTGGTGAGTTTGTAACAACTTGGTTACTACAACATGTTTTAGATGAAGATATGAAATATAAAAAGTTTATTGAGAGCAAATAGTTTGCATTAGATATGCAAACTACCTTTTAAAAAATGAGTTTTTTACCTTATCAAAAAATTCATAATCCTCATTTCTAATATTGCTTTTAAAAATAATATGATTTAACTGTTTGAGTATATTCATCTTCCAATAGAGTTCGTTGTATAAAGCACTACTAATAATAGATATATGACTGTCAATATCATCACAATCTCTACTCATTACATCTTTCATTAACTCTTCAGCCTCATCACTATTACAATCAAAATCTTGCCCAATAAACTGACAAAACAGAGGCTTTTCAACCTTTAAATCCTTATCATCTAGTTTAATAGCATGACAAAATAGTATTGCAACAGACTCTTTTATCATTTTATCCATAAACTGCCCTCCCTTACAATAAAAAATAACACTTTTATATAGTATCAAATATAAGCATAAGCTCTCATAAAACTAAGAGTAAATTATATAATTGAGTAGGTGTTTATTAATCTAATTAGATTAGAATGAGACAACTATAGAATAAAGGTAAAATCATAAAATATTACTTGAATTACTTAAGATTAGAATAGTTATAGGTTTTAATAATAATGATTATAATAAAAACTTATCTAAAAAGGAGGAAGCTTAAACAGGATATAGATGTGTAAATATAGAAAAAAACCGTAATATTATCAAAAAATTGATAAAGAACTATGATTTATTATAATAACTTAATAAATTTTTACTTATACTAGAAGTTCAAACTACATTAGAAAGGAAAAGGAATGAGTAATCGACGCGATTTTATGGGTATGGCACTCGGAGGGTTTACTGCTCTAGGTGGTATTGGTGCCCTCTACGCAATGAAACGAACTTGGGATCCACTTCCAAGTGTCAAAGCTGCTGGTTTTACAACCATTGACTTAAAAGATGCACAAGAGAATGTTCTTGTAACAGAGAAATGGAGAGGTAAACCTATCTTCGTTTTAAAACAGTCTAAAGAGATGGTTGAAAAAGCAAAAAAATCTGATGAGTTAAAGAGACTTATCAAGATAGGAGATGACTATTATATGGTAGCTGTAGGTCTATGTACACACCTTGGATGTATTCCAGGATATAATCCAGCTAAAGAAGGTTTTTTATGTGCTTGTCATGGTGGACAATATGATTCAACAGCTATGGTAACAAAAGCTCCACCACCAAGAGGACTAGATATCCCTCCATTTAAAATTGATGGGACAAAACTTGTACTTGGTGAAGAAGGACCTGAATATAAAAAGATGTTGGCTGATGGCACAACACTAAAAGTATAGGGAGGGGTTATATGGCACATTTTGAAAAAGCAAACAGCTTAAACGAGTGGTTAGATCAGCGTATTGGGATAAATACCCTTAAAAAAGTAATGCAATCTGAATATTGGATTCCCAAAAATATTAACTTCTTATGGGCAATGGGAATGGTTCTTGCTGCTACATTTGGTATTCTTTTGGTATCTGGTATCTTCTTGTTGATGTATTATAAACCAGATACAAATTTAGCATTTGACAGTGTAAACTATACTATTATGACAGAGGTTGGTTATGGTTGGTTGTGGAGACATATTCATGGTGTTGGTGCATCGGTTGTCTTCTTAATCATCTATATTCACATGTTTACAGGTATCTACTATGGTTCATACAAAAAAGGTAGAGAGCTTATCTGGATTTCAGGTATGTTACTATTTGTACTCTTCTCTGCTGAAGCATTCTCTGGATATATGTTACCATGGGGTCAAATGAGTTACTGGGCTGGTATGGTTATTACAAACCTATTCTCTGGTGGTTCACTACATGCTGATGGTTTAGTTGAGTGGATTAGAGGTGACTACGTTCCAGGTCAAGCTTTCCTTGGTCGTTTCTTTATGCTTCATGTACTTCTTATGCCGTTAGCAATTATTGGTGCTATTGTATTCCACTTTGGAACACTTAGACTTCCACACGTTAACAATCAAGATGGTGAAGAGATTGACTTTGAAGAGTCTGCTAGATTATGGAAAGAGGGAAAAAGAGCTGAATCTAAAGTTATTCCATTCTCTCCTGTATTTTTAAGTAAAGATGTATTTGTAATGGGTGTCTACTTCATTATGTTCTTCTACTTGGTATTCTACCACTTCGAGTTCGCAATGGACCCTGTAAACTTTGACCCAGCAAATGGTCTTAAAACACCAACACACATCTATCCTGAGTGGTACTTCTTATGGTCTTATGAGATTTTACGTCCATTCTCAACAAATATTGGACTAATTGCATTTGCTATTGCACAGGTAATTTTCTTTACACTTCCATTTTTAGATAGAAGTCCAAATGTTGCACCTGCTAGTAGAAGAGGGCTATTCCACTTCTGGTTCTGGGCAATGTTAATAGATATGATAGTCTTAACATTTATGGGTAAATTACCTCCACAAGGTATTTGGAGTACAATTGGTTTAGTTGCTGCATTGACATTCTTTGCTCTTTGGATTGCACTACCAATTATTACAAAATTAGAAAAAAAGCTGTAAGGAGTATAGGATGAATAAAGAGTTAAAGATACTTGGTATTGTAGCAGCTTTTACACTTATACTATATTGGGGAGTTGAACCATTTGCTCACTCTCAAATGCATAAACATGTCGAAGGACATGGTTTAGTATATGATGGAACTGCTGATATTGAGGAGGCTTCAAAAGATAAAAAAGAAGCTAAAAAGAAATTTTGGTCAGAAGTTAAAAAAATTGCATCTTTAAAAGGTGATGTAGCAGCTGGTGAAGCAACTTTCAATTCTACCTGTGCAAGTTGTCACATGAAAGGTGCAGGAAATATGGGTGGTGTTACACCTCCTAGCTTAGAACATGCAGGTGCGTTATATGACAAAAACTTCTTAATTGCACTTATTAAAGACCCAGCAATGGCAACTAATGTTGACCATAAATATCCAAATGGAGATATGACCCATCCAATGGGTGCTGTAATGAGCATGGTATCTAATCCACAAGATATAGCAAACGTTGTTGCATACTTAAAAGCTAAAAAAGCTGGAGAGGTAACACCAAAAGAGGCATTTAAAGAGGCTTGTAGTAGATGTCACGCTAACCGTTATGGTAAATTGACTCAACTAGGAGAGATTCCTAAAACTAAGTCTAACATTAAAACAGGTCAAGATATAGATAGAATGAAGTATGACCAAAAAGTAGCACAAGAGCAAAATGCTTTAGCTAACTACCTTGGTAAACTTCCACCAGATTTATCTATTATCTATAGAGCTAGAAGTGAGCACTTCTTAGATACATTTATTGAGAATCCTCAAAGTCAACTTCCAGGTACAGCAATGCCTAGAACAGGACTTAACCATGAGGGTATGGAGAAAGTTATGGAGTACTTAGCTGAGACAGGTGACCCTTCTGCACCAGCAAGAGCAATCGCTGGACCATGGGTTCTTGGATTCTTCTTCCTATTTACAATCTTAGCTTACCTCTGGAAACAGTCCCAATGGAGAGATTTACACTAAGTAAAAATATAACTAGAGCAATGCTCTAGTTATTATCAGACATCTAAATTATTGTAGGTTCGATTTCACCGAACATCAAAATAAAATACCACAGCAAATAGCCGTTAAAATCTATCCCTAGAGAGAATCCACTTAAAGAACTTTTCATAGCTCAATTCTAGATTAAGCTCTTTAGCTAAAGTAAAAACATAATTTTCAAATTTTATAGGGGCTTATCTTTTTATTTAAATTTAAAATTATCATGTAAAATTAAATTAGCCACCATGAAATAAATATAACAATATAAGTACCTGACCATAATAAATGAGCCTCAAACTTAAGTAGTATAATAATTTGATATGACGCAAAACAGACTAGAACTATACATTAATTTATTTTTTTAATAAAAAGAGTTGTTTTATTTGCAACTTTTTACTATACTAACTCTTTGATATATTTACTCTAAGAGGAGTTGGGCAATGTCAACTATGCAAAAAATTCTATTTTTTATTCTTTTAACAACCTTATCGTCTAATGCTATAGTTAATAGCGATATAAACTCTTCAGAAGAGCTAAAAATCGCCTTTAGAAAAATACCTACAAGACTTTTAAAGAATGTCCCACAAAAACGTTTTTTAAAAAGATTTTACAAAAGACATAACTACCAAACTCTATGGATAAAAGATAATAAGATTAACAAAGAGAGAGCCAAAGAGCTAATAACCCTTGTTAAAGATGACCCTACTCTCAATAAAAAAGGTCTACTCTATAACACTGCTATACAACTTGAAAAGAGACTAGAGACTAATGCTACACAAGAGCAAATACTACGAAGAGAGCTTAAGCTTACATCTTTATACAATAATTTTTTAGCCCATACTCTTTATGGAGAAATTAAATGGAAACAGTTTAAATATAGACTCTTGGCACTAAAGAAGAGACGAATTAATGGTAGTTGGATAAAGTATAAAGCACCTCAAAAGATAGATGAGCTACTGTTGAAATCAGACATTAACCAAACTATAAAAGAGATAACCCCTAAATATTTTGGTTACCAAAAACTTATTAGAGGTCTAAAAAAACTAAAGAAAATTAAAGCAAATGGTGGTTGGGATAAACTACCACCATTTAAAAGCTTAAAATTAGGAAGTAGTGGAGACATTGTTAAGAAGCTACGTACTCGACTAACTCAATCTGGTGATTATAATATTACCTGCGATGAAAACAAAACAGCTATCTCTATAGATAATAACCAAAGTAGTGAAAACAATGAGAGTGATACTCCTCACATTAATAGAGAGGCTCTATTTGACGAGTGTCTTGATATAGCTGTAAAAAAGTTTCAAAAACGTCATGGTTTAGCTGTTGATGGAGTTGTAGGAAGAGCTACACAAAAAGCACTTAATCTCTCTGTTGATGATAAAATTAAAAAAGTTCTACTCAATATTGACCGAATAAAATGGCTACCTAGAGAGGAGGAAAAACGCTATATTGTTGTCAATCTACCTGAGTTTATGCTTCACTATATTGAAGATAATCTAACCAAACAAGAGTTAAAGGTTATTGTAGGAGACAAGCGTCACCCTACCCCAATTTTTAGCCACTATATCTCATATATTGTACTGAATCCATATTGGAAAGTTCCTGAGGGAATTGTTAGAAGAGAGGTTATACCACATATGGTTAAAGACCCAAACTATCTGCGAAGACAAGGAATAGAGGCTCACCGTACATGGGATGAGAACTCGCGTGTTATAGATATCTCATTTATCTATTGGAGAGATTATCTATATGGCAGAGCTAAGTTCCCATACAGACTTATGCAACCACCAGGACCTAGAAATGCACTAGGAAAGATGAAGTTTAAATTTCCAAATAGATTTTCGGTCTATCTTCACGATACACCAACTCGTTATCTATTTAAGAAATCTTTTAGAGCCTACTCTCATGGTTGTGTACGACTCTCACAACCACAAAAGCTCTTAGAGACCATAGCAAGGTTTAACAAAAATATAAACCTAAAAAGAGCTAAAAAAATTCTAAAAGGAAAACGTAAAACACAACTCAACATGAGTAAGAAGTTACGTATTCATCTTATCTATTTAACAGCAGGAGTAAATAGTGATGGAGAGTTAGAGTTTAGAGATGACCTCTATGGTTATGACAAATATCAAAAGCGTATTATTCGTTAAAATATGTTAAAATAGCCTAAAAAAATTAGGCTATAGACTCTTGGAAACATCTGCAAAAATTCTCTCATCAAAGGGTAAACTTCTTACTGAAATCTACTTTGAACTTCAAAAACACTTTGAGTCCAAATATGGTGAAAATACAATTATACTAATGGAGATTGGTAGTTTTTTTGAACTCTATGAGGTCAACAACGATGAACTTAAGATTGGAAAAGCCAAAGAGATAGCACAACTACTAAATATTCAACTTACTCGTAAAAACAAAACTATTCTTGAAAACTCTATTAAAAATCCTCTACTTGCAGGAGTTCCTACAGTCTCGATTGAGCGTTATCTTGCACGACTTATAGAGACTAAAAAATACACTATTGTTATGGTTAAACAAAAGGGTCTACCTCCTAAAGTTCAACGTTATGTCTCCAATATTATCTCTCCAGGGACTAACTTTGAGTACCAAACAGAAGCCATAGAGAGTAATCTAGTCTCACTTACAGTAGATGAAAACCAAGGTGTCTACTCTGTTGGATATTCAGCAATAGATGTGACTACAGGAAAGACCATTGTCAATGAGATGCACTCTAACCGAGATGACAAAACCTATGCATTGGATATTCTCTTTAACCTTCTACAAACCTACAATACAGCTGAAGTTATTGTTACTCTACAGAACAAGCAGATAGATAAAGAGTGGCTCTCCTCCTATCTGGAGCTAGGGCAGTTCTCTACCTCATTCAATGAGAAACATTGTAAGATTAGTTATCAAAATGAGCTCTTTAAACGGGTCTATCAGATTAACTCTTTTCTCTCACCCATTGAGTATCTTGATTTGGAGCGTTACCCCTATACTACTGAAGCTCTTGCTATACTTATTGAGTTTATAATAGAGCATGATGAAGCAATTATAGCAAAGATGAACCACCCTATCTTTTTAGGAGAGAGTCGCTATCTCTATTTAGGAAATAATGCTTTAGAGCAACTAGGAGTTATCTCTCGAAATAAATCTGATGTAACACTTTTACAATTAATTGATAAAACCTCCACAGCCTTTGGAAAGAGACTCCTTCGTGAACGACTACTTAACCCCATTGTAGACAAAGAGATTTTAAAGAGGCGTTATGAGCTTAGTCAAAAACTTCTACCCTATAGCGAACAGTACGATACCCACCTAAAAAATATCTACGATTTAGAGAGAATTACTAGACGTATTAAACTTCAAAAACTTCACCCTGTAGAGCTAACCTATATTATGATGTCTCTTAGAGCAATAGAGCAACTTCTTGCTGATGCAACACAACATAAGATAACTATTGAAGATAGCCTTACTACCAAAGTCTCTGAGTTTAAAGCCTACCTAGAGCAGACCTTTAACCTTGATATATGTGCAAAATTTCGTATTGACCAGATAGATGACAACATCTTTAAAGAGGGTGTCTACCCTGCTCTTGATACCCTTTTAGAGAAGCAGAATTATGAAATTGATAAACTAGAGAGAGTCTCTTCCCATATTGACCAATTTTTTGAACAAGATAAACGCATAAACTCAACAAAAAGCTCTTTTTCAGAGATTGGTTACTTAGAGAGTGAGGGCTACACCATCAACCTTACAAAAAATCGTTTTACTATGATTGAAAAGGAGTTAAAAGAGTCCTTTGTAACAATTGAGGGTAAACACTACTTCTTTAAAGACTTTCACTATAAACATCTTAAAAATAGCGTTAAGATTAACTCTAAACTATTTGAAGAGATAACACAAATCTATGAGAACAACCAAGTCAAATTAGTCTCTCTTGTCAAAGAGCGTTACTTGCAAACCCTAATAGCACTAGAGAATCGCTTCTCTCACCTACTCAATGAGCTTATTGTCTTTATTGCCAATATAGATGTAGCTATCTCAAATGCCAAGTGTGCAAAGAGTATGAATCTTACACCTCCTATTTTAGTAGATGAGTGCAATGCCTATGAGGCTATAGGTCTACGACATCTTATTATAGAGGCAAATGAACAGCGTGGAGTCTATGTTCCAAATGATATCTACTTAGGTGAGGGCTTAGAGACTAAACACAACCACATTACACTCAAGGCAAGTAATGGAGCAAAAGTTAATGGCATTTTACTATATGGCATTAACTCTTCAGGGAAATCTTCACTTATGAAGAGCATTGGTCTCTCGGTCATACTAGCCCAAGCTGGTTTTTTTGTTCCTGCAAAAGAGCTACGACTTGGTATGTACGAGCAACTTTTTACACGTATTGTCTCTCATGATAATCTCTATAAGGGACTCTCTACTTTTGCTGTAGAGATGATGGAGCTAAAAAATATCTTTAATCGTGCTACCCAAAAGAGCCTTATTTTAGGAGATGAGATTTCACAAGGAACAGAGACCGAATCAGGACTTGCCATTGTTGCAGGGGCTATCTTAAAGCTTTTAGAGTTAGATGCTACATTTATCTTTGCTACACATCTGCATCAACTTAAAAATATTGAGAAGCTTCAAAAGGTAGACTCTTTAATTTTACTACATTTAGGGGTAACTTACGATGAAGAGAGTGACACACTTATCTACAATCGTCAACTTCAACTTGGTATGGGCTCTTCTCTTTATGGTTTAGAGTTTGCTAAATCTCTACATATGGATACGAGTTTTCTAAAAAATGCTTATGAGATTCGCCAGAGCCTTTTAGGAAAGAGTTCAGAACTAAAACAGCTCTCTTTAAAAAAACGTAGCCGATACAACAGAGAACTCTACGTTACAAAATGTGCCTTATGTGAAGATAGAGTTGATGATGTTCACCATATTGCCCAACAGAACTTAGCTAATGATGCAGGAATGATTGGCTCAATTAATAAGAATCATAAGTACAATCTAATTCCACTATGCAAAAGACACCATAAGTTAGTACATGAGGGAAGAATTCTTATTTCAGGCTTTGTTATGACCTCAAAAGGGATAAAACTACATTATGAAGAAAAGTAAATATTAAGAATAAACTTTTTTATTACATTTATTCCCATATAGGTTTTACATTACTATCTTTAACTACTTAATTTTCACAATTAGTACACAATTCGCCGTTATTCTCAGATATATTAAAAATTTATAAAAGGAGTATCAAATGAAAAATAAATTACTTTTAGCTATATTCTCTATTATCTTAGGAGGAGTTGGAACTATTATATTTGCAGAAAATCTATTTTTATATTTAGCAATTCTATTAACTATAGTAGTTTTAGGTTATATTATCAATATTAACAATCAAGAGAGAAGAGAAAATCTAAATATTATTAAAGATGAGCATAGGTTATACTTCTACTTAACAGATGACCTTCTCTTTTCAGTAGATTTGCCAAAAAATAAAAACGTTACAAAAGTTTTAAAAAAATCTATAAAAGATGAGATGACAACACTCAAAGATATTACAAGAAAAATCTGTTTTATCAATTTTAAAGATGATAATCTGTTAAATGAACTCAACTCAAAACTTAAAAATAGTCAACAACAAGTAATAAGGTGAAACATAAAAGAGAGATTTATCTAATAAAGAATTAGAGCTTCTCTCTTTTAACCAATTTATACTATAATTTAAAGATGAAATCTGTTCATTTTTTAAGCAATTCGCATCAAATAGATAATATTGTTAAAGGGTTAACCCTAACTAGGTCTCTTTTTGTCTCCTCTTTGTTGGTAGGAGAAGAGCATATAGGTAAAAAAACACTTATAAAAAGTCTCTTTCCAAACTCAATATATATTGATGCAATCAATTATGAAGAGTTAGAAATTGTACTTGAGAGTAACAGTGAACTTATTATCTACAACTTTGAGAAACTGCTTAACTTTGAACAGTTAAATTTTGAAAACAAACGTATTATTGCTATTGCTAACCGTATAGAGAATACAGAGAAGATAGAGAATAAATTTGCCTTTATCTACAGAATGCCAAATCTAAAAGAGCGAGAAGATTTGGACCTTCTAATCAAATTTTTTCAAAATCAGATAGAAAAAGAGTTAATGTTTGACTACCATGTTGAGCTTGATACAACTAAACTTGATTTGAGTGAAAATATAAAATCTCTTAGAGCCTCCCTCTATAAAGAGCTTATTTATAAAACTATTACCAGTAAAGAGATAAAAAATATACTTGAAGAGTATCTATATGAGAATTTAGATGGAAATAATGCCTATAGAGAAAATATCTGTCTATATGAAGAGCCTCTACTTATTGCTGGTTTAAAAAAATTTAAATCTCAACTTAAACTCTCAGCTGTCCTTGGACTCAATCGAAATACCTTACGAAAGAAGATACAAGAACATGGACTCGATTAATTTTAAGTTTTTTATAGAAAATGACTCTAATCCCTTTATCTTGTTTAATAACCAAGGTAAAATAAAGTACCTTAATACCTCAGCTGAACTTCTTATGGGCTCTTGTCTACCTAAAGAGATTTTTGATATTGCACTTACTCATGCACCTCAAACTTTTGGCTCACAAAAAACTGTATTACACCTATCTTTTAACTCTTTTGAATTCTATGGAATTAATGTGCTCTATGATAATGAAGATTATATAGGAATCTACCTCTACAACAAACCAATGGCAACTATAAATAATAGTAACCTACTAGATGGATACACATTAACTGATATAAATGTCCTACTACAAGCAAACATAGAACTCTTTAATATGAGATATAAAGGAAAAATCAAACTTATAACTGACTACGATATACCTAAATTTCAAATTCACCAAAATAACTTCTCTCTACTTCTACGAAACATCTTTACACAATTTGAAGAGAGCAAAAGTGTAGATATACTTATAAAAATTAAATTAGGTGAACGAGTTGTAGTTAAAAATAAACGCTACTCAATTATTGTTATTCAACTTAAAAGTAATAAAAGAGATGCAAATAACGATAGAGATATTGAACTTTTAGCACATAAAAATCATATAAATATTCATTTTAAAAAGCAAGAGGTTATTTTAGAGATTCCTGCAATTAACTAATAAAGGTTACTAAAATTTTCTCTAAATTACTCATATTAATAGGTTTTGATAAATATCCGTCCATACCAAAATTTAAGTACTTCTCTCTATCTCCCTCTAATGCATTAGCTGTTAAAGCAACAATTGGAATATGCTCTTTTGACTCCTCTTTTTCTAAAGCCAAAATCTTCTTAGTTGCCTCAACTCCTCCCATAATAGGCATTTGAATATCCATAAAAATAATATCAAAACTACTCTCTTTACGAGACTCAATTGCCTCTTTGCCATTCTCTACTATTGTTACGTCAAAACCAAAACGCTCTAAAATATTTCTCATAAGCTTTTGATTAATTTTATTATCCTCTGCAATTAGTGCTTTTCTATTTATAAACCTAATAGTTTTAAACTCTTGTTTTACATCACTATCTTGCTTTTGACAAACTAATATATCTAGTGCTTTTAGTGTACGTGTAAAATTAACAGGCTTATGAAGAAGATAATCTATCTTATCTCTTACTTTAACTAACTCATCTTCTCTATTATCTGCAACAATTAAAACTGTTTTTAGAGGTAAATCTAAAAAGACCTCTAGTTGTTTTTGACTCTTAAAACACTTATAATCCATAAAAAGTAGGTCTGGTAACTCATTTTTTTCTAAATTTAGAATCTCATATCGGTTATAGGTCTTAAATTTTGAACCATAGAACTCAACATAGTTCTTTAGGTATCTATCAACACATTGAGGAATAATAGGAGGCACATACCCCACACTATAAGAGGAGTAGTTCAATCTATTGTATCTAGTAGAAGAGGAAGTCTTCTCAAAAGTTAAAGAGAAGAAAAATGTAGTGCCCTCTCCAACTTCACTTTCTATCTCCAACTCTCCTCCCATATATTGAATAAACTGACTTGATATACTAAGCCCTAACCCTGTACCTCCATACTTTCTATTGGTACTTACATCTGCTTGTGAAAAGGCTTCAAAAATCTTCTTTCTCTCCTCTTTACTTACTCCTATACCTGAATCTTTAACCTTAAATTTTAGTAGTGCATTTTCATCATTCTCTATTACCTTTAATATTGAGACAATAACTAAACCGTCTGCTTCTGTAAACTTAATAGCATTAGAGATTAAATTACTTAAAATTTGAGAAAGCTTTGTAGGGTCACCTATAAGCCCTTTAGGAATATTTGGGTCAATATTAACTTTTAACTCAACATTTTTTTCTCGTGCTTTAGCTATAAAAGTATCAACTGATGATTCAAAAGTAGCAATAGGGTCAAAAGGTATAGACTCTAGCTCAACTCTTCCTGCTTTAATTTTAGAAAAATCTAAAATATCATTAACAATATGAATCAATTGGTTAGAGCTCTCTTCAATAATAGAGAGCATCTCCTCTTGGTCAGCATTTAGAGGTGTCTGGCGTAACTCTTTTGTAAAACCTACAATTCCATTTAGGGGAGTTCGTATCTCATGTGACATATTTGCTAAAAAGAGGTCTTTTGCACGATTTGGTTCTTTAATTGCATTAGCAAGAAACTTATATATTTCAATACTATTATTTCGTTTAAGAAGATACTCTAGCTCTCTTCTCTTGTCAACATCTATATCTACTTCAATATTTCTAAGGGTATTTTTAAGGTAATATGCCTCTTTACGCATTTTAAAAAAATAGTATAGAGAAAAGAGTACAAGTATAAATAGAAGAACAAGAAGAAGTAGTACTGAAAAGTACTTTTTTATCTGATACTCAATATCTGATATACTTTTATTGAGCTTTTTTACTGCATAACCATTAAAAGTATTTTCTATATGGTTAATTTTTTCAAGCTTTTGCATGGTCAAGTAGTGCCATCTATCAAAAGTAATACCATACTTTCCAGTTGCCGAATCTATCAAAATTTGAGTATACTCTTTATCTCCAATATCTCTAAAATGTTTAGTGGTAAATCTTCTACTCTGCATAAAATATGGTAAAGTTCTATTTGCAATAATATTGTCCCAAAACTTTAAATCACTACTACTCATCGCTTTAGACCTTAAAAGCATAAAAGATAAAAAACTCTCTTCTATCTCTATACTATTGCGTAACTTAGCTAACATTAAAATATTTTTTTCTTCTCTTGAAGAGGCAAGTTCTTGCATCTCTACAAGAATTGGCTCAATAACTCTCTTTTCATAAGCATCATATATCATCTCATTATAACTAATATTGTGTTTATCCACTCGAAGACGAATAGTCGAAAGAGTTTTATCAATAGATAATCTACTATCTTTCAATAAACTATTGACTTGCAATCTCTTCTCTTTAAGCTCATCAAACCCTAATGATGTACTTAAATAGCTAGAAGATAAAAAGCGTTCATTTTCAATGTTTTTTAGAAGTCTATTTAAGTCATTAAAATAGTAATAACGATTATTTCTATCTTTAATATTTTGATACTCTTGATAGAAGCTGTATAACTTATATGTAACAAAAGATATACTTAATAGTGCAAAAACAGAAATAATAATATATAATATATTGCGTAAGTTTAGAAATCTCAAGTAGTTCCTTAGTTATAAATTTTTCTTATGATATCTCTCAATCTCTTCTAAAATATCTTGACTATATTGAGTAGAGTGCAATAGAATATGTGGAATATAAAGCCCATCTTGGTTGTTAAAAAATGCTTTATTGGTTGTCCAAATAGTGCAAATTTGTTCAACCCTTTTTTTGAGCTCTTTAGAGTAGCTATACTCATTAACCTCTCTTAAAATCTTATCTATTTTAGCTATAGCTTGATACATTTTCTCTCTATTGAAATCATTGCTTAAGCCTATTTTTGATGCCATATAGTAGCTTGTTATATACTCAAAGAGATATTGAGCCTTTTTGCTCAACATCAACATCTTCTCCTCTTTAGTATATTTATA
Source organism: Campylobacteraceae bacterium (assembly GCA_027038275.1). Classification (GTDB taxonomy): domain Bacteria; phylum Campylobacterota; class Campylobacteria; order Campylobacterales; family Sulfurovaceae; genus UBA1140. The sequence continues at coordinate 18,721 of JALVXC010000089.1, read as the reverse complement.
CTGATGCTCTTTAATAATAGCATCAGACCCCTCAATAAACTCTTCACCATAAGCTAAAATCAGATTTACATTTGCAATACTTTTCTTTTTATTAATAATCGCTTTAATATCTTTTAAGTCTAATTTAAAATAGTTTATATAGTATTTAGTACTATCACTTTTAGTCATTTCCCATATCTCATTTGCAAACGACTCTAATCTCTCTATATTCTTCTCTATTCTTCTTTTTAAAAGGTTGTCACCCTCTTTATTATAGAGAAGTAGATAATCAACAGCAATCTTCTGACTTAAATATTGAATATTTTCAGAAGCTTCAATAATCTTTACATCTCCTCTCGTTGAACCAAACAGTAGTGCTGAGAAGAAAATTACTATTAAAATTGTTTTTTTCATTATTTTTTCATTGCCATATATAATTTAGATATCTCTTTCATCTTTTTTGAAATTCTAGTTGTTGAATTAAATACAAAAGAGTTGATAAATGATGCCTTACCCTCATAAATGGGATAAGCTGTTTTCCAAATTGTATCGACCTCTTTTAACTTTTTTGAGATTATTTTACTATTCTGTTTATTGTTCATCAGTTTTTTATGATTTATAGCAAATGTTTCAATAGCAACTTTTATTTTCTGTTTAAGTACCTCATCATCTTTATTTAACTCTAAAGCTTTACAATAAGTTGCAATCTTCTCTGCTAAAACCTGTTGTTGATTTGACTTTTCCATAGCCTCATATATATTCTTATTTAAATCTTTTTTCAACAAAGTTGCCACCTTTTTACTTTTTGCCAAAACATCCGCACTAAGGTCTAAAATCTTTTTTGTATTCTCTTTACTATGTGGTTGCTTGACCAATCTATTAAACTTATTAGAACTTTTTTTAATATAAGCCATTATAGTTCTAATTTGTGGACTCTTTGTAGAGGTGTTAATTGTAGAGTATGTTTTATAAAAACTCTTTAATGCACTCTTTAACTGCTTATCGGCATTGCCCGATACATTTGTTTTGTTAACATACAAATATGCCTTTGAAATCCGTTGTGAAAGAATTTGCTGTTGATTGACAATATTGATTAACTCTAATTTTTCTGCATTTGATATTCCTGTCTTAGCAAATGCACTAGTTGTTGCAAAAAATATAATTATTAAACTCATATAAAATTTTTTCATTTTTTTCTCCTTACTCTTTTGATTATAAGTAATAAATTAATTGAGGAGGTATGAGAGAAGCGTTAGAGCATTCATCTCAACTTCCCCATCTGCTATTATAACATTAAATTTGATATTTTTTAACATTTTATGTGTTTTTTTGTAACTTTTTATTGTTTTTAGTGAGAAAATTAGTTTTATTTCTTATAGTTTTATGGTATTTGAAGTTTTGATTTTAGAGAATTTTTAATAGAGTGCGATTGCTATCGCACCATATAAATTAAAGTGAGAAAGGGACTGTTAAGTAAGCTTGAACTGTATTACCATCAAGAGCTGAATTAGCACCTTTTGCATCAGTATTAATAAATGCAAAAGTTGTATCAACTGGTCCAACTTTTGTAGTTGCCGTTAACGCAACCTCTTTTACATCACTGTTTAATTTATCTGTATCAACAGAGGTATAGAGTAGACCAAGTTCAGCTGTTCCAATATCATAGTCTGCACCTACAGCAATAGTCTCAGCTTTACGAGAACCTACTAGACCATAGTTTAAAAAAGCCTCTGTATAGAGTTTTGACTCACCACCACCTGTAGCAATATTTGCAATATCAATTGAACCAACAGAACTTCTTTTTGAGTAAGCAACATGTGATGTTAAAGGACCAGCAGCATAACCAACTTTTACAGCAGCCGCTTGACTACTGTCAGACTCATTACTATTTTTAGCATTTGCATATTGAAGTCCAAGCGAAGTCTCTTTAGTTATAGCTGTATCAGCTTGTAACCAGTATGCTTTTGCTGTAGATGGAACTTGATAGTACCAAGCTTGTACAGCTGTATTTGGAATACTTTTATTAATTAAACCAAATGCATAAGCAGGGTGACCTCCAAAAGAGCTAAACCCTCCATTTCCATTAACTGCATTTACTGTTTTAGCATCACCATCTCCTCTACCAACCCATGCACCAACAAATGTTGTATCGGGAATATCATTGTTAACAGCTACAACGGCATCAAAGGTATTTGGTACAATATTCCATTTTTCGGAGTAAAAAAATGGAGTATCTAGCTCTTGACGACCAACCACTAAAGTTGTATTTGTTGCCACTTTTGCAACAATATTTGCTGTATCAATATATGCTTGGTCTTTAACTCCACCATTATGATTTACCCATGTTCCAGAAACTAAACTATCCTCTAAACCCAATGTGGAGACACCAGTAATACCAGCATTAATAACAATCCCCTCTTTTAAGTTTCTTGAGTACTTAAGCTCTAGTGCTGTATCTCCTATTGACCCTGTTTTACTAAAGAGGTCACTCTCTCCACCATCAAAAGTGCTATAATATAGTTTAGCATCTCCTGAAATCTTCGCATTATCTGCCATTGCTGTTGTTATAGCTAATAGTGTTATTAAACTTATTTTTTTAAACTTCACTTATCTATTCCTCATATATTAAATTAAAAAATCATAATAACATAAAAGAATTTATTTTTGCAAATATATAGTTATAATTTAAATTAAAGAAAGGGGAAAAAGAGATAATAACCATGAGATAAACTCATGGTTATTTATTTATTAAAGTGAAAAAGGTACAGTTATGTAAGCTTGAACTGTATTACCATCAATAGTATCATCATCAGATGAAGTATTAATTAATGCCAATGTAGCATCAACAGGTCCAACTTTTTTAGTTGCTGTTAATGTAACTTCATCCATCTCATCAGATGCAAGATTACTATCATTTGTTACTGTAGTATATTGAGCAGTAAGTCCAAGACCTGAAACATCTGTTGAAGCACCAACAGCAACAGCTTGAGCACCTGGTTTAGATACAAATCCTAAGTTCCACCATGCTTCTGTATAGAGCTTTGAAGCACCAAATCCACCATAGTTAGCAAAACCAAGTGTACCTTTATCATCAGCTTTTGAATAAGCTGCATATAGACTCATTGGCTTAGCATCATAACCTAATTTTGCAGCTATAACTGAAGAGTCATCTCCATTATCAACCATTGCTTTAGCATATTGAACACCAGCAGTTATACCACTAGCTACATTTGCATCTGCTTGTACCCATAGTTTTTTGTTATCATTATGTGCAAAATCATAGTACCAAAGTTGTGCTGTTGTATTTGGAATAAGTTTAGTTACAGCACCAAATGCATAGATACCTTCACCTACATCTGTCATACCACCTTGAATATTTGTAAATTCACCACCATTTGCTCTAGTAACAGCAGAAGCAACCAATGTAGTATCAGTTAAATCGCTATTTACAAATGTAAATGCATCAAATGTATTCTCTGCAATATTCCAAGTTTCAGTAAATGCCAAAGGTGTGTCAAGTTTTTGACGACCAATTACAGCTGTAGTATTTCCAAGTTTTGCTGTTACATTAGCAACATCAATCCATGCTCTATCTTTTAATGCATGGTCAATCCATGTAGCACCAACAAGTGTACTTTCAAGACCTAGAGTTGAAACACCTGTCACTCCTGCATTTAATGAGACTCCATCTGCAATATCTCTTGAATAATCAAGACTTATAGCGGCATCACCCATTGAGTTTGCACCTTTATCAAAAAGGTCTGCTTTATTTGCATCTGATGTACTATAAAAAACTTTTGCATCTCCAGAAATTTTAGCATCCCCCGCCATTGCTGTTGTTACAGCTAATGCTGCAATTAAACTTAACTTTATAAACTTCATGTATTTACTCCTTTTATATGAAATTGTAAAATCATGATAACATAAAAGGTTTAACTTTTGCAAGTATATACTCTTAATTTTACATAAAAATAAAAATTTTTGTTACTTTAGAATTTTATGCTTACTATAAATTATATAAATATTTCTATATTAGAATTGTCTATTTTTTATACAATACAAAACAGACTTTTTCTTAAAATCAAGTTATACTAAGCGATATAAAAAAATGAAGGAGTAAGTTTATGAAAAATAAATTTCTAGCACTGCTAACACTGTTAGCCCTACCCGTTCTTACATTTGCTGAGGACAAACTCGATTCTGGTGATACAGCATGGATGATGGTCTCTACTGCATTTGTATTACTTATGACACCAGCTGGTCTTGCACTATTTTATGCAGGTATGACACGAAGTAAAAATGCACTTAATACGTTTACAATGGTTATGGGTGCATTTGTAGTTGCATTTGTTATGTGGATTGTTGCAGGTTACTCACTTGCATTTGGAACAGCTAGTTCAGCTGGTATGCAACAGTTTATAGGTGGTTTTGGAAATATTCTTCTCTCTGCTACAGACTGGAAGGCACTCTCTGCAACTGCAAATTATCCTGAGTTTGTATTTATTGCATTCCAAGGTACTTTTGCAGCTATTACAGTAGCGATTGCTTCTGGTTCAGTTATTGAACGTATGAAGTTCTCTACATGGCTTATATTTGTAGCAATTTGGGGACTTGTTGTTTATGCTCCAATTACTCACATGGTTTGGGGTGGAGATGGTGCATTACTTTTTGATGCAGGTGCTTTAGATTTTGCTGGTGGTACTGTTGTACACATGAACGGTGGTCTAGCAGGTCTTGTTCTTGCTATCTTAGTAGGTAAAAGAGCTGGATATAATAAAACTGCTATGAAACCTTTCTCTATCATTCTTACAGCTGTTGGTGCAGCGATTTTATGGTTCGGTTGGTATGGATTTAACGCAGGTTCTGCTTTTGGTGCTAATGCTGTTGCTGGTGTGGCTCTACTTACAACAACTGTAGCTACTGCTGCTGCTGGTATTGCATGGATGGTAATTGAGTGGGTTGTTTACAAAAAGCCAACTCTTCTTGGTCTTGCTTCTGGTATTGTCGCTGGGTTAGTTGCTATTACTCCTGCTGCTGGTTTTGTAAGCGTTGGTGGAGCATTTATTGTAGGTATCGGTGGTTCAGTTATTGGATTCTTCGGTGTTGTAGGTCTTAAAAAGATGTTCAAATACGATGACTCTCTTGATGCATTTGGTATTCACTTCCTAGCAGGTCTTTGGGGTGCACTAATGACTGGTCTTCTTGCTCTTAATGACCAAGATTTACTTTGGGACGGTCCACTTAAAGAGTCTGGTGACAGAATGGGTCAATTTATGGTTCAAGTAGAGTCTGTTCTTATTGTTGGAGCATGGACACTTGTTGGTACTGTTATTGTTTATTTTGTAGCATCTGCACTTACTGGTGGTGGTAGAGTTGATGCAGAGTGTGAAGAGATTGGTCTTGATGAATCAGTTCATGGTGAGAGAGGAATGAATCTATAAAGGTTCATTCTTAAATACAATTCAAAGGATATAAATATGAAAAAAATTGAAGCAATAATTAAGCCATTTAAGCTAGAAGATGTAAAAGAGGCACTAGTAGAAGCTGGAATTGAGGGTATGACAATCTCAGAAGTTAAAGGTTATGGGCGACAACAAGGTCACTCTGAACTATACAGAGGAGCTGAGTATGTAGTTGAGTTTATTCCAAAAGTTAAGATTGAGATTATAGTAAGCACACAAGAGTTTGCAGATACAGCAGTAAATGCCATAAAAGAGGCTGCTCACACTGGTAAAATTGGTGATGGTAAAATCTTTGTCTCTGACATATCTCATGTTGTAAGAGTACGTACAGGTGAAACTGACGCTGAGGCTCTTTAAGATTACTAATTTAAATAGGAACAGTTTGTTCCTATTTTTTTTCTCTTTACTTAAAATAACTCCCCCTAAACCCTAATTCGGTACAATTACACCATTAAAACTATAAGGATATATCCTAATGAGATTTACCACACCATTACAAAAAGATGCTATTAAAATTATGCTTTTAGGCTCAGGAGAACTTGGAAAAGAGGTTGCTATTGAGGCTCAAAGATTAGGTATTGAGGTTGTTGCTGTTGACAAATATGAAAATGCTCCAGCTCACCTAGTGGCCAATCGTGCTTATGTTATTGATATGCTAAATAAAGAGGCAGTAGTTGAGCTTATTGAGCAAGAGAAGCCTACATATATCTTGCCAGAGGTTGAGGCTATCTCTATTGATGCTCTCTTTGAAGCAGAGGCTAAAGGTTATCATATTATTCCAAATGCTGAAGCAGTTAACAAGACTATGAACCGTAAAAATATTCGTGTTTTTGCCTCTGAAGAGCTAGGACTTAAGACATCTAAGTATAAATTTGTCAAAAGCTTAGAGGAGCTAAAAAAAGCAGGTGAAGAGATAGGTTTTCCTTGTGTTATTAAACCTGTTATGAGTTCATCAGGTCATGGTCAAAGTATTGCAAAAACAGCTGATGACATTGAAGCCTCTTGGGAGATTGCAAAAGAGGCAAGAGGTGATGCAAGTGAGCTTATTGTTGAAGAGTTTGTGCCATTTGACTACGAAATTACCCTTTTGACTGTTCGCAATGAGACAGGTACAGTTTTTTGTGACCCTATTGGTCATGTGCAAAAAGATGGTGACTTTATTTTATCTTGGCAACCAATGAGCATGAGTGAATCTGCTCTAAACAGAGCTAAAGAGATTGCTAAAGCTGTTACAGATGGGCTTGGAGGTCGTGGTATCTTTGGTGTTGAGTTTTTTGTTAAAGGTGAAGAGGTCTACTTTTCTGAACTTAGCCCACGCCCACATGATACAGGTATGGTCACACTTATTACTCAAAGTCAAAGTGAGTTTGCACTACATGTAAGAGCTGTTTTGGGGCTACCACTAAATTACACTACTTATGGTGCAGGTGCTTGTGGAGCCTATAAAGCTAAAAGTGAGAGTTCAAATCCTATACTTAATATTCCTGATAATGCTTTTACTGATAGCTCTTATGTACGAATATTTGGAAAACCTGAAAGTCATATTGGTCGTCGTATGGCTGTTAGTTTGATTTTAGATGAAGATATTGAAAGAGCTAAAGAGAGAGCATTAGAGATAGTAGGAGAAATTTCAGATAATTAATTCTTAAAAACATAAACTAATAAATAAAAATATTTAAAAACAACCATAAAACTGCTATACTTTGCAAAATATTTAAAAAAGGAGTCTATTTTGCATAAGCTTATAGCAGTTTTTCTACTTGTTGCACAAAGCTCTCTCTTTGCAGTTGACTACACTAAAAAAGCAGAGGTGAGGCGATTTATTGAGCAGATGCATAGCAGATACCATTATAAAAAAGAGTATCTATATAATCTCTTTAAAAATGTACGTAAAATCCCCTATATTCCACAAAAGAAATCCCAAAAAAAAGTTAAAAAATCTTCTAAACCAAAAGGTAAATGGGATATCTATGCTCAAATGCATTTAGAGCATAACCAAACTAATCTAGGTGCAGAGTTTATGTTTAAACACTATAACACTCTACAAAAAGCCTATAAAAAGTATGGTGTACCACCTGAGTATATTACAGCAATTATTGGGATAGAGAGCTACTTTGGCAAAAATCGTGGAACTTATTATGTATTTGACTCTCTTACTCATCTTGCTTTTGATAAAGGAAAAAAACGTAGAAAGTTTTACCGTTATCAACTAAAGGAGTTTTTAAAAATGTGTTATAAGGAACAAATAGAACCAAGAGCAGTTAAAGGTTCACACTCTGGAGCTATTGGTCTAGCACAATTTATGCCAAGCAACTACAAACACTATGCTGTTGACTTTGATAACGATGGTAAAATACGCCTTAATAAAGCAGAAGATGCCATAGGGAGTATTGCTAACTACTTTAAAGAGAATGGTTGGAAAAAAGATGAACCTGTAGGTGTACGAGTTAGCTATAAAGGTAACCGATTTTATGGGCTAAAGACAGGTTTTTCTTATAAATATCATAGACGAGACTTAAAAGGTATTAAACCAAGAGTTCACTTCCCCTACAATAAGCAAGTTATGCTCATAAAGCTTCAAAAGGCAAAATATGATGAGCTTTGGTATGGAGCTAAAAATTTTTATGTTATTACTCGCTATAACCACAGTGACTACTATGCCATGGCTGTTCATAAATTAGCAACGAAGATTAAAAAAAGATATTTAGCAAAATATCAAACTGTTCCTAAAGAGGATAAAAAAGTATATTTAGCTAATCAAGATATAGATTTAAAAGATATTGTGAAGTTTTATTTGCACTCTCCAAAAAGGAAAAATAAAGTAAGATTTCCTTAGATTTTAATATGTCGATATGGGCAGACACAGAGGTCGCCCCTACAACATCTCTCTAAACTCACTAAAGATATAAGCCGACTCATGAGGTCCTGGACTCGCCTCTGGGTGGTGTTGAACTGACATAGTTGGAGAGTCATTGTACTTTAACCCCTCAATAGTGTTGTCAAATAGATTTCTATGAGTTACTGTTGCCACCTCTACAATATTGTCTGGAACATTGTAGTTGTGGTTTTGAGCTGTAATCTCTACCATGCCATTAGCTTGTTTTTTTACAGGGTGGTTTCCTCCATGGTGACCAAACTTTAGTTTGTAGGTGTCGTACCCATGGGCAATAGAGAGGAGTTGATGTCCAAGGCAGATTCCAAAGAGAGGAACTTTAGCTTCAATTAACTTTTTAATCTTCTCCTGTTCATCTTTTAAAATAAGTGGGTCACCAGGTCCATTTGAAAGGAAGACACCATCTATCTCTTTAGCTTTAAACTTCTCTATAATAACAGAAGCCTCCATGCTATTTGGTACAACCTCAACCTCCATACCTGCATGAGTTAGCTCATTTAAGATATTTCGTTTAACTCCAAAGTCCAAAGCGATAATCTTTTTAGAGGTATTTGGTTTCTCATACTCAAACTTCTCTGAATTGTATCTTGCCTCTTTGTGAATGTATGGCTCTTTTGTACTTACCTGCTCTATATAGTTTATCTCTTCAATTCTAGGAGTTGACTCTAGCACTCTTTTAAGCTCATCTGCTTCATGAATCTCGGTTGAAGCAATCATCATCATAGAGCCTTCACTTCTTAACATCTTGGTAATAAAGCGTGTGTCAATATCGGTAATACCCAATACACCATGTTTTTTAAGAAGCTCTGCTAAGGTCTCTTCACATCTAAAGTTAGAGGGTCTCTTTTGGTATGAACGAACAATTATTCCCTTGCAGTATGCTCCTTTGCTCTCCATATCTTGTGCATTACACCCAACATTTCCAATCTCTGGAGTTGTAAAGGTTACAAACTGCCCTGCATAGGAGGGGTCAGTTACAATCTCTTGATAACCTGTTAAAGAGGTATTAAAAACTACTTCTCCAACAGATGTACCCTCTGCACCAAAACTTTTTGCCTCTAGTAACAGACCATTTTCAAAATACAATGAGACCTTTTTCACTACAACATTCCTCTCTTTTTTAACTCTTCCTCATAAAGACGGTCATAGAGTAGTTCATACTCAAGCGAACCAGGTATATACTCTTTTTTCATCTTTTTAATCTTGTCGTAGACAATATCATCTATCTTGTCATAGGCATCTGCAAAGGCTTTAAATGATTTAAAGATAATATTTCTTACTTGGTTATCGTTAACCTCATACTCTAAGAGGTATCTGTCGTAAAGCTCATCTAAGATTTGGTGAGAGACCTCATTGTATCGGTCATCGTAGTTCATAATAACCCCATACTCAGGTGCTAAACGCTTTTTAATCATAAAAAAGAGTTCACGCTCTTTTACCTGCTGAATCTCTATCTCATCATAGTTTGCTTCTATCATCTCATTGACTTTAGCATCTAGCTTCTTCTCTTTTTCAAGATTTTCATCAATAATCTCTTTACACACCTCAACAACAGCCTCTTTACCCTTTGGCATAGTTACAAATGGAGCATTAGCCAAATCAATACCTATCTTATTTGCTACATAGCCTGTCTGTTTGGATTTTAGTCTCATCTATACTCCTTAACGAATAATGGTATCTGCTCTATCGGGACTTGTTGAGATAATTCCTATCTTAGTTCCAATCATCTCTTCTAGTGCCTCAATATACTCTTTTGCTCTTTGAGGGAGTTCATCAAACTCTCGACACCCCTCTGTCTTGTCCCACCCTTTAAAGGTTTTATAGATAGGTTTTGCCTCCTCTAAGTCGTAAGGTACATAGTCAATCTCCCTACCATCTATCTCATAGGCTACACAGACTTTTATTTCAGGAAAACCATCAAGAACATCAAGCTTCATAAGGGCTACTTGGTCAACACCATTGACTCTTACTGCATGTCTCATAGCAACAGCGTCAAACCAACCACATCTTCTTGGTCGCCCTGTAGTTGTTCCAAACTCATGTCCATTTTTACGTAACAACTCACCATCTTCACCAAAATCTTCACTAGGGAAAGGGCCATTTCCAACACGTGTACAGTAAGCCTTTGCAATACCTGTAACTTTTCCTAAATCTTTAGGGTTTAATCCAAGACCTGCACAAGCTCCTGCACTAACGGTAGTAGAAGAGGTAACATAAGGGTAAGTTCCATGGTCAATGTCTAGCATAGTCCCTTGAGCACCCTCTAATAGTACCTTTTTATCATCATCTAACACTCTCCAAATAAGTTGAGTTGTATCGACAATATATGGAGCTAATACCTCAGCGTAACCATCAAGTTCAGCCTTTAACTCCTCTTTTACAGGAAGAGGGACACCCATTACCTCAAAGATAGCTCTATTTATCTCAAAAAACTCAACTATCTTTGTTGCCAACTTCTCTGTGTCGTGTAGCTCTCCTATTCTATGACCTACACGAGTAATCTTGTCGCCATAAGCAGGACCAATTCCTTTACCTGTTGTACCAATGGCTTTGTCACCCTTCATTCTCTCACGAGCTTGGTCAATAAGTGCATGATAAGGCAATAGCATATGAGCTTTATCGGAGATAAAAAGTCTACCCTCTAAATTGTCAAATTGAGACATCTCTTTAATAAAATCAACAGGAGATAAAACCACCCCATTTCCAACAATATTTTTAGCCTTTGGGTTTAAAATACCAGAGGGAATTAGATGCAATGCGTACTTTTTATCTCCAACTACAATGGTGTGTCCAGCGTTATGTCCACCTGCAAAACGACAAACATAGTCATGTGTCTGTGCCATATGGTCAACAATCTTACCTTTTCCCTCATCACCCCACTGTAATCCTACAATCAAATCTGCTTTTCTACTCATCTATATACCATTGCCTTTAGTTTTTTAAAAATCGTGGAATTATATCTTAACTCTGTTTAGGGGTGGGTGAAATTTTATTTTTGAGGCACGGCACTATTTCCTAATTAAAACTCTGACTCATTAGCTATCTCCTTCTCTAACAAATTTTGCTCTTTTGGCTTTATAGGGTCTTGTCGTACAGGTAATGGTCTATTTTTTTTAGGAGCTACACCAGTAGGTTTTGGTGGTGGAGGTAAAATACACATAGCAGAACATCCTGTTTCTACTTTTGACTTATTTAGTTGCTTAAAATAGACTATCTGACCATTTTTATCAACAATTATCTTATCTGTAAAAATTTGAGAATCTGTACAATATTCATAGTCTTTATCATAACTTCTTGATATTATATATTTAATAATCATCTCATAACCTTGTAAAGTTTGATGATATTTCATACTTTTAACAACAGGGCTATTGGCAAATTTCCATTTTTTGGTATCTTCTATGCCACTGTATTTAGAACTTATCCACCAAACAAGATAGGCTTCTGCTGGTCTATCTATCTCTCCTAGAGCATGAACAACATCTGAAATCTCATTCATTCTATAAACCACATTATCTTTTTTAAGCATAAATGCTCTAGTTTTATCACCTTTTAAATCTGGTACTTTTCGTATATCTCCTTTACGACTAAAATCAGGAGAAGCATCATGAAAATATTTAAGTAACTTTTTATCTATGGAGTTTAAAGGTTTTGCATATACAGATACAGGAATATATGCAGGTTTTTTATAGTTATCAATATCATCATAAGTTCTTATCTCCAATGCAATAACATCTTCTCTTAGATGATAATCACCACTTTTATATAAATTTATTTTTTTAAGATTATGCCATTTAACCTCTTTTGCATATAAACTTATAGAAAACAGCAGACTTAAAATCAAAACTCTATTTAAAACTTTTTTCATCTTTTTCACCTATATTGTCCATCGGTCTCTAAGAAGACCCACTACATACCATTTGTCATGATACTTTTCAACTATTATAACAAGCCCTTGCCAATAATCATTTCTTTTTGTTTCCAATTTTTTATCTATCCAAAAAAACTCATACCCTTTACACTCACTCTTTGAAGAACAATGGAATCCTTTAAGGTTTTCTAACTTTTTTATTTTGCTAATATCTATAGGTTTTGTAAGCTTAGAGATATAGTCATGAAAGCTTAGATAAACCTCATCACCTTTACCATCAGTGTAACCCCAAAAGATTTTTTTGGAATAGTTATTGATATATCTCTTAATATCACTCTTTGTAAAAACAATATCCTCTTTAGCTCCAAAATAGGTATTCCATGTCATTACAACCCCTTTTTTAGGGTGAATAGAGTTTAAAAATCCATCAATACCCATAGTGTCAAAATGACGCAATATAGATAATATCTCAAATGCCTTTTGGCTTCCTTCACCTAACTGCTTTATCTTTTTTTGTCTATCTAAAAAATCATATATATGGTGGTCACTAGTACAATAACCTGTTGCTTCAGGTTCATTAGGCATTGCCTCAAAGCGTCCTGCACCTTTAAGTCTTATTCTATCTATCCACTCTATTTTAAGAGATGTAATATAGTCTGTATTTGGATTAGTTATATATCCAGTAACTACTTCACACTTACGATTTTTACATCTTAAAGCATAATCACAATTTGGTTTTCCATCAACAATAACATAACCCCCATCATTATCAAATTTTAGATACCGTGCATTGACCCAACCAGCCTTAAAATAGTCCCTTTGAGCAATAGGAAAGATTTTACACCAAGTAGATTTACCTACCTTTTTGCAAAAGTCAACACCAACAAAAGCATATTGTGGTAAAGCATCTATTCTTTTACTATGATAATCTGGAGCTACTCTTACATTAAGTGTGTCATTATGAGCAACACCATCAACCTCTGCAAACAGAGCATTTGGGTAATACTCTGCATATGATATAGTAACTAAAAAGATAAGTATAAGTAGTTTTTTCATCTATACTATTTTTTTAACCACTTAGGAGCAAAAATAGATGGGGCTATATTTATATCTGTTTTAATATCTACAGCAACTCTCTCATTCTCTGGTTCAAATCGTACATCTTTTCCATTTTCAATTTTTGAAGAATACATCATCTCTCTAAGCAATAGACCTCTCCAAGCATAAAAGTCAAACATCTCACTCTCTTTATAGTGTTTTGCCATTTTACCAGCAACTGTCTCTGTTGCAAGATATTTTGCTTTTGGATACATAACTGCTAACCAACCATCTTGTTCATATTTTTGTCTCTTTTTAAAACACTCTATTCGAGTATAATATGGGTCATAAGAGGATTTCTGTTTCCTTACATCATAGTAGTAACGACGATTTCCCTTCCAAAGCATTTCATATTTTTTTACTTTTTGAGGTAGAGGGTCTCCTCCAAACTTTGAGACTTGATAGTCAACTTCATAAGCAATATCACCATAGTTGTCCCAATAGTAAGTAATCTCATCAGATACATAAAAAGGGTTACTTCTACTACCTGTTACGTTATTGTTAGAGTCTATGTGCATTGAGCTTTGCATATAGTATTTTCTCTTCTCAAACTTTATTTTTCCTGACTTTACTTTATAGGGATGAAACTCCAATGATTGAACTTTATTGATAATTGAGATATTTTTATTGTTATGAATAGAGACAGGTTTTAACTCTTTTTTTTCAACTTTTTGTAGTTGAAGTTGCTCTATTTTTGGTTCATCTGCTATTAGTGCAGAAGTCATTCCTAAAACTATTATTGCTAATACTATTTTTTTCATCTTTTTCTCCTTTTATTTTGATAAATATCTTACTTTGCAAAAAGACCTTTTAACATCTCTCCTGCCTTTTGTAGCTCTTCACTATTTTGTGCTTTTCCACCTCCATTTTGACCACCACCAAACATCGCTCCAATAGACTTTAGAGCATCTTCGGCTGTAGGTTGAGACTTTTTCACAGGAACAAACTTTTTTAAATCCAATGCCGATTTTGCAAATTTTGGTAAATCTACTTTAGCATTTTTTGTTGCTGTTAATGTCAACATAGCATTAGGCAGTTTTATATCCATAACATACTGACCTATCCTTTCAAGTAAAGCAGTCTGATAACGCATTCCATCTATTTTTCCTCGTTGATAGTGAGAGATTTTCATATTGCTTGTTTTGTATCTTGCAACCATTCCATTTTCACCATCTACATTAACAGAGAGACTTAGATGTATATAGCTGTCTCCTTTTTTATAGATTGCATTCTCTAGTGTCATCTTCATCATACTACTACAGTTAGCACTCTCAATGCGTTTCCACCCATCTACACTCTCTTTTGTCATAGCATCAAGCTGTTTTGCTTTACCATGTGAACCTGTAATAGGACAAAGAGGTGGTTTTGTACCTGCAACACTCTGCTTACCTACCATTAATTTATTAACCTTATCCACATCTTTTGGTAAAACAAAAAGAGAGTCAGGAATATCTGATGTATCGTACTTAACAAGCTTCATACCATCAAACTCTATTGCTACATACCCATCGGCAATATTTATTATCTTAGAAAGACTATCTTGTCCCTGCTCATCCATTCCACTTAAAGAGTTCATAGCGTTAGTATATTTATGTATAGCATCGACTATCTGTTTGTTTTTAGTAACTGAAACATTCATACGCTCTTTATGACCATTGTCATTAACCTCTAGTGTCCAAACTTCAGCATCTATATCTGCTACCTTTTTCTTGCCACCTTTTTTGACAACCTTAAACTCAGGTTCAGGTTCTCTTGTGTTAGATTGTTCTGCCCCACCCATCATACTTGCCATCTGCTTCATCTGTTGCATCATGACATCCATATCCATATAACGCTTCTTGCCATTTTCATTTACAACCATATATTTTTTATTGCCAATAAGTAGTATTTCACTATTTTCATTACTTTTTGCTTCTCTATTTATAATTTTTATATGATTGGCATCTTTATATTTAAGAATCTGCTTTTCATTGCCGTCCATTTGATACTCTAATGTGAAGTCTGCCATAGCCAAAGCACTTAAAGCAGAGAGTAATATTAACTTTTTCATTTTTTATCTCCTTATTTTCTATTTCCAAACATCTCAAGCATTTTTTTCATATCTTGAAGTTTTTTAATTTGCTCATCACTTAAGCTCTCTATATTGATAACCTTATCACCTACAGTTATAGTCTTAGCTGAATTTTTATTTGCCTCTTTATTGCTGTTTTGTGTAGAGGTACTATTTTGTGTTGAAGTGTCTGCTTCTATCTCCTCTTCATGATTTTGCTTTGTAAAGTCCAAAACTGCATTGTGTTGCTCTTTGAGACTTACATCTATTTTAGTTGTTGCTTTTGCTTCCTTTACTTTGCCCTCAATGCTATATGTACCCTCATCAAGTGTTACTTTAAATTTTTTAGAACAAGGTTTTGTTCTATCATAAACTAACGCTCCATTAGCTTCATAGATTTCATATCTAACTCTATCGTTAGGTTTTAAACATTTTGATTCTAAATAAAAGTATGGAAACAGAACATGAACTTTAGTTGTCTCACCTGCTTTTATATCTACAGGAATATCTTTTTTTGTAAAAGCATTGTATTCACAATTTAAAGAGTATTTTCCAACTGGTAATTGTTTGTATCCCATAGAACTATCTCTATCTTTTCTAGGATATATCACCCAATCATCACTTTTGTCCTCATTGTAAATTCTACAATTAGCATTTAACCATTTGCCACCCTCTGTTTCACTTGCACTTACAAATACTTTACCTGTTTGACCAAATACAACATGAACTTTGGTTGTCTCACCTGCTTTTATCTCTACTGGAATATCTTTTTTCTTAAAAGCATTATATTCACAATTTAAAGAGTATTTTCCAACTGCTAACTGTTCATATCCCATAGAACTATCTTTATCTTTTCTAGGATATATCGACCAATTACGACTTTTGTCCTCATTGTAAATTTTACAATTAGCATTTACCCCCTTACCACCCTCTGTTTCACTAGCAGTAACTTCCAAATTGTTCTCTAACTTCTTAGCCTTTGGCTTAGGAGGTTCAACTTTCTCAACTTTTTTTACAATACTCTTCATAGCATCATTTAAAGCTGACGCATTCTTAGCAGAAAAATACTCTCCACCAGTAGCCTTTGCAATACACTCTAACTGCTTATCGGTAGATTTATCTACATTAAAACCAATAACATGAGTAACAAAATCTATACCCTTTTTCTCTAACTCTTTTGCCACACTACAAGGGTCACTATCACAAGTCTCTTTTCCATCAGAGATAAGAATAATAGTTGCTTTCTCTTCTGTATATTTTAACTCATCTGCTACCTTTCGCAAAGAGCGACTAATAGGTGTCTTTCCTTTTGGTTGAATACCCATTACTCTTTTGATTATTTTATCTTTATCTACTTTTCCTACAGGAATAACCGATTCAATATCGTTACAGTCACCTTTTCTACGATGACCATAAACTGTCAATCCAAGTTCAACTTTTGGATTCCATTCATTCACCACATTTTTTAGGGCATCTCTGGCAATCTCTATTTTAGATTTACCCTTTATCTGCCCCCACATACTACCACTAGCATCAAAGACAATAACTGCTTTAGGGCTATCTTCTGCCATGGCATTTGTAAAAAGTGTTGCAAAAACCAACACAAAACCAAATAATATTTTTTGCATAATTTTTTCTCCTAATTATCAAAAATCTATTCACAAAGCTCTTTTGTACACGGTTTAAACTCTAACTTACATGTACCTGCTCCACCTGTTACTTTAATAGTAAAGGCTTTACCATTTTCTAAATTATTACTATAACTGTCTTTCCATTTACCTCCACATAGAAAGCCATTAAAACCTTCTGCCATACCAAGCTGATTAATATCAACAAATCCTTGTGAACCATTTGCTTTTGGATAGACATAATGCAACTGTAGTCCCTTTTCAAAAATATACATAGGTTCTAAGTCTGTATCTTTTGCAATCAAACCACTATAACTAAGAGAAACATCTTTTGAATCTTTATAAACCTCTGTACATGTTTTTCCATATTTATCATATGCAGTACCACTACAATCATATTTAAAATTTTTAATAATCATAGTAGATGGTCCAAATGGTTCAGAAGCATCGATACTATATTTAAGATACCATTTTTTAGGTTGAGTATTATTAGATTGAGTATTACATGATTTGTCTTTAGTAATTGTTTTTACATAAAGATTATTAGGACAATTTTCTCCAGAACCTTGTCCTCCACTATAGTAACAAGTTTTCCCTGCTACAATTTGATGTTTTGAATTTAAAGGTATTGAAGAAGATACTATCTCTCCATTACTCTTTGTTCCATTAAAATTTAAAGAATCTGAATCAACAGATATATCATTTCCTGTTATTATATCTATATCTTTTTCACTTAAAAAGGTTGTTATTGTATCAGTAAAACTACCATCACACTCAAATTTAGTTACAACTTTTTGATGTGTAGTATATTGTCCTTTACCTGTAAGTGCTTCATTTGAATAGATTGTATAGCCTTTAACACTATCTGGTGTTGTTACAGTTAAGACTTTAACTTGATTGCTATGATGGCTACTATTTGAACGAGAAGAATCATCATCTCCATTACTAGAAGAACCTCTACTAAATTGTCCCTCTAAATGTTTTACA
Source organism: Campylobacteraceae bacterium (assembly GCA_027038275.1). Taxonomy (GTDB): domain Bacteria; phylum Campylobacterota; class Campylobacteria; order Campylobacterales; family Sulfurovaceae; genus UBA1140. The sequence goes on along the minus strand of JALVXC010000089.1, from coordinate 753 downwards.
GCATCATCTTCACTTACTACATTCATATTTGAGTCTATATCATACAGATACGCCTCCATATCTACGCCTTCCCAATCAGTAATATTTTTCTTGACTTTAGATGCTAAAGCTGAATCTATTGTTATACCATTAGATGCATTATGGTCTTTATCTAAAGATTGAAGAAACTGTGCTAGTTTTTTGACTTTTGTATTGTTTGTATCACTTCTTTTTACTCCTGCTAAATCTTGTGGGTATATTTTTCCATCACTTGGAAGAGATGAGATAGTACCCAGTTTTACACTTCCAATAGAGAAAGTTACAGGTAGACTCTTACATGTAAATGTCCCATCTTTATCTGTTGTACCATTTACATCACCACAACTATAACTTGCTCCACTAACAGCAGAGTCTACTAAATGTCCTGTAGTAGAAGAGTCTCCACTACTGCTACTTCCACAACCAATCAAAGATGCTAATGCAACTGTTGCAATAGTGCTTAAAATAATATTTATTTTCATTTTTATTCCTTTATATCATTTATTACAAAAACACTACATTTAAAAAAATATTATAAAAATAAACTATATATTTAAATATAGTATTAATATAATTAGTTTATTAGTTAAATAAGATTAAAATAAGTACAAAGAAGTTAATAGAGTGTATTAAAGAGGAGTACCTCTTTAATTACAACTCTCTTTTTTTATACTCTTAACATATAATCCACTTGAACAACCTTTACCAAGTTTCCCATCTGAAGATATACAACTT
>JALVXC010000088.1 GCA_027038275.1 Campylobacteraceae bacterium | reverse complement strand
AGTCTCTTAGAGGAATGCATGGAAGAGAGATTTTAGAAAAGGTCAAAGAGAAGTATACCATTCATGCTCTTGGACGTGAGGGGGCAAGTCCCTCTTTTAACTACAATATAGAAGAGAATGGTTATGAATTTGGACTCATAGACCCACACAAACATGACTTCTGTGAAAACTGTAATCGTATTCGCTTAACAGCTGAGGGACATCTGATTCCTTGTCTATACTTTGATGAGGCGATGAGTATTGCAAAATCGGTTAAAGATGGAGACATAGAGGGAACAAGTCAAGTCTTGGCACAAGTACTTAGAGACAAACCAAAAGAGAACCGTTGGAGTGAAGACAACCCAAATGAAGAGAAAGATGTTTCAGCTAGGGCTTTTTATGAGACTGGTGGGTAATTTTTTTATGATAAGGCTTAATAATCTTTTTTTGCTATAATAAAACAAAGTAAAAAAGGAGCAAAGATATGACCCAAAAGCAGATATTAGATTATCTCTCAACGCATAAAGAGAGATTTCAAAAACTCTATAATGTTAACAAAATTGGTATCTTTGGCTCTTATGCTCGTAATGAAGCTACTCCTAATAGCGATATAGATATTGTTGTAGATTTAAAAAAGAGTACAATGTTTGGATTGGTTGCTATTAAAAATGATATAGAGGAGTATTTTAAAACTCATGTAGATATTGTTCAAATTAGAGATAGAATGAATGAACTTTTAAAAAAAAGAATTGAGCAAGAGGCGATTTATGTATGATAAAGAGATAGTTCTAAACCTACTTGAAAATATGATTGGAGCTACAGAAAAGATTTTATATCGAAATAGAAATATTACTTCTATTGATGACTATTTAAAAGATGATAGTAGTTTAATGCTTCTTGATAGTTTGTGTATGCAACTTATAGCGATTGGTGAGGCTGTAAAAAAGATTGATAAAGAGACAGATAAACAATTACTCAAAGCTTATCCTCAAATTCCTTGGCGTGAAGTAGCAGGTATGAGAGATATATTGTCTCATCACTATTTTGATTTAAATGCAGAGGTTGTATTTGAAGTTACTACAGGGCATATTGAAGAGTTGCAGATTGTTTTGAAGAAGATTGTAGAGGATATATCATAAGCTTTTTTCTATCACTTTTTTTCTTTATTTTTTAATAAAAAAGACATAGAAAACACAAATAAAAAAGGAAACCATAATGAATTTTTTTTTAACAACTTATATTTACCCTATAGAAGAAGCTTTAGAGCTTTCTAAGAAATTAGGTTTTAAGTTAGATAATCCAAGAACAGAAGAAGAAATTAGTTTAGTTTATGAAAATATTAAAGTTTCCATGGATAGTCCTGATGAAATGTATAAATATGATAATCAATTTAGATTTCCGATTAAAGAAATTCATCCTGATTATATGTCTCTTGAAACTAATTTAAAAACTTTTTATCAAAACTCATCTAAAGATAAATACATAGAAGAATTTTATCAAAAAAATAAAAATGATTCTGAATTATTACAATTGGCTAAAATGTGGATTATAGCTCGTTTTGATGATGAAGGTACATTAATAGAGTTAAAAGAAGATAGTCTTAAAGAAAATGGTCTTATTTTACTTGAAGATGAACACCCTTTAGTTAAAAACTCTAATAATCTTATCTCTTATTCATATTTATTGTCATTATTAATTGAAAATGATGATGAAGATTATTTTGGAAACAACTTTCTTCTACATAATCATAGTGAAAGAATTCGCACTCCTAAAATTGATAAAAAAATGAACCAAACAATTTTAATGTTTCTTTGGTCTATTGGAGATAGTAAAGATTGTACTTGGTTTATTAACTTTCCTTGTATTAAAGATGAAATCATAAAAAAAGCAACTTTAATAGAAAAAAACTTAGATAAAGAATCAACAGAAACACTTCTATATGTAGCTGACTTATTGAAAACATCAGGTCAAGAGATAAAAGATGAAAAATATAGACTAGTAACATATGTAGGAATATTAGAGCTTCTTTTAACACATAATCCTGATTTTAATAGATTCAATGTAGAAGATTCTATAAGTAAACAATTTAAAATCAAAGTCTCTACTTTAGTATATTTGTATAGTGAAAAACAAATTCCAATAAAGGATATACAAGCTAAGTTAAAAGATATATATAATCAACGTTCAAATATTGCTCATGGAAATTTTAAAGAACTTGAAAAATATCTCAAAAAACTCTCTAAAAATGATGAATATTTTGATACATTAATTACTGATACACTTTTTTATATTAAAGCTGTTTTGGAATCATATTTAGAAGATAGAGATTTTGTTAACTTTTTAAAAAATAGTTAATTGTTTAAACATAGAAGAGATAAAACTAATATGAAAATATTGAATGGAAAACTTTATGAACGAACTAAACCCCCAAACCCTAGCCAAACAAGCCATACCAATATACACACAAAAAGTAGAAGCCATAATCAGCAACAAAATCCAAGACCACAACCAAATAGAGCTAACATTTGATTATATGCTAGATTTTTGTTATGACGATGAGATGCTACTTTTGTATAAAAAATTAGCTCGGTACTATTTTACTATTAATCCACAAGGTACAGCAAACTATATTAACTACTATAGAGAGAGGTACGAAGATGAGTAATTACAAAAGTGAAACAGCCCGTTTCACAACTAAGGAGCTAAAATGTTCTACCTAACCGAACAGTTCTTCTCAATCCAAGGAGAAGGCAAATATGCAGGAGTTCCATCGTACTTTTTAAGAACAGGTGGGTG
>JALVXC010000087.1 GCA_027038275.1 Campylobacteraceae bacterium | reverse complement strand
GTAACATTTCGATAGAGACTTTATCTTTTATTTTATAATCTTCTAAAATTCTCTCTAGCTCATTTTGCGTAAAACCTACCATATTGTGAAATGTATGGTGCAATGAGATATTATCTCCAATATTAAATCCACTTGTCACATCATACATTGTCATTGGTGTTACCCCTGTTATAAACATTCGTTTAATTGGGGCATTGTTTCCTGATGTCCCTGCTTTTAGAGTTGTAAAAAACTGTTTAAATGGGGCTGTTTTTTTTGTAACTATATTTAAGTAATCCTCTTGGCTATTTAAAAAGAGTCTGTTTGCGAAGTTGTCGTATTCGTCTATCATTATATAGAGATTTAATTGATGTTTTTTAATATACTTAAATATATCTTCAAACATAGAGATAGGATTATCGTTTCCAAAGTTTATCTCTAAATTATATCTCTCTTTAAAACTTTGAAGTATTAGCTTTAGTGAGTATCTAAAACTCTCTTCTACATTATAAATATCAATAGCACTAAAATCAAACCGTAAAACCATATAGCTACTTGCCTCTTTGGTTTTGTGGTTTAAAATATAGGTATCTTTAAAAATTGCTTCAAACTCATCTTTGAAATAGATGTCATAATAGGCTTCTAATATGGCTACAAAAAGAGATTTGCCAAATCTTCTTGGGCGTAAAAACATCATAAAACTAGAGGGAAAGTTTTCTAGCTTCTCTATATAGTGCGTTTTATCGATAAAATAGAAATTTTCTGTTTTTAATCTTTTAAAATCACTTATTCCATAAGGTATCTTTTTCATAATTTCTCTTTAGTTTTTTTAGATTTATTATATCGTAATATCAAAAACAAAGAACGCAAAAACAACCCACGCTTCCCTCTCTCATCTACCCTATACAAAACAGCATACATCAACGGAACAAAATATAAGTTTAAAACAGTAGCCCAAGCAATCCCAAACCCAAGACTAATTGCCATTGGTTGCAAAATGAGAGCTTGACCAGAGGCAAAGAAGATAAGTGAAGCCAAACCTAAAATAGTGGTAACAGAGGTTAAAATAATAGGTCTAAAGCGTTGTTGGGCATACTCTAAAATCTCTTTAGTTGTATTGGCTTTTCTTATAAACTCTAGCATAATAAGCCCATCGTTAACTACAACCCCTGCAAGTCCAACAACACCCATTGCCCCTGTCATGGTTAAGTTTAAACCCATAAGTTTTGTTCCTACTAGAACCCCTAACATAGAAAGAGGAATAATAGATAAAATAATAAGAGGTTGAGTAAATGAGTTAAACATCCAAACCAAAGTAATAAAGATAAGAAACGCAGCAATCAACCCTGCTTGTGTCATCTCTAATATAATCTGGTCATTTGCTTTCTTTTCCCCCTTTACTATTACCTTAATTCCCTCTTTTCGTACCTCATCAAGTAGTGGTTTTAGCTTTTTCATTACCTCTTGTGGAACAACTACACTCTTCTCTACAGAGGCATAGAGTGAGTAGACCTTGACTCCATTCTCTTTAAATATGCGTACAAAACTCTTTTGGTAGAGAAAATCACACACCTCTTTAAGAGCTACTACTTGCCCATCAGGAGTGGTAACTCTAAAGTTGATTAGAGAGTCTCTTTGGTCTTTATATTTGTCCTCTAACTTAACTCTAAGTAGACCATCTTTGTTAAACATTTTGCTATACTCTGCCTTAAAGAAAGAGCCACGAAGTACATTGCTAATATAGCTCTCATTAAGCCCTAACGACTGCCCATACTCATTGACTCTAAGCTTTAACTCACGCTCTCCCTCTGTAGCATTATCTGAGATGCTATGTACCCCTTTTATGGTTGCTAATTCTTTTTCTACTTTAGCTAAAGTTGCTAAGACTCTACTTTGATTTTCATCTGAAAAGCCTATCTCTATGTCATGCCCTACCATACCTGTCTGTTGAGCATATATGTTAATCTCTTCAAAAATAGCTCTACCCTCTTTGTCTTTTAGCTTTCTCATCTTCTCTAAGATAGCTTTTTGAATCTCTTTTGTTATGGTTTGAGCTGACTCTGTTCGTATCATGTCTGAGTCATCATACTCTAGTGAAAAGTGTGGGTTGATATATTTGTCAAAAAAGTTTTCAGGAGCTCTCTCATGAAGGTTAATAAATATGTGAAAGAGGTTATCTCCTGTATCAAAGGTTTGGTCTGCATTCATCTTGAAACCAATAACAGAGGTAACTGAGTCAACCTCTTTTTTGTCTAAACTCTTTAGTAGCTCCTTTTCGATGTTGGTTACATACCTCTCTGTATCGGTTAGAGAGTTGTTGATGTTGACTTTACCGTTAAGGTGAATCTGTTGCACATCAAACTCTGGCATAAACTGAAACTTACTTGCTTTAAACATTGCCCCTGTAGCAACTAAAATCAACGTTACTAAAACAAATAGAGAGGTTCTCTTAAACTTCAATAGCCCCTTTAAGATAAAATGATAAATAGAAATAAGAGTCTTCCAAAATATACTTGATTTTTGCTGTATCTTCTCTATCTTACCCATAGAGAAGAACTCTTTTGCATGAAGTGGTAAAAAGTAGAATGCCTCAAAGAGAGAACTCAAAAGCAAAATTGTAATCATAATAGGCAAAATTCTAATAAACATTCCAATCTCACCTGACATAATAAGCAGAGGCAAAAAGGCAAACACCGTTGTCATAGTAGCAGTAAGCACAGCAGGAAACATCTCTACTGCCCCATCAATAGAAGCCTCTCTTGGCGACTTTCCCATCTCTATATGTCGGTAGATATTTTCTGCTACAACAATGGCTTCATCTACCAACATTCCAAGAGCTATCAATGCCCCTAAAAGAGAGAGCATATTGATACTCTCTCCCATCATCTCTGCTGAGATTAGAGCTATCATAAACGATGTAGGAATACCCAAACCAACCACAAGAGCAATGCGAACATTTAGAGTTAAAAGCAGTGCCAAAAAGACCATAATAAGCCCAAAGAGAATATTTGAAGAGACCAAATTTAGACGATTTTTAATCCAAATTGAGGTGTCTGTATAGGCTTCAAATGTAAGTTTTCCCTCATACTTTTTGTTAAACTCTTTAAGTACCTCTCTAACCTTTTTGGTTAGCTCAATGGCATTGCCATCTTTTGTTTTTGTAATATTTAAAGAGATATTTGGTTTTGAGTTAAAGTGTGAAAGTTGCACAGGTTCAGCCAAGCCAACCCTTACAGATGCAATGTCATGTAGATATAGACGTTTTCCATTTATGTTTAAAAGTGTCTCTTCTAGCTTTTTTTTACTCTTCTCTCCATTAATCGTTGAGATGTAGAGGTGTTCGCCTTTGGCTTTTATAGTTCCTACAGGAAAGATAGACGAGAGAGAGCCAATAGCCGAATATACAGCCGATTTAGAGATGCCAAAAGCATCTATCTTCTTCTGGTCAAGGGTTATTAAAACCTCTTCATCTGACTCTCCACGTATATCAATACTAGCCAAACCTGCAATAGTACTTAAACGGTCTTTTAGAGCATCTGCCCCATCAAGCAAATCTTTCCTACTCTTGCCACCTGCTACAGCTACTAAAAGCAGAGGGTAGTCATGTACCATAATCCGTGCTATTGGTTCGTCCATATCAGCAGGTAAATCGCGTTTGCTCTTAGAGATAATATCTTTTACATCTCCTAAAACTCGTTGATTGTCACTATGTGGCAAGATAGAGGCTTTTATGGTAAAGAGTCCATTTTGAATAGTAGTGTCAACCTCATCTATCTCTGAAATTGTCTTAAGCCCATCTTCAATGCTTTTGACCACCATCTTGTCAAGCACATCACCACTTGCCCCAACATAAGCTCCTGAGATGACTATCTCATCTAGTTGAGAGGGTGGAAAAATCTCTTTTGGAATGCTCTTATAGGCAAAAAATGACATAACAATCATTAAGACCATAACCAAGTGGTTTAAAACAGGACGGTCAATAGCAAACTCAAGAAATTTTCTAATCATCTAAACTATTGATTCTCAAGGTTTTCACGAATATTAATAAGCTCTAGTCTATTTTTTATGAGCCTTTGCTCCTCTTCTAGTGTTATTTTTATCTTATTTAGGTGAGCCAACTTACGACTCTCGTAGTATATATGGTTATCTAAGTATATATTTGGAATGGTTAAAAGTAGTACCAATGCTGTTAATGAGATGGTAATAAGTATCATTCCTGTGGTTACGCCGTTTTCTTCTTTGATTTGTGGTTTCATATTGTGATTATACTAATTTGGGCTTAAATCAAGTAAAACTAGTGACTTGCCTATTAGATAAATTAACATACAATACGTACATTCTGAAAGTCGAGATTGTATATGGCATTGCGTTTGTTCTAAACTAGAACCTGAACTGTTAATCCTATTATATTTATGTTTCCTTAATTCACCTCATCAACCAAATACTCCCCCGTATAAGAGCCTGTCTTCTCATAAGTAGAAGCCAACTCTTCAGGAGTACCTGTAGCAATAATCTGCCCCCCTTTGTTACCTCCCTCTGGACCCATATCTATAATATAGTCTGCATTTTTAATCATATCTAAGTTATGCTCAATGACAACAACAGAGTTTCCTAGCTCTACTAAGTGGTGTAGTACACCTGTAAGTCTATCGACATCAGCAAAGTGAAGTCCTGTGGTTGGTTCATCTAAAATGTAGAGTGTCTTTCCTGTATCTTTACGGCTTAACTCTTTGCTTAGTTTAATACGTTGTGCCTCTCCACCAGAGAGAGTTGTTGCGTTTTGTCCAAGGGTGATGTAGTCTAGTCCAACGTCCATTAAGGTTTTAAGCTTAACAGCAATGGCAGGAACAGCCTTAAAGAACTCCATCGCTTCTGCAACAGACATAGCTAATACATCAGCTATTGATTTACCCCTGTAGAGAATCTCTAAAGTTTGAGCATTGTAGCGTGTTCCGTGGCAGGTGTCACACTCAACTAAAACATCAGGCAAAAAGTGCATCTCTATCTTTATCTGTCCATCACCTGAACAGTTTTCACAACGTCCACCTTTGACATTGAAAGAGAAACGCCCCATCTTGTAGCCTCTAAGCTCTGCCTCTTTGGTTTTTGCAAAGAGTTTTCTAATCTCGTCCATAATACCTGTATAGGTAGCAGGGTTAGAGCGAGGAGTTCTTCCAATAGGGCTTTGGTCTAAAGAGATAACCTTGTCTACTTTATCTAAGCCCAATATCTCTACACCATCTACTTTGTTAACTTTTCGCGCATGGTTTAGCACCTCTTTTGCGACAGGCAGAAGTGTCTGTAAAATAAGCGAACTCTTACCACTACCACTTACTCCTGTAACACAGACAAAGTTTCTTAGAGGAATCTTTGCAGAGATATTTGAGATGTTATTAAGAGTTACATTTTTAATCTCTATCCACTCCTCTTGAGGTCTGTTGTGAGGGTAGACTATCTTTTTTTCTCCAAAGAGATACTTTGCTGTTAGAGTTTTTGCTCTTTTCATCTTTTTATATGACCCTGCAAAGACAACTTTACCACCATACTTCCCTGCCCCAGGACCAATGTCTACAATATAATCAGCAGACATAATAGTCTCTTTGTCATGCTCTACAACAATGACTGTATTGCCCTTCTCTTGTAGTGAACGCAGAGTTCTTATGAGCTTCATTGTGTCTCTCTCATGCAGTCCAATACTTGGCTCATCTAACACATACATAACCCCTGTAAGTCCAGAGCCAATCTGTGAAGCGATACGAATACGTTGAGCCTCTCCACCAGAGATAGTTCGTGCATCACGGCTTAGAGTTAAGTAGGTTAAGCCAACATCATACAAAAAGAAGAGACGCTCTTTTATCTCTTTTAGTATAGGCTCTGCAACAAGTTCTTGCTGTGGGGTTAGGTGTGAAAAGTTCTCCTCATTGGCAAAGTACTCATAGCTACTCTCTATGGGCATATCTATAATATCTGCAATATTTTTACCCTCTATCTTTACAGCCAAAGAGCGAGGGCGTAGACGGTGACCATTACACTCATCACACGCCTTTTCTGTCATATACTCCGACATATCTTTCTCGTCAGAGAACATCTCATGGGCAAACTTTACAACCCCTGGCCACTCTCTGCTAAGTCTATGTCGTTTCCATGTAAACTCAACTTTAGCCCCACCACCATATAAAATGGAGTTTTTCTGATAATCTTTAAGCTCCTCATAAGGCACATCAATAGGAATCTCATTTTGTTCACAGTAGGCGTTTAGAAACTTAGTGTAGTAGCTCTTGTTAAACCCATACATAATCTTAACAGCACCCTTTTCAATGCTTAGTGCTGAGTCAATCACTTTGGTTAAATCGATTACATAACGAATCCCTAAACCATCACAAGCAGGACAAGCTCCTTTTGGTGAGTTAAAAGAGAAGCTTACAGGCTCTAAAGGCTCAAAAGAGAGTTTACAGTCAAAACAGGCTAAGTGTTCAGAAAAATGGATATGTTGTCTATCAAGTTCGGGAAACTCCTTATAGTTTAGCACCTCAATCTCAACCTCTCCATAGGACTCTTTTAGAGCCTTTTCAACATCTTGAGCTATTCTATCTCTACTCTCCTCTTTTACTACTACACGGTCTATAACCACCTTAATAGTGTGCTTTTTGGTCTTACTTAGTTCAATCTCCTCATCAAGCCGTACCATTACACCATCTATCATGGCTCGAACATACCCCTTGTGGCGAAGAGACTCAATCATATCTGCAAATGTTCCCTTTTTCTCTTTGACTAAAGGGGCTAAAATAATAAGTTTTGCTCCATTTGGAAGCTTTAGAACCTCTTCAATAATATCTGAAGCTGACATAGAGGAGATAGGCTTACCACACTTGTGACAGTGCTGTTTTCCAACTCTAGCAAAGAGTAGTCGTAGGTAGTCATAAATCTCTGTAATTGTTCCAACTGTTGAGCGAGGGTTTTTAGATGTTGTCTTTTGGTCAATGGCAATAGCAGGTGTTAGCCCCTCTATTTTGTCTACATCTGGTTTTCCTATACGCCCTAAAAATTGACGTGCATAAGAGGAGAGTGACTCAATATAGCGTCGTTGACCCTCTGCATAGAGTGTCGAAAAGGCTAAAGTTGACTTTCCACTACCTGAGATACCTGTAATGACTACAAGTTGATTTTTGGGAATGGTTAAATTTATATTTTTTAAATTATTCTCTTTAGCCCCAAAAACTTTTATTTTTTGATTTTTCATATATATTATCTATCCTATAAACATTTTTTTAATTAAAATTAAGGTTGCTACTAAATACATAATAAGCAGATAGAGTTTATGGTGTGTATCATGAACATAGTCTTTTAACCATATTCCAATGTAAACCCCTAGAAGTGAAGCTACAGCTACATAGATGCCTTTTCCTAAATCTATAGTCCCTGTTGAGAGTTTTGTAATAAGACCTGCAACTGATGAGAAGGCAACAAAAAAGAGTCCTGCTGATACTGCTTTTTTAATAGGGTAGTGAAGAAACCCTGCTAAGATAGGTGTTAACAAAATTGAGCCACCAACCCCAAGTGAGATAGCAAAGATACCAATAATAAGACCCACAACAAATAGAACAATGGAACTTAATCTCTTTACCTCTCCACTATCTGAAACTTTAGCAGAGAAGAGACGATATAGAGCAAAAAAGAGTAGTCCTAAAAAGAGAAATTGTAAAATCTTCTCTGGTAGTAGATGAGAGACATAAGCACCTATAGCTCCACCAATAAAACCACCAATACCTACCCACACTCCCTCACCAAGAATTAGCGAACCTTTTTTATGGTTAAGATAAGAGCCATAGAATGAAGAGAATACCATCTGAACAATAGAGATACCAATAGCTGTTTTAATATCAATTCCTAATAACAGAAGTATTGGAACTAAAATCATTCCCCCACCAATACCAAAAAAACCTGAGAGTGTTCCAACTAAAGTACCAACTAAAACTAATATTATTTCCATATAAAGAACTCCTAAAATAAAGAGAAGATTATAACATGATATATGCTAAAATAACCCAAAAGTTTAAAAGTGAGTATATAGATGATTATTATTCCTGCACGTATTGGCTCTTCTCGTTTTCCAAATAAAGTCTTAGCAGATGTTGGTGGAGTACCTATGGTTGTAAGAACAGCTCAAGCTGTTAGCAAGATAGATAGAGTTGCTATTGCTACTGATTCACAAGATGTAGTAGAGATAGCAAAAAGATACAACATAGAAGCCATTATGACCTCATCGACTCACAACTCTGGAACAGATAGAGTCTTTGAAGCATCTCAAAAGCTTGGACTACCTGATAGTGAAGTTATAGTAAATGTTCAAGGAGATGAACCCTTTATAGAGGAAGAGGTAGTCAAAGCTGTTTTTGATTTAACAGTTAAGAATAGAGACAATGAATCTATTATGATGAACTCTTGTTATAAGATAATGAGTAATCCAGAAGCTGATGACCCAAATATTGTTAAGGTGGTAACAAGTAGCAATGAGTTAGCCCTCTACTTCTCACGCTCTAAAATCCCTCACCCTCGTGACCACCACTTCAATGACTATAAAGGACACTTAGGTATATACGGTTTTACTAAAAAATCGCTAGAGACCTTTTGCAAACTAAAACCTGCTCCTCTTGAAGATATTGAGAAGTTAGAGCAGTTACGTGCTTTATACCATGACTATAAAATTGCAATGGTTAAAGTTGAGACAAAAAGCTTTGGAATTGATACAGTTGAAGATTTAGAGAAGGCTCTTAAACTCCATAATATAGAAAATTAAACTACTCTATTAATAAAAGGTTAACCTTTTGTTGTCTATTTGTTTATCTAATTGTCTTATAATAATCTTATGAAAGATGGTATTAAAAAGATTTTTCCTCCTTTAGTCTTAGATACCATGGTCATTAAAGAGTTTTTTTAGTCCTTTTCCCTACCTCCTTTTACTTTATTAGACTTATTAATGACCCTTTCAATATAATATCATAAAAAAGGTTACTATGATGCATAAAACTCTTTTACTTTCTACTCTGCTTTCAGCTTCTCTTTTGGCAAACAATATTTCATTTGAAAATGCTCCTAAACACCCTAAACATCGACTACCAAATGGACAAAATGAGATTTTATCTTTTAATAGTACAATTAAAGACTCAATGAAATCAGTTGTTAATATTGCAACTCAAACTATTGTATCTAGTCAACAAAACAATAGTCTATATAACGACCCATTCTTTCAAGAGTTTTTTGGACATAGAAACCTTCCTCAACAAACACCACAAAAGCGTGATAATGCTCTTGGTTCAGGCGTAATTGTCTCTAAAGATGGGTATATTGTTACAAATAATCATGTTATTGCTGAAGCTGATGAGATTTCAGTAACCATTAATGGTTCAGATAAAATCTATAAAGCAAAAGTAATTGGAACTGATAAAGATAGTGATTTAGCTGTCATTAAGATTGATGCAAAAAATTTAGAGCCTATTAAACTAGGACATATTGAAGATTTAGAGCTAGGTGATGTTGTCTTTGCTATTGGAAACCCTTTTGGTGTTGGAGAGACTGTAACACAAGGGATTATATCTGCACTCAACAAAGACCATGTAGGTATCAATAGATATGAGCACTTTATTCAAACTGATGCATCTATTAACCCTGGAAACTCGGGTGGTGCATTAATTGACTCTCGTGGAGCTTTAATAGGCATTAATGCTGCTATTATCTCTGAAACAGGAGGTAACCATGGAATTGGATTTAGTATTCCTATAGATATGGTTAGAAATGTTGTCTCAAAACTAATTAAAGATGGAAGAGTTAACCGTGGGTACATGGGGGTTAATATCTCTAAAATAACAGAACCTCTTAAAAAACTATATGTAAGACAAAATGGTGCCATTGTTACCGATGTTCAAGAAGGCTCTCCTGCACAAAAAGCTAAACTACAACGTGGTGACTTAATCTATTCAGTTAATGGTAAAGCTGTTAAAAACCCAAGTGAACTACAACGTCTTATTACTTCATTAAACCCTAATGATATTATTACTGTTGGCATAGAAAGAGATAAAAAAGAGTTAACCAAAACACTTACTCTGAATAATCTCGATGGTTCAAGAACACTCTCTGGAAAATATATTGAGACTGATGGACTAAGACTTAGTGAGTTAACAGACAAAACTAAAAGAGAGTTTAACATTCCTCAAGATACAAAAGGGGTCTTTATAGAGGGTGTCTTAGAGCGTAGTCAGGCTGATATGAGTGGTTTTATGGCTGGAGATATACTCATTCAAATTGAAGATAAAAAGATAGAAAACCTTAAAGATGCACAAGAGGCATTTGACCTCTATAAAGGAAAAACAAAACGTGTATATGTTAACAGAGGAGGGTTTATTTTGCTTCTTGTAACTAAATAGTGGTCGACAAACAGACCCTATTTAATCTTTAAAAATTACAATGTCGTAACTTCCTGTTGTAACAACAGCTTTATGTGTTGGCACTGAACCATTTCTATTGACTTTAGTTAACTCTTCACGAAGCTCTTTAATCTCATTACTCATAATATCCATCTGCTCTTTTAGCTTTAAAATAACATCTACACCTGCAAGATTTATACCCATTTTACGAGTTAACTGTAGTACAAACTTAATCTTGTCAATATCTCGTTGAGAGTAGAGCCTCATACGCCCTTGCGTTCTTGAAGGCTCTATTAGCCCCTCTTTTTCATACTGTCTTAGAGTCTGTGGATGTATGTCTAACATACTAGATACTACCGATATAAGATAAACAGGTTCATCATAACTATGCATTATCTACTCCTTTGAACTAGTCTCTCCAGATGGGAGTTTTGCTTTTAACATCTCTACTAACTCTTCATCTAAATCTTCTACTTTAGGCAATATTATATTAGCTGTTAAGTAGAGATTTCCATGAAGTGCTGTTTTTCGGTTAATAACACCTTTTCCTCTAACTCTAAACTTTTGTCCATTTTTAGTATTTTGAGGAACTTTAATAGTAATTGCACCATGAATAGTACTTTCAAAAGTTACTTTTCCTCCAAAAAGTGCCTCTTTTAATGGTACATCTATAGTAGCATAAAGGTCATCTCCTTTTCTCTCAAATGTAGGTGAAGGGGCTACCTCTACTTTAATAAGCAAATCTCCTCGTTGACCCATACTAGAGTTACCTTTACCTCGAACTCTTAATGTCTCACCACTCTTAATACCTGCTGGAATTTTAATGTCAAAATCTTCGTTATTTATAGATATATGATGTTTACCACCCATTACTGAAACAGCAAATGGAATAGTGATGGTTGTTCTTTGATCAAGGTCTACAGCTCCTCTACTGTGACCTGCTCCACCAAAACCACCACCAAATCCTGCACCACCTCCAAAGATATTTCTAAGCAGTTCATCTAAATCGACATTACCAGCCTGATTTTGAGCAAAGTCATGGAAGTTCTGTCCACCAAAAATTTGGTCACCATACATATCATACTCATCTTTCTTTTTCTTATCAGAAAGAACCTCATACGCAGCATTAATCTCTTTAAATTTCTCTACAGCCTCTTCATCTTTGTTTACATCTGGATGATACTTACGAGCTAATTTTCTATATGCTTTTTTAATCTCATCTGCACTTGCTTTTTCACTTACACCTAAAGTTTCATATAAACTTTTTGCCATTCTCTTTCCTTGTCAATAGAAATATTAATGAAAGTATATCAAAAACTTTTAGTCTATGTCAATCAAGGTTGGCTAATTTTCATCAGATTGCTTCATTAAGATAACTACAATGACAAACATAGGAAGAGTTAAAAAAAATAAATATGGCATAAGCTTTAAAAAATGATTGCTATTTAGATAAAAAAATCCAAAAACTAATAGAGCATAAGCCCCTAAACGATAAAAAGAAAAAGAGGCTTTTGCATCTTTTGTAGCTTGAAGTATAGAGCGACGGTTTTTCTTTAGATTTGCTCTCTCCTCTTTTACAATCTCTTGTAGTGTTTTCTCCTCTTCTTCCTCTTTTTTAGGTTCATCATCAAATAGGTCATAAGGGTCTTCAAGCTTATCTATTGTATCACGTTCATTATAGGTAGAGACAGAGGTAACCCCTGCAAGACGCTGTTTGACCATATTTTTATAAGATTTCATAGAGCCTAACATAACAAGAGAAGAAGAGATAAAAGCAACTTGTGAGTTAATTAACCAATGCTCTGCTCCAAGAAAATAGATTAACAGTGCAATAATCAAATCAACGATAACTAAAACAACTATTGTCTCTTTCATTAATATTTGTCATCCTCATCATTTGAATCATTATATTTCTTATAACGATAACGTGGGTCATTTGCTAACTCATCTAAAGACTTTTTCTGTTTTGCATAAGCTTTATAGACATTTAAAATAGCACCTGCAACACCCCAAAAGACTCCTAGCCAAAAGAGCCAAGGTATATTAAATAGGTTTTTCATAAGTATACCAAGCCCTACCCCAAGTAGTACAGCAACTACCATAGAGATACCTAAACTCAACCCATCAGCAGCGTTGACAATCTTTTTTAATTTTGGTTCTTCTTTATTTGACATTCTTTTCCTTTTTAAATTATAGATGAATTATACACTATTATTTTCCAAAACTATACCCACCATTACCATAAGAGTGAGAGCTACTACTACTTCTACTACTATGATGCATCTTTCCATAAGAGACCTTATCAAGAAAAGAGCCATAGAGAGTAGCATATAGAGAAAAGAGTGTCAAAAGTGTAAAGAAAATTATATAAAACCGTGCCATTTCTTTCCTTTTATAGTAGTATATTAATTATCAAAACATAGAAAAAGAATGCACCAACAAGACCATTTTCTCCTAATTTTGAAGCAAAATATCCTATCATCACTAAACCTAAAAAGAGGAATGATGAAGGATACATAGCAACAATATAGACAAGTATAGTTGCAATCAATAGAGTAATCCAAGCCTCTTTTCCATCTTTTAATAGATAACCTAAGAAAATTCCTATTATACTGACAATTAACAACACAACAAAATATCGTTTAAGCAGAGGTTGAGTCATGGTAAGCTTTAGTGTTGTATTGGCTGTACTATTTTTATCTTTTAGAGTTAAGAGATATTTTTTTCCCCATATTGAAGGCTCAAAAGAGATAGTTTTAGTAGGATTTTTAGAACTCATATCAATATCTTTTTCTAAGGTGTTATAGCTAGAGTTCGCCTCTCTAATAGTTAACTCTTTATGAACCTTTTCTCCAAGAAGTATATTTGCTTTTAGTTGAATAGTATGTTTTACATTAAGATTGTTAAGCTCAAATGTTGCATTACTCTCTTTTTTAGTTGTCTTAAAATCTTGCTGAAAAATCTTATACTCTTCTGTTTGAAAAAGTAGTATTAATGCAACAAATGAGACCAAAAAAGCAATTAGACTAATAAGAGATAGGAGGTACTGCCTTTTAGAGTCTCTACTCATAGACTCTTTTTTAACTCTATTTGTACCTTTTGTACTCTTTTTTTGTTGTTTAAGAGTAGTTATACCATTAAGAAATGACTCATCAAGAGACTCAATAGGTTCACCTAAAAAATACTCCTCTTCTGTTTTGCTTCTCTCATAAGAGAGAATATTGTTAGTTCGACTAAACCAACCTGAACTACTCTTGGCATCAACACAATAAGAGCTATCTGCTACTTTTGCTTTCCATGTTAGTGTACCTGCAACAAAATAGGCATAAGCATTGTAAGACTCCTCTACAGTAAAGGAGTTATCTCTAAAATAGATAGTGTCTAACTCTTTAGCATGATTCATTAGAGGTTTAGGTAAGTCATAAACACGATGATAGAAGTAGTAACTTCCATCTTCATAGGTTAAATAGGCATAACCATGTGTTTTAGAGTAGAGCTGATACTCTATCCACCACTCACTTGAGTTTAACCCATTTAAACTCTCTGCTTTACCATTAGTATAGATGACATAACCAATAATTGTAAACTCTATATTTTTAATCTTTCCTACCGTTCCAAGAAGAATACGCCGAACACCATTCATACTTTTTTGATAACGATAGAGAGTTTTAAAGTTCTCTTTAACAGAGTGAGTTTGGTTACAATATTCACAGGTAATCGTCTCAATCTGCCGACTCTCATGGTAAAAGTGCATTGGTGCAGAGCAGTATTTACACCGAATAGATTTTAGACTAGCCATTGTTTAACTCCATCTCATAGATGTCTAACCAACTACCAATATAAGCCATATACTCCCCATCTTCCTCTTCAAGAGTAATATGTAAGTTCTCCTCTAATGACGAAAGATGAAGATAGTTTAGTTTTGTACCAACCCTAATGGCTCGTGGAAGCTCTCCATCAAACCCTTGGCAGACTCCCTCATCTCTCTCTGTTACACGGTATCTTTTACCTTGAATAGTCACTGTACGACTAAGTCTGCTCTCTTTTATAAGTCGTTGAATTTCACTTTTTGGTAGCTCAAAGCTCTTCTCTAAAATCAGATTTCCCTCATCGACACTTATCCAATATGGCTTCTGTTTTTCATCAAGAACAAACCACTCCTCCCAAAAACCAAGCTCATAAGCGTAACGAATCTTTCCTATGGGTAGATACTCCTGCTTACCATAACGAAACTTCTGATGTAGCTTTAGAGGTGAGGGTTCATCACTTAAGAGGTTCATCTTTCCTAAATTTTTTAGTGCATCATCTTCTAAAAAAATGGTACTTTTACAAGAGTTACAACGTGTTAGTTTACTATACTTTATGTTCATATTTAAAACATCACCACACTGTGGACAATTTAATCTGTTCATATTAACTTCGCCTTCTCCATTCCATTAAACTCAGTCATCTTAACCATAGTGTAACCAATCATATCTTTAAATCTAACCCTAGAGCCAACTTTTAAAGGTTCAAGAAAGAAATACTCTCCAATACAGTCTCCTTGCAGACAAGAGTTTCCTGTTAAGGTGTAAAAATAAGCTGTAGCCTCTGTGCTTGTACCCTCAACTTTGAGTCTTTTATTGACAATGGCAACATCAAGCAGATGGGTCTCTGTTGAGGTATCTAAAATAACCATCTTTTCACCTGCAACCTCAACAATATCTAAAACTGTTGTCACAAAATCACCACAAGAGCTAACAACCGACTCCCCAGGTTCAAAGATAAGCTCAATATGCTCATAACGGCTATGAAACTCTTGAACTCTCTTAACAAACTCTTTAACCTCATAAGAGTCATCTGTAAAGTTATGTCCTCCTCCTAAGTTTAACCATTTTAGTCGAGGTAAAAGCTCTTGATAGTTACTCTCTATATGCTCTAAAAGTAGCCACAATCCTTGAAATGAGCTTTGAAAAAGAGCATGAAAATGCAACCCCTCTAAAGCTAAAAACTCTTTAGGACTCTTTTTGTATTGCTCTAAAAACTCCACATAATCAACCCCCAAACGAGAGTACTCTACATTTGGATTACAGTAGTTAGGAATGGGCAGATTGAGTTTAGGATTGACTCTAAGCCCCAAAGAGCTTTTAGTTACAAAGGAGAATCTTCTCCATTGAGAAAGAGAGTTAAATGAGATAGTATCTACCTGCTCTTGCATAAAAGAGAGTTCATCTGCTTTAAAAGCAGGAGAATAGAGATGAATATGCTTTGCCTCTGCCTCTTTGGCTAACTCTAACTCCTTTAAACTACTAACACTCATACCCAAGAGTTGCTCACCTATTAAAGGCAACACTTTTGGTTCATTGAAACTCTTTAGGGTATGTAAGATTTTAACCTTTGCCTCTTGTTGCAGATACTCCAAACGTTTAAGATTGCCCTTAAAAGCTTGAAGATTGAGTTCAAAATAGGGAGTTCTATTTTCCATACCACTCTACCCAACCTTTATCGTAGTAGTCAATAAGTGCATGTTGACTTAACTTGTTAGCTTTTACCTCTACTTCACTCATATCGACATCAAAGAGTTGCATTCTAGTTAAACTTGCATGGTTTAGATATTTCATCTTATGCATTGGTTTTAATCTGCTTAAATCAACAGGAAAATGAGAAGCCAAAACAAACCCCCACTCACCAAAACTTGGAACATAAGTATGATAGGGTTTTATGTAAAGCCCCGTATGCTCCATACTCTTTTTAATACACCAATAGGCTTTACGAGTATAAAGAGGTGAACTAGCTTGTGTCACCATAGCCCCCATTTTAGAGAGATGCGACTTTAGCAACTCATAAAAACTCTGTGAATAGAGACGACTTAGTGAGATGTTATTTGGGTCAGGCAAATCAACAATAATTACATCATATAGACTCTTAGTACTCTCAATATATTTCCAAGCATCTTGATTGACTACTTTTACTCTTCTATCGCTATATGAGTGATGATTTAATCTACTCAACAGAGGGTGTGTTGTAAAGAGAGTTGTAATTGCTTTATCAAGGTCAACCAAAGTTACATGCTCTACATCATCATACCTTAACACCTCTCTTAAAGCCATTCCATCACCACCACCTATAATCAAAATATTTTCATGTCTAGGTGTAGCCAACATAGCAGGGTGAACCAAAGATTCATGGTATCGGTATTCATCAATAGTATCAAACTGAATTGCTCCATTAATATAAAATTGAGTTCTATGGCTATTGCCTGTTACAACAATCTTTTGGTATGGGGTCTGCACAGAGTAGATAATCTTATTTCGATAGAGTTTGTTCTCTATAATAGTCGTAAGTTTGGCTGAGTAGGAAAAACCAGATATTAAAACTACAAAAACCAAAGAGATATAGAGCAAATATCGCTTAGAGATAGTATCTCTAAAGATATACCAACTCATTGAGGCAACAAACAGATTTAAGAGTCCAAAAAGAAATGAGGTCTGCATAAGTCCTAGTTGTGGCACTAAGACCATAGGAAAAAGCAAAGATGCAAACAACGCACCAATATAGTCTAAAGTAAAGACATTTGAGATATTGCTTTTTAAAGAGAAACTCTCTTTTAAAATACGGATTATTAGTGGAATCTCAATCCCCAATAGGCTTCCAAGTAAAATGGTGATTAGATACAAAAAGGCATTGTAGTTTTCTATAAAAGCAAAAGCAAAGAAGAGAATAAATGCCGAAAATCCACCCACTAAAGCGATAATAAGTTGTAGTCTAATAAATGCTTTTTCAAGATTCTCTTCAAAAAACCTAGAGAGCCATGAGCCAATTCCCATAGAGGACATAAAAAGTCCAATCACCAAAGAGAAGTGATAGACCGAATCCCCCAAAAGATAAGAGGAGAGCGTCCCCTCTAAAAGCTCATAGACCAGCCCACAAATAGCAATAATAAATGTTCCAAAAAGAAGAGCAATCTCTTTTGCTTGAGTAGTTTTACCTTCCATCTAGTGTATTGAAGCTGAAATAATAAGACCCAAAGCGATAATAATAGAAGCTAAAACAATCGCCAAAGCTACATTGCCCTCTTGTGCAATCTTTTTGTTGACTGAGTATTTTGTTAATATCTCAATTAACACCAAGACAAAAAAGAAAATAGCTATGCCAACTCCTGCATATATAAGTGTTGAGAACATTTCAGATAAATCAAACTTTTCCATAAAAAATCCTTAAATTTTTGCAGGATTATACTTTTAATTTTATTTAGGAGGGCTTGGTTAGCAACTAAACTAAGTACCTACCCAAAATTAATTTCAAAAATTTTGGAAAAGTCTCCGATTCCAAATGAATATAATATTGGTCAGGTACTTATATAATCATCTCTAATCCAACGCTTAGGGTCTAAAAAGGTGTCATCGTGAATATGTTTAAACGATGCTCTTATCATCTTAAAGACCCTAGGGTTATCTCTCTCTAATCCCTCCAACCACAACTTTGTAGAGGCTCTTGCATGGGGCATCTTTACATCTTTTAACATAGCAGGACAAGCCTCATCTCCAATGGTTTGAAGATTGTTCTCTCTAGCAAAGGCTCTAAGTTGCTTCTCTCTTGCCTCTATAAGTGGACGAATAAGATGAAACCCTCTCTCTGTTTTGTAGATAGGTGACATAGCTCTCATAGTTCCATTATAGAATATATTCATAAAGAAGCTCTCTACAGCATCATCAAAGTGGTGTCCTAGTGCTACTTTGGTAAAGCCATTCTCTTGGGCAAAGGTATACAAAGCCCCTCTTCTCATTCTTGAAAAGTAGGAACAAAAAGAGGAGTTTTCTCGAATTGTCTCATTTGAGATTTCATAAATATTTGTATTGTAAACAGTATGTCTTATATTATATTTTTTGCAATGCTCAACCAAATGAGCATAGTTCTCCTCTGGCATACCATAGTTAATGGTACAAGCTTCAAACTCAAACTTAAATGGTGCATGGCGTTGCATATATTTTAATATATGAATAAGTGCTAGAGAGTCTTTTCCTCCACTTAGCCCTACTAAGACCTTGTCGCCCTCTCCTATTAACTTAAAGTTGACATTGGTCTTTCCTGCAACACGTAGGAGTTTTTTTGAGATGTTTAATTGGGGTTCTACTGCTCTATTCAATCTTACTTCCTATATACTCTCAACTATATCTAAAATAAAATTTGCAGATATTTTTGCAGAGCTAACCATAAACTCATCAAAATCAACCCCTGCATCATCATTTGCCGTATCTGAGATAGCTCTTAAGATAAAGAAGGGAACATCTAGTGCATCACAAACCACAGCAACACTTGCACCCTCCATCTCTAAAGCATCAGCTTGAAAATTTTTAGATATAAACTCTTTACGCTCAGTTGAAGCTACAAATTGGTCACCTGTTGCAATAGTTCCCTCAATGACAGAGAGGTTATTTTTAGAGGCAACCTCTTTTGCTATCTCTCTTAACTTCTCATCTGACTCTACAAACTTAGCACCCTCTGGTACATACCCAAAGTCATGCCCAAAAATAGAGATATCTAGGTCATGTTGACACAACTTATCAGCAATAATCAAATCACCAATATTGAGTTTAGGATTAATTGCCCCTGCTACACCAGAGAAAAGTAGTGTTGAACAACTAAACTTCTCTATAAGTGTAGAGGCAGTTAAAGAGGAGAATACTTTACCTATCTTGGAGTAAGCAATAACCAACTCTTTTCCCTTATAGGTAGCTTCATAGTAACTATTTTTAGCATAATCTACTTTTTTTACATCTTCAACTCTCTCTAAAAGAGGGGCAATCTCTTCAGGCATAGCACCCATAATGGCAATTTTACTCATATATATTTTCCTAATTAATTTTTGTGAAATTATAGCTAAATCACAAAAAAAAACTATATAATAATTCTAAATAATTAAAGATAGGGAAAAATGCATAAAATATTTTTACTCTTTTTTCTGTTTTTGAACTATTTTGGATATTCAAAAATATTAGAAATCGACTCTGAACCCATATATGAGACTAAAAACTATATAAGCTACTCATTAGCAGATTGTCTTAATGAAAAACCTCCTTTTAAAAAGACTAAAGTTTGGTCTAAAAATAAAGAGACTTTCAATACCCCTCAAAATAGAACTAAACCCTACTGGGTTAAGATAGAGCTAAAGAATATATCTAACCAAACAAAAACATACTATTTGAAAGCAGAAAATCAATTTACATATCATATTAACTACTATTTAGTAAAAGATAATATAGTAGTAAAACATATTCAAGATGGGGTTATATCTAAAAATAGAGATAGAGCTTTTAATGTAAATCATATGATTTTTCCTCTTACACTTAAATCTCAAGAGAAAGCAACAGCCTATTTTAAAATAAGAAACTACAATAAGATAGATTTAAACTTCTCATTGGTAGATGAGTCCTATCTTATTGACTACTACCAAACCTATAATATTGTAGAGGGTATCTTTTTTGGAGGAATGCTTCTTATGTTACTCTACAATCTATTTCTATATTTTCTTCTAAAATTTAAATTTTACCTCTACTATGTCTCTTATGTATTTTGGTTAACTATATATTTTATTGGTCTTTTTGGATTTTCACAACGCTATTTTGAAGATTACTCTCTTATCTTTCATCTCTCTTCGGGTGCTTTTTTTATCTCTTTAACACTCTTTGTTCAGTCTATTCTTAATCTAAAAGAGAAACTACCAAAGATTTACTCTCTACTCAATATTTTTAACTTCTATTTTGTTATTGCTACTATTGTTAATATCTATGCACTTGAAGAGAAAAATTTTTTTTACGCTCAACTACTCTTTAATATATTTTTTATAGTAGTTCCTGTTTTTGTTGCCATTATTATTGCTCTAACATACTACTTAGCCTATTTTAAAAAAGATAAAATTGCACAATTTTACTCAATTATATGGACATTTATTGCTCTAATTGGTTCTCTTTTACCTTTAGAGTATTTAAATATAGTAACATTTTCTATACCATCTGACTATATTGTTCAGTTTATAATTCTTGTAGAAATTCTATGTTTCTCTTTTATACTTGCCTATAAGATTAAACTCATAGAACAAGAGAAGAAAGAGCAAGAGAGACTCTTAGTACAACAAAACAGATTAGCATCAATGGGAGAGATGATTTCAATGATTGCTCACCAATGGAGACAACCACTCTCTGAAATTAATGGTATTGTTATATCTATGGATATAGACTATAGAAAAGAGCAACTCTCTGGTACAAAATTTAATAACTATCTTGATAATATAGAAAATACGACTGCTTATATGTCAAATACAATTAATGATTTTATGGACTTTTTTAAACACAACAAATCCTTAGAAGAACTAGATATTTCAAATGTTATTAATACAGCATTAAATCTTCTTTCTATAAAAAGTAGTCATAAGATTAATATTAATTATAAAAATAGTGAAAAAGTTATTTTTGAAGGGTATAAATCTGAACTAATTCAAGCTCTATTAATTGTTCTAAATAATGCTATAGATGCTACTCTTTTAACAGATAAACAACCAAACATTACTATAAAAACAAATAAAAATAGACATACATTAACTATCTCTATTCAAGACAATGGGTGTGGAATAAATAAAGAAATTTTAGATAAAATTTATGACCCATACTTTACAACCAAACATAAATCAAAAGGAACAGGCTTAGGTTTATATATTTTAAAGATGATTATTGAACATAGAATGAAAGGAAAAGTAGAGATTATTAGCTCCAATAGTGGCACACTTTGCAACATTTCAATTCCATTAAAAGTGAAAAATAGATACACATTTTAAGAAAAATTAAAGTTTTAAGTATCTTTTAGTAACATTTTATATCTAAACTATATTTACATAATACTTATCTTGCTACTACTCTTTAAATAACCTTATAATAACTTACTCTTATGAGAAATATTATAAAAGGGATAAGCATGTTAAGGAAGTTTTTTACTATTGCTATGGTTCTGTTAGTTATGAGTGGTTGTGTTGGAACTGTAAAGGTTGTTGATGAAGCACCTTTAGAAAATATTAAAGGTACAACAATGCAAGCTAAAGTAGACAATAACTCTACTAAAAAATAGCTACTTTAGTTCATTTATGGCTTCTATTGTTGCTTCAAGAGAGGTCATATCACTTACATTAAAATGAGGTTTTTTAGTTGCTTTTCGATTTAAACCTTTTAAGACATTTCCATGTCCAAACTCAATATAGCAATCAACCTCACTATCTATATTTGATATTGATTGTTTATATTTTACAGGTAGTACAAGCTGTTGAGGTAAAAGCTCTAATGCCTCTGCTTTTGTACTGTAAGGCTTAGCTGTAACATTAGAGATAACAGGAGCAATAAACTCATCTTTAATCATCTCTTGAAGTTTCTCAGCCAATGGCTCTAAAGCACTTTCTAACAATGGACAGTGAGAAGCAACTGACATATTAAGTAACATCGCTCTTTTTGCTTTTACCTCTTTTAAAATAGGAGCTAAAACTTCCAAATCTTTTTTAATCCCTGCAATTACAATCTGCCCGTCGGCATTGTAGTTAACTGCCCAAACTTGAAGCCCTGCATCTCTTTGCTCTTGACAAATTCTCTCTACAACCTCATCTGAAAGCCCCAAAGAGACCAACATTCCTACCTCTTGTTTTGAACAAGCCTCTGCCATAAGTTTACCTCTAAGGTTAACTAGCTCAACAGCATCTATAGCATCTAATGCTCCACTTGCTACCAAGGCAGAAAACTCACCCAAAGAGTGCCCCATAGTCAATGTAGGCTTAATCCCTGTTGCATCGCTAAATAGTCTATGGGCAATAACAGCCACCAAAAGAATAGCAGGTTGAGTAAACTCTGTCTGTCCAAGTTCATCATTCTCTTCAAAAAGAAGCTTTTCAAAATTAATCCCTGTACGTTCACTTGCTTTTGCTACCATCTCTCTAGCAACATCTAAGTTCTCAAAAAAATCTTTTCCCATTCCCACTGCTTGAGAACCTTGACCTGCAAATAAAAATGCACACTTAACTGACATAATAAACCCTTAAATTAAAATTTTGGTATTTTAGCGAAATGGTGGTTATGCTATAATTATTAACGCCCTGTATAGCTATAAAAAAGTGCTTTTTTAAGCTTTTTAAATACTCTCCATGTATCTTGTGGACAGATAGAGAAACAGCCATGACTTCTACCACCCCTTGCTACATACTTAGCAGGGTGAATTATCACATCACGCCCACCTTTTCTAGCAGGAAGCCCAACTTTTCGATTTGACCACTGTAGACCTTTAACTGTTAAATATCTATAGTGCTTCTTTTTTGTTTTCCCTACCCAAGAGCCTACTTTAAAAAAGCCATAAGGGGTCATCTTGGAGTTTCGTCTATTACTTGATTTTCTAACTTTTCCTCCAATTTTACCAGAGTACTTACCATGAGCTATTTTATATCGATAAGTATATCCATTTTTTAGATTAATAACATATAGACGTTTCTGTTTTGCTGACTTAGTATAGTCAGCAATTGCCAAATAGTTTTTAGAGAGTCCCTTCTTTTTGTAGTTCTTCTTGTAGTACCAAAAGGCATTCTTTAACGCTTTTTTATTTATATTTAGCTTCTTAGAGACCTTTCTATAGACTCTATCTATTTGCTTATTGCTCATATTTTTAGCTTGAACCTCACCTGTTAAAAATATCAACATTAGTAACAACAGTATCTTTTTCAATTTACTTTTCCCTCGAAATAATTAAAATTTTGGAATAATAGTAAACCAATTCTAAATAAAAGATTAAAAAGAGATGGTTTATTTGGTTTTTTTTGTTATAATATGCTAGTTAATAATTATATTTGGGGCTTTCTATGTATATTAGAACTTTTTTCTTTTTTATTTTTATAATATCTAATACAATTTTTTTTCTCTCATCATACAACTCTAACTTAATACTTTATCTGTGTGAACCAATATGTAAAGATAACTCAAGCATTATCTATATTCAACTAATCTCTATGATTACTTCTGCTCTCTCTGTTCTTATCTTTGCTGTTACAAACTACTTTACTGAAAAAAAGTTATATGAAGAGAGAAAGAGAGTAGAAATAGAACGACAAAATATCGAAGAGATACATGCCGAACTTGAAGCATTACGTAATAACTAGAATTACAACTCTATACAAGTGCCTATACCCGAAGATGTTAAAACCTCTAACAATATAGAGTGCTCAACACGACCATCTATAATGTGTGCTTTCTTTACACCTCCACGCAACGCCTCTATACAAGCATCGACTTTTGGAACCATTCCACCATTTATAGTTCCATCAGCTTTAAGTGCTTCTGTCTTTGCAATATCCATAGTTGAGATAAGATTCATCTCTTTATCTAAAACCCCAGGAGTATCTGTTAAAAAGAGTATCTTTCTAGCTTTTAGTGCAATGGCAACTTGACTTGCAGCCAAGTCTGCATTAATATTAAACCCAGGGTGACCCAAGGTTGAAGCAGAGGCAATAGGAGCTATTACAGGTACAAAACCCTCTATTAACATCTTATCTACTATCTCAGGGTTAACATTTTGAATATTTCCAGTGTAACCAAAATTTTCAAAATCTTTAGGAATCGCCTCTAAAAAGTTGGCATCTTTACCAGAGATTCCAATGGCAGAGCCACCTTGATTGTTAAGAAGTGAGACAATCTCTTTGTTTATCTCTCCACTAAGTACCATCTCGGCAATTCGCATAACCTCTTTGGTTGTTACTCTTTGACCATCTACAAACTTTGTCTCAACACCCAAATCGTTTAATAAATTAGTAATACTCTTACCACCACCATGAACAATAATAGGTTTCATTCCAACAGTATGGAGCAGAACTATATCTTGTGCAAATTGAATCTTTAACTCATCAGATGTCTGAGCAGAACCACCATATTTTATAACTATCTTTTCATTTCTAAACTTTTTAATGTATGGTAATGCATCTAAAAGGGTTTTTACAACCTCTATTTTACTTTTCATTCTCTATGTACCTATCTATCTTTTCTAAAATTTCATTTTGAATCTCTAATTCTAACTGCATGACTGAAAGAGGTAACTTAAACTCTTGCATTTTAACTTCATCTTTTTGAGTAACTAAAAGAGAGGTAGCACCTACTTCTGACATCTTCTTTTTTATCTCATTCTCATTAAAAAAAGCATGGTCTTCAAGATAGTACTCGGCTACTACACCTTTAGGTAAAAAGGGTTTTAGACGATTAGGATTTGAGATGGCAGTGGCTAAAAGCATTTTGTTTGTGGCATTTTTTACATTAACTACTCTTTTAAAATCTATATCTTCATATAGAGATAAATTAGCAAACCTTTTCATAAAAAAAAATTCACGAAAAGGACCAGCAGGAAGAGGCATATAATTTTTAATGGTTTTAGGAAAAAGTAAAATTTCATACTTTTTTATATCTACCCTATTGAAACCATCATCTAAAAAGATAACCTTTGCACCCTGCTCTACTGCTCTTTCAATGGCAATATGGCGATTTTCAGAGACAATAACCGAAGCACTCTTTATAGATTTTGCCATTAACATTGGCTCATCTCCTGAACTCTTAACATCAGTTAAAATCTCCCCTCTTCTACTTACCTCAACTAGACCTCTACTCTCTCGACCATACCCTCTTGAGACAACAAAAACATCTCTGTATCTCTTAGCCACAGCTATAACAAATGGTGTCTTTCCACTTCCTCCAACGGTTAAATTACCTACACTTACAATAGGAACACTATAGTGCTTTTTAGGAGTGAAAAGTCGTCTAAAAAGCATTAAGGTAGCATAAAATAGAGAGAATGGAGTAAGAAGAAAAATAATCACCCAATCAATAAGATTAGGCTTAAAAAAGAGTCTCTCAAAAAAAGAGACCAAATTAAAACTAAACATTAAATATGTGCATCTGCAACTTTTTTAACTGCTTCACAAACCTGCATAACCTCTGCATCTGTCATAGATGGATAGATAGGAAGAGACATAACACGTTGAAATGCACCAAGGGCAACAGAGTAGTCAAAAACTTTCATAGAGTATTTCTGTTTATAGTACTCTGTTAAATGCAGTGGCATATAGTGAACAGAGATATTAACTCCCTCTTTTTTTAGCTCATTTACAAAGTGGTCACGGTTTTTATCTATCTCTACTATATATTGAGTTACTACATCATTTTCACTTAAATTAGGTAGAGTTACATGGTCAACCCCAGCAAGTTCTCTGTTGTATACTTTAGCAATCTCTTGTCGTCTCTTAATACTACTCTCTAGTGCCTCAAACTCTGCTAAACAGTAAGCGGCTTCTAGTTGACTAAGGTCATATTTCCATCCAATATCTATAACATCATAGATATAATTTACAGAACCAAATACATCACAATGTCTATTATACATTCCATGGAAACCTAAAAGTCTTGCTCTCTCATCAACTGCTCTATCTTTACAGACTAAGATACCCCCATTGACTGTAGAGTTACATAGGTGTGGAGCAAAGGAGAATACGGTTATATCAGCTCCTGTATTTCCAATATAGTTTCCTTTATACTTTGCACCCATAGCATTAGAAGCATCTTCAATAACCTTTACATTATACTCTTTGGCTAAAGCATAGACAGCCTCTAAATCCATAATATGACCCGCCATATGGTTAATAATTACAGCCTTGAGTTTTTTACTTTTGTTCTTTTTTAATGCCTCTTCTAGCTTAACTATCTCAATATTGTAATTTTTACCTTCAATATCTACAAAGATAGGTTCAGCATCAAAATGTCGTACTGTCTCTGGAACTGAAGGGAAAACATTAATACTACAGATAACTTTATCTCCTCTTTTAAAATCTAAAGCACACATAGCTAAATGTAAAGCCGATGTTCCACTAGTTGTAGCAAGGGCATTTTCACACCCAATAAAGTTTTTAAAAGAGCTCTCCAGCTTTTCTACTTTTCTATTGTCAGAAAAAGTCAAAACATCATCTATATATTTTTTTGTATTTTCTTGGATTGATGGTTTAAAAAATTCTACTGTATTTTGCATTTTTATTCACTTTTTGTTAGTTTTATTCTATCAATTATACTCAATTTATATTAAATATAATGTTAAACATAATATATTTTATCATGTTTTTTACTGTTTTTCAATAATTATCTTAAAAAAATTATATTTTTTAAAGAAAAATTACTCTTTAGTATCTATTCTCCATAATAACTTTATCTCATATTGTGTTACTAATTCTATTTAGCTACAATACTCCGAGAAATTATACCAAAGGAGTCACCAAATGGAGATAAAAATTCAACCAATGGGGGCAACCCAAACTAACTGCTATATTGTTACTATAGATAACAAAGATTTAATTATTGACCCTGGAATGGGTGCAACCCAGTGGGTAGTTAAAAATGCAAAAAATCCTATTGCTATTTTAAATACACATGGTCACTACGACCATGTTTGGTCAAATGCAGAGTTAAAAAAGAGCTTAAAAGTTCCTATCTATATTCAAAAAGATGATGAGTTTATGTTAACAAAACCTCTACTCGCTCAAAATACTCCTCCTAGTAAAGCTGACTATTTAGTCAATGGAGACGAAAAGCTAAATATAGAGAATATTCAAATCCAATATAGACACTTCCCAGGGCATACTCCTGGAAATTCAATTATTGAGATAGAAGATGTTTGGTTTTCAGGAGACTTCATCTTTGAAGGCTCTATCGGTAGATGGGACTTTCCATTCTCTTCTGGAGAAGCAATGGTAAAAAGTTTAGAAAAAGCCATGAAAATAGATAAAGACTTCACTCTATACCCAGGTCATGGCATCTCTACAACTCTAAAAAAAGAGCAAAATAGATTACCACTATGGATAGACTATATTAAAAATAACTCTTAAGAGTTATTTGTTGTCTTTTCATAAGAGAATTTATACCCTCTACGTCGAACAGTATGAATAACTTGAAACCCCAAAATACTCTTTAATCTTTTTCTAATTTGATTAATTGCTACTTCAACTGTATTGTCACTCACATACTCTGGCTCTTCCCAAAGAGCGTTAATAATTTCATCTTTAGAGAAAACCCTATCTTCACGAAGTGCTAAGTAGGCTAAAATATCAAAAGTTTTCCCATTTAAAGAGACTATCTTATCATCATACTCAATCTTTTTATTGGCAATATCAATAACTAATTTTCCAATATCTATCTGTGTTCCAAAAAGTTTTCTCATATTTGATAAAACTCGAACAGCAATTACCTCTGGAGAGTCAATAAAGTTAACAATAACATCATCTACACCTAAAGAGAAAAGCTCTACTTGATTTTTTTCATTAGGAGTTACAACAATAATTTTAGTTTCCCTCTTTTTCTTCTTAACTTCATTACTGTACTTCTCTAAGGTATATTTTTCTCCCTCATCAACAATGATGATTAACTCATAATGTCGAAAGTCTGTAAAGTTGGTTGCATCATACAAATCCCTTGCTGAGTCAACAATACAGATAAAATATTTTTCCAGTTCAAACTCTAACTCTTTAATAAAGTCATCATCGAACCCAATGGTTAATATTCTCATCTTTATCCTATATCTTTTTTTATTAAAAAATAGTTATATCAAATTAAACTCATTTGAAAATAAAATATTTTTTTAACAATATAATAATATTATTTTGTAAGTTTTAAATATCTATCTAAAAGACTTATATTTGTTTAATTATACCTTATTTTTAAAGCTTTTGATATTTTTTTTCAATTTTAGTCTATTTTTTTAATCTTTTTGCCTTTAAATAGACCCTTTTAGGTGCGGGATACCCCTCAACTGTTCTATTTGGATTCTCTTTATCTAAAAAATCATCTAACGATTGTGTATTAATCCACTCTGTTTTTCTCTGCTCTTTAGTCTCTGTTTTGACAATACTTAAAACCTCTAACTCCTCAAAACCTGCTCTATAGCACCAATTTTTTAAGGCATTAATAGTAGGAATAAAATATATATTTGCCATTTTTGAATACCTATTTCGAGGAGTTAAACAGACCTCCTCTTCACCATCTATCATAAAGGTATCTAAAATAAGCTCTCCTCCTACATTTAACCCTTTAAAGAGTGACTTTAGTGTCCCTATAGGGTCTGCTCTATGGTAGAGTACTCCTAAACAAAACAGAACATCAAACTTATGTTCATAATACTCAACATGCTCAACACCCAACAGCTCATATTTTATATTACTCTGTATAAAATGGTTTAAAAAATGAAATTGACAATAGGTTATGGCAGCAGGGTCAAATCCAACAAGCCGTTTAGGGTTCTCTTCCATCATTCTAAAGAGATAGTAGCCGTTGTTACAACCAATATCACCTACAATTTTATCTTTGAGATTAAAGTGAGGACGAAGTAAGTCATACTTTATATAACTTCTCCATTCACTATCTATAAAAGTTTTAGAGAGTTGAAAAGGTCCTTTTCTCCATGGATGTAGAGCTTTGGCTGTATTGTAGATAAACTCTTCATCCTTCTCTGTTAAATTGTCAGGAAGTATCTCTACTGTGTCACCAAGTATAACTTTAGTATGGTTTAAAGTAGGAAGAGAGACTATTGCCTCCCAAAGAGGTTTAATATTTTTCCACTCAAGGCAACGCAGTCGCTCTTGACGTAACTTATCTAAATCGACTTTTTGCATTACTATTTAACAATAGCCTTTAGAATAGTCTGTTTACTAATAGGTCTGTCACCACTACCTGTCTTTGTATTTTCAATTTTTTTAACAACATCTTGCCCTGAAATCACTTCACCAAAGATAGTATAGCCACCATTTAAAAACTCTGTAGGAACAGTTGTAATAAAAAATTGACTTCCATTTGTATTTGGTCCATGATTTGCCATTGCTAAGAGAAATGGTCTGTCAAATGTTACATTTGGTGCATACTCATTGACAAACTCTTTATGCCAAATAGACTCACCACCTCGTCCTGTACCTGTTGGGTCACCACCTTGAATCATAAAACCTTTAATAACACGGTGAAAAATAAGACCATCATAGTAACCCTCTTTTGCATGAGTTACAAAGTTCTCAACTGCCAAAGGAGCAACTTTAGGAAACATCTTAAGTGTAATATCTCCTTGATTTGTCTTTAGAACAACAATCTTATTTTCTTGATTAGATACTGTTGAATTTGGCTGAGATACACTATTTGTAGTTTGAGCTGTTGCAGATATACTCTCTTTTGCCTCTTTAGAGTTACAACCACTAAATGCTAAAATACCAATGGTTAATAGTATTAAGAGATTTTTTTTCATATATCACTCTCACATCTATCTATCTTTAACTCTTTAAGAAGTTCTGTAAAAAAAACTCCACCTACTCGATGAACATCATCATGAAATTCCACTGCAACAGTATGAAAATTTTCTTTATCTTTAAAAACTCTTTCGCAAATAAGAGGGGTGATATCTGTATTTTCTTTTACTTTATCAATTGCTAAAAATATCTTATTAGTTATCTCTTCATCATTTTTAAATACTAAACTAAGTGCTTCATAACGCTCTTCCATTACCATATGTGCTTCTATTTTGTTAGAATTATCCATTACCATTAAATTTTACCTTGCATATTGAATTTCCCTTTTTTCGCGAATAACATTTACCTTAATTTCGCCAGGATATTGTACCCTATTTTCTATCTCTTTTGCAATCTCTTTTGACAAAATATAGACATTAGCATCATCTATTTTACCTGCATCGACAAAAACTCGTATCTCGCGACCAGCATTAATAGCATAAGCATCTATAACACCTTTTTTTGAAAGTGCTATCTGCTCTATATCTTTTACACGTTTAACAAAATTTTCAAGAACCTCTCTTCTTGCTCCTGGTCGTGTTGCACTAAGAACATCTGCCGCGCAAACAGCAGCCGATTCAACTCCATCTGGTTCTTCATGTCCATGGTGAGCATATATAGCATTTATAACAGTTGGGTGTTCATTGTTTCTACGACATACCTCTACACCTAAATCTACATGATTTCCACCAACCTCTTGTGTAAGAGCTTTACCAATATCATGAAGAAGCCCTGCTCTTAATGCTAACTTCTCATCTCCATCCATCTCAGCTGCCATAATAGCTGCTAGTTTTGCAACCTCTAAAGAGTGTGCTAATGCATTTTGACCATAACTTGCACGATAACGCATACGACCAATAAGCCTCATTAACTCTTCACTCATAGGAAGGAGACCTAACTCAACTACAATGTTTTCTCCATCTTCTAAGATTTTCTGCTCAAATGTAGCCTCAACTTTAGAATGAACCTCTTCAATTCGCCCAGGGTGAATACGACCATCAGCAACTAAAAGCTCAATAGTCTTTGTAGCAATTGCTCGTCTATATAGATTAAAGTTACTAACAATAATAACACCAGGGGTCTCATCAATAATAATATCTACACCCAAAAGTTGCTCTAAGCTCTTAATATTACGACCCTCTTTACCAATAATACGACCCTTATGGTCATCACTTGGAAGATTGATAATATTTATAAGACGCTCCCCTGCAAACTCTCCAGCATAACGAGTAACAGCTTGTGCTAAGATATAGTCTGCTCTTCTCTTAGCTTCTGCATGAGCCTCTTTCTCATAACGTTTCATAGTTAAGGCTAACTCTAACTTAGATTCATCTCGAAGTTCATTTAAAAGATATTTTTTTGCTTCATCTTTGGTCATTGAAGCACTCTTCTCTAAAAGACGAATTGTTTTTTCAATTTCAGAGCGTTTTTGCTCCTCTAGTGACTCTAAAACCTTCTCTTTTTTCTCTAAATTTTTACGAATTTTAAAAAGCTCTTTTTCTTTTTTTCGTAAAGATTTTCGCTCTAAATCTAGTTCAGTCTTCTGTTTAACTAAATCTAGCTCTTTATCCTGAAACTTTTTATCTAAAGAAACCTCTTGCTCTTTTATCTTAATACCTGCTTCATGTAGTAGGTGTTCTGCCTCATACTCAATAGCTGATGCTTTTGCTTTTGCTTCACTCTCTAAATGCTTAAACTGCTTTTTATTAACACTCTTCATAAAAAGGTAAGTAATACCTACTCCAAAAAGAGCAGCAAGTACAAATAGTAATATATGTTCGGTCATTTTTCCTCCTTCTAAGGAGCCTTAAATCCTTGATTTTCTTTTAAAAACACTATTTTTCGGTGTTATATAAAAATCCCCCTTAACATCATGGTCATCTGTAATAACTTCAGACGAGACACAATACTCTCGACTTACAAATAAAATTTCACTAATATTTTTATGATTTTTTTCAAAAAACCTATCATAGAAACCTTTACCAAATCCCACTCTTCGTAAAGTTCTATCTGTTCCAATTATAGGAACTATTGCTAAATCTATTTTTTTCTTATATTTGTTTGAATTATTGGGTTCTTTTACACCAAATTGTTTTTTCTTTAAAGGCAATCTATATTTTACCAATCTAAAGCTTTTACCTTCCATAAATGGCACTAAAACAACTTTTTTCTCTTTTCTTAAGCTATTAATTAAACTTATTATATTAACTTCTGTCTTTAATGGCACATAAAGCATTATAGTATCTGCTTTTATCTTTTTAATATACATATAGAGTCTTCTAACTATTATCTTGTCTTGTTTATAGGTATTAATATTTTTTTTACGTTTTACTCTTTCTATACATTTTTTTCTAAAAGTTGTTTTATCCATATCATCTGCTTTATATTTTTTTGATATAATCACCAAAATTTACTTATAAAAGAATATATATTAGAATGAAAAAAACATTATATTTAATATTAATCACTTCTCTCTTTATATCTTGTAATAATGAAGAGATGAAACCGACTCAAAAAGATAGTAATTTATCAGAACAGAATATCTCTAAAAAAGTAGCTCCAAAAGTAGATACTTCTAAAAAGATTATCTCTAAAGAGTATAAATTTACTTTTCAAGACTTAGAAAATCACTCAACAACACTACATATAAAAGATGATATTTACCACTTTTCTAATATAAGACAACCTATTGTAATGATAGCTTTTTTTTCAACATGGTGTCCACCTTGCAGAGGAGAGATTCCTCATTTAAGTAGTTTGCAAAAAAAATTTAAAAAGAACCTTTTTATTATCTCTGCTTTAGTTCATGATGATTGCTCTGATGATAAGTTAAAAAAATTTATAATTTCTCAAAAAGCAAGATTTTTTATTGCTAATAGGCAAAAAGAGAATCTTAAGTTTGCAGACTTTATTACACCTAAATTGAATCTTACAAAAGAGTTTCCTATGCCATTAATGATTCTTTTTGTTAATGGAAAATATTTTACACACTACGAAGGTTTAATGCCTGAAGAGATGATAGAGAGTGACATTAAACAAGTTCTTCAAGAAAATAAATAACTAAGGTAAACAGATGTTTAATTTATTAAAAAAAGTTTTTACAAAAACCAATGATGCCATTAAAGAGGTGGCTGTTGAAAAGAAAAAAAAGATTACTCAAGATGAGTTTGAAGAGATTCTTTTAGAAGCTGATGTAAACTATGAACTCATTGAAGAGTTATTGCAATATTTACCAAAAAAAATTACTAGAGGTGAAGCATACAATTCACTAATATCTGTCTTTCAATATAAAGTAGATTGGAAAGATGATTTAAAAGTCTCTCCTTTTGTTGAGATGATTATTGGTGTAAATGGTGCAGGAAAAACAACGACTATTGCAAAATTAGCTCGTCATCTTCAAAAAGAGGACAAAACAGTACTCTTAGGTGCAGCCGATACATTCCGTGCAGCTGCAATAGAACAACTAACACGTTGGGCAAACAGACTAGATGTTCCTATTGTCTCAACTAGACAAGGTCATGACCCCTCTGCTGTTGTTTTCGATACCATTGCCTCTGCAAAAGCAAAAAATATTGACCATGTACTTATAGATACAGCAGGAAGACTACACACACAGACCAATCTAGCAGAAGAGCTTAAAAAGATGGTTCGCATTGCAAATAAAGCAATGCCCGAAGCTCCACACCGAAAAATGCTCATTTTAGACGGTACTCAAGGTAGCTCTAGCATCAATCAAGCTAAAATCTTTAACGAAATGATAGGAATAGATGGTATAATAATTACTAAGTTAGACGGAACAGCAAAAGGTGGTTCTGTTTTATCTATTGCACATGAGCTTAAAATGCCTATCTATTTTATAGGAACAGGTGAACAGCCTGATGACCTCATAAGATTTAAGGCTAATGATTATGTCAATACAATTTTAGATGAGATTTTCATCTAAACCATTTTCTCTTTTTTAGGAGGCTTAAATGCTTAAACTATTTACGCCTGTTTTTATACTGCTCTTAACTATAGGTTCGCTACTTATACTCCAAGAGCGAAAAGTGTTTGACTATAGCACTCTAGTCCATATTGACCCTATTCCCCATACAGAAAAGCTTGTTGTAGAGGAGAGGTATGCCGAAGCAGAGGAGTATCTCTCTTTCTTTATGAATGAGCCTTATGTTAAAGAGAACCCAAAGGCACAACTACTACTAAAGCTTATTCAAAAGAAACGTGACTCCTCTGAATATAAGACTGAAAAGTTTATAGAGGGTATTGTAAAGGGAGAGAGCGATGAAGATATTGGACGTATCTCTGCTATTGCTTCTGACTTCTTAGTTATTGGTGATATTCGTGACCTTTCAATTCAAGGAGCAAACTATGCCAACGGAAAAGAGGTAGACAATCTCATTGTTGCTCTCTCTTCCTTAGGACTTTTGGCTACAGCAACAACGGTATATAGTGCAGGAGCAACAGCCCCTGTTAAAACCTCTATCTCTGTTTTAAAGTATGGTAAAAAGGTAAACAAAATACCTCTTTGGTTACAAGAGAAGATTATAAGGTATGCCAAGGTAGCTAAAGAGACAAAATCATTAGATAAGGTAAATACCCTACTTCAACCTATCTCTAAACTCTATAATAAAGTTGGTCTAAATCAAACACTAAATCTTTTAAAAATAAGTAAAAATAGTAAAGAGCTTAAAGCCTTAGCAAACTTCTCTTCACGTTTTGGAAAAAAGAGTCCTGTTCTGCTACTAGCTACCAATAACAGAGCCTTACACTATGCTACTGCTATGCCCAATGTATCAACTAAAAGTTTTATTCATGCTTCAACCTATGGAGAAGATGGCTTAAAGGGATTAAAAAAGTTAGGAGAGGCAAAGTTTATGAAGCGTGTTGGGTTTTATGCTAACTTAAGCAAGACAACCTACAAAGGCAATCTTAACTCACTTTTTAACTATCTGCTAAAAAATATTCCAAACTCTATACTATATGGAATAGTATTTTTAGGGCTTTTTTACTTTGCTTCTAAGTTTTTTTCTTTAGCAAAGAGGCACTAATGCTTTACCCTAAACCATAGATATTTAACTCTGACCAAGGGAGTCAATACACAGCTAAGGAGCATGACATTAAAATCTCTATGGATGGCAAATATGAGAACCGTAAAAAGAAAGCAAACTGCTTTGCTTTCTTAGGTTCGGAACTGAAAGCTATATGCTTTAGCATAGCTGTAGGCAAAACTATTGATAATATCTGTATTGAAAGATTTTGGAGAACGATTAAGTATGAAGAGATATATCTCAATGACTATAAAAGTATGAGTGAGCTAAGATACTCTATCAAAAATTATATTGATAAGTACAACTCTAGGAGATTACACTCAGCCATTGACAATAAAACACCTAATGAGGTTTATTTCAATTATATTAATAATTTGTAATTTCAAAATCAAGTGTTACAGATAGTATCGTAATTTATGAAAATAAGAGTGTTGGGTTAAGTGGTCTTGACAAAGGGGTACATTATAACCTGACTTTCTAAGCCACATTCAACTGATAATCACGAATATCTACTTTAACACCATTTGCTACAATCTCTCGACCTTTTTGCAAAATAGCAGAAGTAACCTCTCCTTTAACATATTTTTCACCACAATTATCACAAACCAATGCAGGAACATGTTGAAAAACAATGGTTGCCCCATTTTTCTCTAAAGTAATGGTTGTAAAGCCATCAATGGTTTCACCATGTTTACAAATTGTACATTTCATTTTAGACACCATTTTCAATTACTTCTTCTTGTTTTTCGCTAATGTCTCTTTGAAACATTCGCTCAATAGCATGAAGTCTATAGATATATTCCAAAAGTTGCTTTTAATTGTATTCATTTGTGTTTATTATATCATAGCAAAACCTAAATTATCTTATTCTATAACTCTAGTTGTTCAGTTGTGGAATGCCTATTGGTATGATGGACTCCTTTTTCTTAGTGAAATAGAAGTCTATTATTTTCTTGGATAAAGCATAAATTAAGTTTAGTTATCTATTTAGTGTCTGACCCCTTAGCTTAAGATTAGTTATCTATTTGGGGTCTGACACCTGACCTTTTAAAGTGGAGATTGAACGGCAGGGGTGTATCTTTAGTTTAGTTATCCGTGGATAATATAGTTTGTGTTATAATCGACTCAAAAAAAGAGTTTAAAATGTCACGAAAATTAGTAAGCTTTGATTGGGCTATGAAAAAAATTTTAAGACAAAAAGCAAATTTTGTTATTTTAGAGGGCTTTTTAACCGAACTTCTAAAATTTGATGTAAAGATAGAAGAGGTTTTAGAGAGTGAGGCAAATCAAGAAAATGAAGATGATAAATTTAATAGAGTTGATTTGTTGGCTAAAAACGAGAGTGGGCAACTTATTTTAATTGAAGTTCAATATAGTAGTGAGATTGACTATTTTCAAAGAATGCTTTATGGTTCATCTAAACTAATTACCGAATATATCTCAAAAGGCGATAGTGGTTATAAAAATATTAAAAAGGTATATTCAGTTAATATTGTCTATTTTGCGTTGGGTCAAGGTGAAGATTATGTATATTATGGAAAGACAGAGTTTAGAGGACTACATAAAAAAGATGATATTTTAAGACCATCAAAGAGACAGCAAGAGGATTTTGGTATTGATACTATTTCAGATATATATCCTGAATATTATATTTTAAGAGTAAATCAGTTTAATGATATTGCTAAAAACAGCCTTGATGAGTGGATATATTTTCTAAAAAATGAAGAGATAAAAAGCGACTTTAAGGCAAAAGGACTAAATGAAGCTAAAGAGACGCTAGACATTATGAAACTAGATGATAAAGCAAGAGCTATCTATAAGAGAAAAGAGGAGAATAAGATGTATAAAAATTCTCTTTTATATACAGCCAAACTTAAAGGAATAGAAGAAGGAGAAAAAAGAGGAGTAGAAAAAGGTAAAAAAGAGAGAGAGATTGAGATTGCTAAAAATCTGCTATTGGCAAATATGGATATAGAGTTTATTTCTAAAACGACAGGACTTAGTGTTGAGGAGATAGAGGAGTTAAGGGATTTATAGTCTTGTAAGTTAAAAAGTGGAGATTCGACCTCAGGGGTGTAATTTTAAATTATCTATTTTTATAGTTATTAAAAATGGTAAAAGTGGAGATTAAACGGCAGGGGTGTGTGGTTCTCTTTTGGTTCGATGGGAGTTCCTTTCTAGGAATTTTAGCTAAAAAAGTATAAAACTCTACACCCCTGCCGTTCAATCTCTAGATTATCTAAATTATCTATTTTTAAAACTCTACACCCCTGCCGTTCAATCTCTAGATTATCTAAATTATCTATTTTTATGGTTATTAAAAATGGTAAAAGTGGAGGTTGAGAAAAGGGCAGAAAAGGAGAAAAGGGGGTCAGGTGAACGTAATCATCTACCCATACCTCTTAATAATCCCACTAACAGTAGATTGTGATAACCCCAATACTTTAGCCATCATGTGTTGAGAGAAACCATCTTTATATGCTTGAACTATTTTACTATTTCTCTCTTTTATATCTGTAATATTTTCAAAAATAGTTTTTAAATCTTCCTCTTTAGGTCTTTTATCTATGTTTGGTGCTTCTACTAAACTTGCTCCTCTTTTTAGTCTTTGAAGTACTGAACTATCTATTTTTGAATATAAAAATGCTTCTATTGCCTCTTTATCATTTTGATAATTTTGTGCCATATAGGAGTCTTTTAAACAAGTTGGTATTTTCTCTTCACTTAAAAAGTAGTGTGCTGTTGAGTATTGGTACTCCTCTACTCTTTTTACCATCTTTGCTTTAAGTGGGTTTTGTTCTATGTAGGGTATAAGTGTATAGAGGTACGCTTCATCGGTTACATACCATGATTTAAATCGTCCTTGCCAAAGGTGTCCTGAACGTTTATATTTTTTGTTAAAATAGATAGCATAATTCATATTGATTTGTCGCATAAATTTTGAGAGATTTCCATCTTCTATCTCTATTAATAGATGATAATGGTTACTCATTAAACAGTAGTTATGAATGGTTACTCCATAACTTGGTGCATAGCTACAGAATAGCTCTTCAAACTTTTTATAATCTTCATCTTCTTTAAAGATTACTCTTTGTTCTACTCCTCTATTGACTATATGATAATATCCTGCTATCTCTATTCTTGGTTTTCTTGGCATGGGGTCTCCTTTGGTGAAAGTATAGCAGAAAATTACTTACGATTACGTTCACCTGACCCCTTTACTCCATACCATGATTTAAATCGTCCTTGCCAAAGGTGTCCTGAACGTTTATATTTTTTGTTAAAATAGATAGCATAATTCATATTGATTTGTCGCATAAATTTTGAGAGATTTCCATCTTCTATCTCTATTAGCAAGTGGTAGTGATTACTCATCAAACAGTAGTTATGAATGGTTACTCCATAACTTGGTGCATAGCTACAAAGTAGCTCTTCAAACTTTTTATAATCTTCATCTTCTTTAAAGATTACTCTTTGTTCTACTCCTCTATTGACTATATGATAATATCCTGCTATCTCTATTCTTGGTTTTCTTGGCATGGGGTCTCCTTTGGTGAAAGTATAACAGAAGATTGCTTTCGATTACGTTCACCTGACCCCTTTGCCCCCCTATTGACTATATGATAATATCCTGCTATTTCTACTCTTGGTTTTCTTGACATGGGGTCTCCTTTGGTGAAAGTATAGCAGAAAATTACTTACGATTACGTTCACCTGACCCCTTTGCCTTTGGAAAAAATTTATAAAATTTCTTCAAAATTATTGCTATACTGAATTATTTAAAGCTCTTACACCACATGTTAATATTATGAAGCAATTTTATTTTTAATATAAGTACCACATATTTTCGTATTTTTAACACGACCATAGAGACTACAATCAAATTCTCCTGATGTATATTGAGCCATTCGATGTATGCAAGTGAAACATAATATATCCGTATTGTGATTCTCTAGTTCATTTTTATTTAATTTGAATTTCATAAATTCCCTTTTCAAACAAAGTATTTTTCTAGTAAATAGTAAAACTCTCTTTTTATGCTCTTTTCTTTTGAAATAGTTTCACTATAAAAACAAGTGGTTCAATAAATATATATCGAACAATACTTTTTAAAATTTTATGTCCTCTTAAAAAATCTGCAAAATTTGGCGAATATTTATAATATTGATTTACAAAAGATTTACCATATTTAGATTGTAGTAAAATATTGTCTCTAAACTCTCTTAAAATCATAACCTTAGGAGCTGTAGGAGAGTTATAAACAGCTGTTGCTATAAAACAACCACTTTTTTTCTCTTTATTTGTATTTTCATAAGAATTTCTTTGATAAAATTCTTGACAAAATCCACTACCTCCTGGAAAATTTTTAGACATTATAGAGGTAATATTATGAACTGTACAATGAGGTTTATATCTCCCTTCTGATTCCTTTTTTGTATAAAAAAAACATCTATCACAACTTGCAGTAATATCAGGTGTAAACTCTGAACACCCCTCTGAAATTGGTACTCTATAACCTAAAGCACATTGAGTAATAGTTCTTGCTCCCTTAAAAGGAAGGTCATAACCAGTTGTATGCTCACATCCACCACATCTATCTTTAAAGTCACTCATAATTTTCCTTTTATAAATTAAATTTAGCTACCAAATAAACTATGTTGAGGAGATTCTAAGCCTTTAAACTCACTACAAACCATATTTTCAGTAACTTCTATATCTTTTTTAGAGCAGTGAACCCCATTTGTAGAACCTTTTCCTTCAACTGTTGTGATTGTATGATTTCCATATCTACATCTACTGCAATTTTCTCTACTAGAATCTGTCTTTTTAACCCCATATTTTTTAGCCACTTTCCAAACTTTGTCTGAAGAACCAAAAACTTTTTTTGCTATCCAAAATACAACAACAATACCTACAACAACTATAATCGTTTCCATTTTTTATCCTTTAATCTGCAATTTGTAAAAATGAAAAATGTATATTTGTTAAAAGTGTTTCTAGTACTTCATATTCTCCATTTCTTTTTTTACGAAGAAAACCTTCTTCTATTAAAGCATCTAAGATTCTTATAGTATTAGAGTCTTCATTAATTAATTGATTAAGTTTTTCTTGATTTAAACTATATTCTTGGTCAGTCTCTTTCACTAAATCTAAAATCTCTTTATATTCATCAGGAAACAATTTTATTGAGAGTGAATTTAAAGACAAACTTAATATTGACGCAATCAAATAAGAATACTCTTCTCCCAATATATCTGAAAGATTATCTGATATTTCCATAAATGTTTCAACTAAATCATGTAAAGAAAGCTCTTCTTTTACCATAACAATTTGGTCAAGTAGTCCTCCACCTTCTAATTGTGGAGGATTTTTTAAAAACTCATATCCAGTTATATTTGAATTTATTGGTCTTTCAAAAGATATCAAAATCTTTTCTAAATTATTTTGTCGCATTAATTTTCCTTATTCATTTAGTAA
This sequence comes from Campylobacteraceae bacterium, assembly GCA_027038275.1. Classification (GTDB taxonomy): domain Bacteria; phylum Campylobacterota; class Campylobacteria; order Campylobacterales; family Sulfurovaceae; genus UBA1140. The sequence goes on along the minus strand of JALVXC010000087.1, from coordinate 2,235 downwards.
TTTATTAGGCATCTCAATCCTAAAACTATCAAGTAAGATACTATTGAAACTATCTATACTTTTACACTCTTTCCATTCAAATTTATATCTAGGTTGTTTTTTATGTTTAGAACAACATTTAAATATAAATTTTTTCTTTCCTTTTCTTAAAAACTGTTCAAAATCACGCATTACTTCATTTTTTCGTATATCTACTCTAAACTCTTCTTGACTATTTTCAAAGCTATCAATTAAAGCAAAAACTATGTTTTTATTTAAAATTAAATCAATAAAAAATTCCATATTATTAATTTCAGGTATAATATTTCTTATACGATTTATTCTTTGTAAAAAAATATTATTTTCATCTTCTTTATCATGAATTGATTTCATATTTTTTGTATAAAATTCACCTTTGAAAGTGTTTTCCATTTGAGTAATTAAACTAATTACACTTAATTTAAAAACTTTACTATTTAACTCTTTATCTTGTAGTAAAATTTCTAAATCCTCTTCCCAGTTTTTTACTTTATTTAAAGACCATTTATATACATCTATTGATTCCCTCATCAATAATGAAAAAAGCGTAATAATAACAAAAAGTAAAGGTGTCTTCCCTCCATGTTCTCTAAATAGCTCATAGGCTTTTTCATAAGTATCAGATTGAACAACATTTTTATCTTGTTTTACTTTTTTTGAAAACTTTAATCTCTCCTCGATATTGTACCCTGCACAACACCAACCAAAAATTTGAGCACTACCTTCTATAAGATGAAATATATGAAGATTTATATCTTTAGCAAATTTAAAAACATCTATTACCTCTTCTATATTTCTACAACTTAAATCACTATACTCTTTTATATCTTTTGCTTGTTTGAATAAATGCTTTAAATGACTAAAATCTTTTACTTCTTCTGTTAATTTATAATACTCTTCAACACTATGAAAAATTGTTTTTCCCATATCCTTTTCAGCTTCTTCTGCCCATTGATAAAAGTTACAATAACCCAAATACTCTAATAGTTCCGTTCTCGTTCTTTGTATATCATCAATTAGATAAAAGTAGTTTAAAACTCTTTTAGTTGTAGTTGATTGAAAAACATGAAATAACTCATGATATATAGTAGCAATTTTTTTATTTGTATCATTTTCAAAATCAATATTATTTCCCCTACCTAATAATGAAAGAATTGCTTGTGACTCATCATAAGATTCTAAATTTGATTTATTAGGAATAGTTAATGCATAGTCAAATGGATTTAATTGATTACCATCGAATTCTGAAGAGTGGAAGCTAGTTTTATCTATTAAATTAAATGCATACCACCATAATTCTGCAACATTCCTCTCTCCTTTTAAAATTTCTTCATTTTTACTATTATTAACTGTTTGTCTTCGCCATACTTTACGCATCTGATACCTCACAAGACTTAAAAGGATAAGAGATATAAGAAAATTCTCCAGTTGCTAATCTCCAAGCTATATAATCACCAGAATTTGACATTTTAATCTCTTTTATACCTCTTTGCAATTGATAGTTATTAATTATGTCTCCATTATTTATATCTATAGAGAGCATCTCTCCTGAATTTTTATCAACAATATAAAAATATTTGTCTAGTTTACAATAACCTAACGGAATAAATGTTTCTAAACCAGGGTCTTCAATTTGCCATATTTTTTTTGCACGATTATTTTTATCTAATATTGATAAATCCCAACAATCCATCTCATAACTAATCTCCCCACTAGCAGTAATAGTTATTCTAATACAATATTTTTCGTTATCAAAAAGCATAGTATCATCATCTTCTCCAAACAAATATCCAATATCAAATTTTTTGATTTTATTTGTTTCAATATCTATAATTTCCGACGGATTATGCATAGATGTAGTCACAAGTTTACTATGTGAGATAAACATAGAACCAAATATATTATCTAATTTGATTGATTTAATTTTATTTCCTCCAAAATCATATATATCTAAATAATCAATATAATCTCGATTATTTACAACCCCCAAATTTTTATTACTTAAAAGTTTTATATTTTTCATAGATTCAAATTCTGTACCACTATTAGATATTTTTTGAATTTGATTATTTTTCATATTTATAATATAGACTACACTTTAGACAAAAAAGAAAGATTTAAAGAAAAAGATGATTCTTATAATGTATGCACATACAAATAAGAATCATACAAATTATACTAAAAAGTATCCAATATAGAAATAAAGAGTTGCTACTA